>DATJBI010000067.1:0-97805 GCA_035515435.1 Anaerolineales bacterium
GGAGTGCCTCGGCCGAGATACGTAAAAACTGTGGGGCGCCTGGCGTCAAACGGATGGAAGGTCATTGCGGGCCCGGGTCGGGCAGAATGAAATGCATCGCGCGAGCTGGCCCGGCGAGCTCCTGCAGCCACACAGGCCGTCTGCGCAATGCCATCGACAACCAGATGGAAGTACAATCAAACCATTAGGAACATCATGAACAGATCAAAGCTGGTCGAGGTCCGCTCATCACATTTTGTGACTCTCTGCGGGCGAGTCTTTCACAATACCGATCCGGAGTATTTCCCGCGCGCCGACTATCGCGGGCGCAGGATTTACTTTTGCACCGATTCCTGTCTGGGCGCGTTTCAATCGGATCCCGTCCGATTTTATAGTGCCCATCGCAAGTCGGGAGAGCCGCGGAAGGCCTGAATGTCAAAGAGCTGGAGAACAGGGGAGGTGGTTGCGTGGCGAGGAATCTACAATCAACGGGTCTGGCACGCGCTGCCCATGCTCGTTGTCAAGGATTCGCCCGAGCAGCTTGTGTTGGCCCTCCTGCCAGGGGCGGAGGGTTTCGTGCCCGAAGGCTATTCGGAGGGAAAGCAGAATGGGAAGCGCCGCTGGGATTTCAAAGACCGGCCCTGGAAATTGGACAAACACATCTGGCACACCACCCGCACTCTACATTTGCTCGAGCCGCAAAAATATTACGCGACCGTTTATTTCTGGGATCAGGGGAGCAATGCATTCCTGTGTTATTACATTAATTTCCAGCTGCCATTCCAGCGAAGTCATTGTGGGGTCGACGCGCTGGACTTGGAGCTTGATTTGGTGGTCAGACCCGATTTCAGTTATGAGTGGAAAGATGTGGATGATTACCAAAAGGCAATCGAGGGGGGTATTATCTCGAGCGAATGGATGCTGGAAGTGGAAGCCGCAAAATCAGAGGTATTGGAAAGACTCGATCAACGACAGTACCCTTTCAACAGCCCGTGGCTGGATTGGTGTCCCGATCCGGGTTGGCCCGCACCCAAACTACCCCCCGACTGGGATACCGTTTGACGTACACCTTGGAGACAAATGCTCACGCCTCAAAAATCCATCCATTACGAACGATTTGAATTTCAAAAGTGGCAGCCCTTCGATGCAGAGACCATTGTCGAAGCGCCGGTTTCGCTGACGGTCAACGGTGAAGTGTGGCTGACCTTTATGTGCACACCGGTTGATCTCGAAGCGCTGGCGGTCGGCTTTCTTTATAACGAAGGCCTCATCGAGAATTGGAAGGAAGTCGCGGATGTGCGCGTCTGCGAGCACGGCGATAATGTGGATGTATGGCTCAGTCACGAGGCGGAACAACCAAAATCGTGGAGAAGAACCTCGGGTTGCACCGGCGGCGTGACCGCGGTCGAGACCCTGGCGCGCATCAACGTGTCTCTGAACGCAGACCAGCCAAAAGTCACTCCGGAGACGATCGGGCATCTCATCGAAATATTGCTGGAAGCCCAGGATCTGTACCGCGAGACCGGGGGCGTTCATACCTCGGCCCTCAGCGACGGAGAAAAAGTCCTGCTTTCGGCGGATGACATCGGACGGCACAACACGCTCGACAAGATCGCGGGATTGTGTTTGATGAAGGATGTGTGGCCCCAGACGCGCATTTTGGTCTCGACCGGGCGCATCAGTTCCGAGATGCTGCAAAAGGCTGCGCGCCTGCAGGCGCCGATCGTGATCTCGCGCACCTCGCCCAGTTCGCTGTCGATCGAAATGGCGCAACACTATGGGATTACATTGATCGGGTATGCACGGCGGAATCGATTTAATGTGTACACCAACTTGCAACGAGTGAGTTGAAAAGGCCAATCACCCGATGGCCTGATCGGTTCTTTTATCGCCGGTCCTTCATTTCGATCACCGGCCGCGTCGGCAGGGCTGCTTTGCCTCAGATCCTGGGGGCGGAAGGACCAGGTCCCATTTCCAGACCTCGTTCGTCCGCCTGCGCAGTGGATCCTGATTTTGGACCATTTGTGCACCGCTGCTTTGCGCAGACCCTTCCATCGGAGGCCGTCTGATCTCCGCCAGACAATCCGGTTCGAAAAAAGGCTCTCCCCCCTATTTGTTGAAACAACCCTGAAATAAACGCCCTTGGTGGCGCAGTTCGTCAGTCAGCATTCCGACTCTTTGGTAGAATCGCCGCTATGGCTCCTCGACGATTGAGCATATTGGCGATCCTGATCGCGATTCTGGCGGCTTGCTCATCCACTTCCAACTCAAGCAATCCGTCTCCAACCTACAATCCGTTCGTGCCGTTGAGCGTTACGCCGAATGCTGATCAAACCGCGATTCCATCCCCGACACGCACGCCGGGTCCAACACCAACCCGTGCTGCGCTATCGGTCACACGGCCTGCGCCGCGCGACCCAAACCTGCCGCCGATCACGCCCACGGCCGACTCGCCGCATGCCCTGCCGACCCTGCGTCAGAATGCGGAGCAATACACTGTCGCCGACGGAGATACGCTCGGCGATATTGCCCAGAAATATGGCATCAGCGTGGAGGCACTGGAACAGGCCAACGGCATCAGCGATCCAAATTTGATAGCGGTTGGACAAACGCTCAATGTGCCGCAGCCGCTGCCGGCGCAGATCGGATCGTCGTTCAAGATCATTCCCGATTCCGAATTGGTCTACGGACCGGCCAGCGCGCAATTCGATGTCGCAGCCTATATCCAGGACAAGCATGGATATCTTGCGAGTTATACCGAGGCCATCAGCGACCCGACCTTGCCGGACATCAACGGCCAGCCGATGACCGGCGCCCAGATCATCACCCAGGTGGCACAGGACTACTCCGTCAACCCGCGCCTCCTGCTGGCATTGATCGAATATCGAAGCCGATGGGTCACCGACCCCAACCCTGCCACGCTCGACTATCCCCTGGGTTTTAACGAACCAAATCATGTGGGCCTGTATCATCAACTGACCTGGACGGCCAACGAACTTAACCGCGGCTTTTATCTCTGGAGGTCAAATGAGGTGGCCAATTGGGTGCTGGCCGGTGATGGCAGCATCGTGCCGATTGACCCGACCATCAACGCCGGAACTGCCGGCATTCAGAATCTCTTTTCGAAGCTCGACGACCGCAAAACGTGGGAGACGGATGTCAATGCCTTCGGGCTCTTTGAAACGTATTTCTTTCTGTTCGGCAGTCCGTTCGATTACGCGATCGAGCCGCTGATTCCTCCCGGTCTGACTCAACCCAGGCTGCAGTTGCCGTTCGAACCCGGTGTGACCTGGGCATTCACGGCGGGTCCGCATGAAAGTTGGGATTCCGGCACGAATTGGGGTGCGTTGGATTTTGCGCCGACCGATGTCCAAGCCTGCGCAACCGCCAGCGAGTGGGAAACGGCCGTCGCGGACGGCTGGATCGTCCGCTCTTCAAACGGCGCCGTGCTGGAAGACCTCGATAACGATGGATACGAGCAAACCGGCTGGGATATCCTTTATATGCATGTCGCCGCGCAGGACCGTGTTCAGGGGGGGACGTATGTCTACGCCGGCGACCGCCTCGGACACCCCTCGTGCGAAGGTGGCATCGCCAACGCCAGCCATCTTCATCTCGTCCGCAAATACAATGGCGAGTGGATCGCGGCGGACGGCGATCTTCCGTTCATATTGGACGGCTGGGTCTCCAGCGGGAACGGAACCGAATACGATGGATATCTCAAACGCGGCTCGGTCACGCTGGAAGCGGCGGAAGGCATCAGCGATTCGAATCAAATTTCAAGATAGGCCTGGCAGGGCGCGGCGCGGCGAGCCTTGGAATGACAAGGGCGGCGGCGCGCCTGCCGGGCCGGCAGCGCCTGAGCTGGCCATGACATTACCATATTTTCCCCACATTCCAATTTAATCAATACAGGTATAATTCGGCGGACGGAATCATTGTGAAACGCCTCCTGCCGATTTTGTTCATCACATTCCTGTTATTGAATGCCTGCGGGCAAACACCTTCTTTATGGGGAACCTATTCGACTCCCACCGCCGAAAGCACAATCCCCCCCTGGCCGTCGCCCCTGCCGAGCGAGGCCGTGCCAGCCTCCGACACCCCCAGCTCGACACCGCGCCCTACGGCCACCTTCACCTTCACTCCGACCTCCCTGCCGGTCGAGACGTCCACGCCCCTGCCAACTCAAAACGCTCCCGATGCAAAGACGACGGCCCTTCTGCCCACCTTCGATGTTCCCACATTGTTATATTACGCCCAAAGCGGCGACACGCTTCCGGCAGTGGCCGCCCGATTTAACGTGAGCCTTTCCGATGTCCGTTCCAACGCAGACCTGCCTGCAAGCGCTTTGATCAATCCCGGCACACTGCTCATCATTCCCAAACGGATCACGGGTCCGACCACTCCGAACATCCCGATCATTCCCGACAGCGATCTGATCTTTTCGGCCACTTCCGTAAATTTTGACATTGCGGATTACATCGCTCAGGCCGGCGGCACGTTGAGCAATTATCGCGAATATCTTGGTTCAACTGCCTGGACCACGGGCGCGGAAGAAATCAAACGGGCCGCGTATGAAGATTCGATCAACCCCCAGCTTCTGCTGGCGGTGCTCGAATATGAAAGCCATTGGGTGCGCAGCCAGCCATTGGATGCCTTGCATTCGGATTATCCGATGGGCTACGAAAACCCGTTAACCAAGGGACTGTTTCTCCAGCTGGAGTGGGCGATTGACCAATTGTCCATTGGCTACTACGGCTGGCGGGCCGGCACACTGACGGCGCTCACATTTACAGACGGCACCAGCCTGCGCATCGATCCGCGTCTGAATGCGGGCACGGTTGCGGTTCAGTATCTGTTTGCCCAGCTCCACAGTCAGTCCGAATGGTCTCAGATCATCGATTCCAATCAGGACTTTTCGGTCTTGTACAACGCCATGTTCGGGGATCCGTGGTCGCGCGGCGATGCCACCAATCCGATCCTGCCGCCCGGCCTCACTCAGCCCGAGCTGACTCTTCCGTTCGAACCTCATTTTGAATGGAGCTTCACGAACGGGCCTCACGGGGCCTGGTTGCCTTTCGGCGCAATGGCGGCCATCGATCTTGCCCCAACCAGCGACCATGGGGGCTGCGCCGCCTCTCCCGCATGGGTGGAGGCCGCCGCGCCCGGCCTGATCGTCCGCTCTGAAAACGGAGTGGTCGTCGAAGATCTGGACGGGGACGGCTACGAACAGACCGGCTGGGATTTGGTATATCTGCACATCGCCGTCGCCGACAGCGTCCCGGTCGGAACATGGGTCAATCATAACGACCACATCGGCCATCCCGCCTGCGTGGGCGGCTACGAAACCGGCACGCATCTGCATTTCGTTCGCAAATATAACGGTGAATGGATCCCGGCCGGCGGTCCGATTCCAATGGTGCTGAGCGGATGGACCGTGCATGCCGGGAATCAGCCCTGCAAGGATGGATTCTGTCCCGGGACCATGACGCAAAATGGACAGACGATCAGCGCAAATCTCTTTGGGGAATCCCAGTCCATCATCTTCCGCAGTCCGAATGATTAGACCGCTGACGGGCCCTCTGGCCGCAGGACTTCTTTTCGCATTAACAGCCTGCACTTCCCTCGGTCCGACACTGCCCACACCGCAGCTCTCCGCAACCACTTCCTCGCCCATCCCGAACAATCCGACTGCCGTCCCGACGCGTCCCTTCTACAAACCGGGCCAATTGGTGGACTATATCGCCCAGACCGGAGATACGATTCCCGCCCTGGCCTCCCATTTCAATACAACGGTCGCAGAGATCATGGCGGCTAATCCCATCATTCCGCCCGATGCGACCACCATGCCGCCCGGCCTGCCGATGCAGATTCCGATTTACTATCGTGAACTATGGGGCACCTCCTATAAAACCATCCCCGACAATGCCTTCGTCAACGGACCCACGCTGATCGGATTCAACACCTCGGCCTTTGTGGCGGCCCATGCCGGATGGCTCAAAGATTATGTTGGATACGCGGGCGGCGAGTATCGGACGGGTGCGGGCATCGTGGATTACGTCGCCACGAACTACAGCGTAAGCCCGCGGCTGTTGCTGGCGCTGCTCGAATTTCAGGCAGGCGCATTGAGCCGGCCGCAACAACCCCCAAAGCCCTACATCCTCGGATTCGACGTGCTTTATTCAGAAACGGTCTATTACCAGCTCATCATTGCCGCCCAGACACTCAACAACGGTTACTACGGATGGCGCGCCGGGAATTTGATCGAATTCGAGCGACCCGACAAAACCATCGTGCGCCCTGATCCGTGGTTGAACGCGGCATCGGTTGGGATCCAATATTATTTCGCGCAGCTCCTCTACGGATCCAACTACGATCGCGCCGTCGGCCCGAACGGCCTGTCCAAAACGTACAGGGATCTGTTTGGGGATCCGTGGGCAAACAACTCGGTCCTGATCCCGGGAAGCCTCAAACAACCCAGCATGCTTTTGCCGTTTGCCCGCAATGAGACCTGGACATATACCGGCGGCCCTCACACGGGTTGGGGCTCGGGAGAACCTTTTGCGGCGGTCGACTTTGCGCCTCCCTCCGAGTTTCACGGCTGTTTCACGGTGGAGCCTCAGAACTACGCCGTCGCCGCAACCGACGGATTAGTGGTTCGCTCAAGCATCGACGGACTGGCCCTGGATTTGGACGAGGACGGTGACGAGCGCACCGGCTGGGTGATCTTTTATTTGCATTTGGCGGGCGCAACGCGGGCTCCGGTCGGAAAACAATTACAGGCCGGTGACTTCATCGGTTATCCGTCCTGTCAGGGCGGCGAAGTGACCGGCACCCACGTTCACATCGCGCGAAAATATAACGGGGAATGGATCTTGGCAGACGGCCCGCTGGCCTTCAACCTCGAAGGCTGGATCACGCACGCCGGCGCGCTGGCTTATCAGGGCACGTTGACCCGCAATGGCACCACGGTCACGGCATGCCAGTGTTCTGATTTCAAGAGCCAGATCAAATCGGGGGCGGGCCCCTGAAAATCACGGCACCCCCCGTGCGCCGCGGCTCCATCAGTGCTGGTAGGTTCCCTCCTTAACCAGTTTATCAGCTTCATAGATTGAATATGTCAAGGCAATTGGAAACGAACTTTTAAGCATGGCGTGAACCGAACAATATTTGGTCACAGACAGCTCGATCGCGCGGCGAACCGCGGCTTCATCCACGCCGTGGCCCCGGACGACATATTCCAGCGCAGCCTTGGTAAAACGCTTCGGATGATCGCCGGCACGGTCCGCATTGACCTTGACTTCAAAGCCGGTGACATCCATCTTCTTTTTGACCAGGATCGAAATCACGTCCATGGCGGTGCAGCCCGCGAGCGCAATGGCGACCATTTCCATCGGACCCACGCCGGTCTCGGTGCTTGAATGGCTGTCCAGTTTTACCGGGAATCCGCTGTCAGCCGTTCCCACAAACTGCAATTCTTTTTGCCAGATCACTTTTGCCTTCATAGCCTCACTCCTTGACCAGAGGTTCAACGTATTTTTCCAGATTCTGTTCGCTGATAGCACCCACCCATTCCAATCGGATGACCCCATGGCGATCGATGACATAGGAACTCGGCAGGTTCATCGTCTTGAAAGCGTGGTCCGTCGCCTGATAGGTCGGGTCAAGCCAGATTGAGAAATCCAGGGCATGCTGCTGCACAAACGAAATCACGTCGGGGGCCGGGTCGCCATCCTCCACGGCCACCACGCTAAATTCCTCGTCCCGGTGTTGATCATAGAATTCTTGAAGATTCGGCATCTCAGCCTGGCAGGGCGGGCACCAGGTCGCCCACAAATTCACGAGCAGGACCCGTCCGCGATAATCGGACAACGAATGCCGAAAACCGTGAATATCGCTGAGCGTCAAGGCCGGCGCCGGGATCTGAACCGCCGCCGGGATTGCCGAAAAATCCGTCGGTGTTTCCGCGTTGAGATCGCGGCGGGATTGCCCGATCAGTGCGTACGCGGCAAAACCGGTGAAAATCAAACCGATGCCCAGGACAATCAGGCCAAGTACATGGGAAGAGCGAGGCGACATTTTACCACTCAGGTCTTGAGAAGGATCGTCTTAGGATTCTATTACCTGCAGTATAACTCATCTATTACGGCGTCATATGCAAACAAGGATGAAAGTCCATGCAATCAGGAAGTTTGATACTATAAAACGACCCCAACTCCGAGATAAGATGCACATACATGCTGGACACGTTAAAGGGAATTCCGCTGCTGCAGGATCTCAATCAAGAACAATTGGATTTGATCACGCCGTTGTTCGAAGTATTCGCCTGCCCCGCCAATCAAATCATTTTCAACCAGAACGATCAAGCCACCCATTTATACCTGCTCATCAAGGGCACCGTAGCTCTGACATTCAAACCTTACGATGGGGCGCAGATTGTCCTGACCCGTCTGCATGCCGGCGATGTTTTCGGCTGGTCATCGGTTGTGGGCGGCTCCGCCTACACCTCCGGGATCTGCAGCGAAACCGGAATCGAGGCCGTGCGGATACGCGGGCGGGATCTAAGAAAACTGTGCCGGGATCATCCTGATTTGGGAGCCCTGATGCTCGACCGGCTGGCGGAGGCGGTCGCCGTCCGCTGGAAGGATTCCCGTCAACAGGTGCAGGCCATCCTGCATCGCAACCTGGCCAGGCAGGGAAAACAGAAATCAGAATGACTGCTGGAGAGCTGCCTTCGATCCGGTCCCTGCCAAACCGCAGGGACCGGATGTTTATTTGGATCGCGTAAATTGCAAGATCAACAAAAGGCCGATCAGGATCAATGCGGCGGGCCAAAGGTAGTTGAGCGCACCTGCCATTGGCGGGTATCCCAGTGCAGCGCCCATCAACAACAATATCACGCCCGGTATGTAGGCCCATGGCATGGAGGCCAGGACGGCCACCAGCAGGAACGTCAAGCCCAGACCCAGGAAGAAGAAGCCGCCCGTCTGGCGAGCGCCATCCATATTCGTCAGGGCCGCCGTAAATCCCAGCGTGACCAGTACCCCGCCAGGGATGATTGCCCACCAACGTTGGCGGCCGGTCAGATAAACTGCAAAGAAGCCTGCCCCCAGGAGCCCCAGGAACGCCAGGCCCGACCAGCGTTCCGGCAGAACGGTGGACGCGGCCGCGCCGAGCAGCGCGCAGCCCGGGATCAACGCCCACCACTCATCACCGTTGTTCAGCGCAAAACGATACAAGAAGTAAACACCGCCGGCAAGAAATATCAGACACCAAAAAATGTCCAGGGCCGCGCTGAAAATATTGAGGCGCTGCAACAACATCAGAACGCCCAGCAAAATCAGCGCGCCGCCAATGAAGAAGCGCAGGTTCGTGCGGCTCATGGTTCCTCCGAATTGACTCGGATCGAAGTCGCGCCGCCTTCGATCGTGACCTCGGCGCGATAGGTCGCCCCGTCATAATCTGCAGATTGATAGGCTCTGCCTTCCCGCGGCACAAAACGACCCTCGTCGATTTTCAGCGTTCCAATGCTTTTCAAACGCAGGCGCAGGCCCACGCCTTGCGGGACATTCAGATCGATGCCGGCCGCGCCTGCCTCCAGGTCCGCCACCATGTTTTCAACCCGGGCAGGCAGGGTCAGCGTGATCCGGCTGGCACCGCCCTGAAAGGAAAGATGTTTGACCTGCAGATCACGCAGGTCAAGGTTCAGGCGGCTTGCTCCGGCATCGATATCGAGGGTCAGCGGCAGGTCCGGATCGAGCCGGAACAGCCAGGTGCCGCCTTCCGGTCCGATGAACGGCATGAAGCTCGGGCCCGCATCAATCCTGACCTCGAGTCTGTCTCCGTCCAGATGCCAGGAATGATCCATCGCAACCCCTGCGATGCCCGTGAGAAAGTCCCCAGCATTCGCTCCCGCCGACAAATCAATCTGTCCCGCGCCGTGATGGAGCTCGAGGCGGGCCTCCTTCGCACCCTGCAACGGAACCGAGAATTTTTCGACGCGGTTAAAATCGACGCGGCCGATGAACCCGCCCAGCAGAATCCAGATCCCGATTGCGATGATTACGAACGGCCAGAACCAGCCGAACACATCCCCGGCCAGATATCCGGCCGTGTGCAGAAAGAACAGCACGCCCAGCAGGACAAGCAAACCTCCCCAAAAGATCTCTCCGCGACGCATATCAGCCTCCCCGACGCGGGTGCAGCAGCCCCCGGCCGATTACATACAGGCCCAGCAAGATCAGCAGCGCTGCTGCGCCGTAATTTCCGAGGATGTCGATCCGCTTGAAGATCATGGCGAAGATCAGAAACAGCGCGGCGCTGATCACGATCAAGTTGAGGCCGCGTCCCAGGCTCTGCCGCAGGTCGTCTCCAAACAAGCCCGCCAGAATATTCCCGACGCCGACGAAGCCGGGGATCAACGTCCACATGAAATTCCAGGACTCCCAATCCCCCCTCATATTCTGGTAATACAGAATCCCTCCGATCCCAGCCACGATTGCCGCCGGGATGGCCATGCGCGGCGCATCGGTCACCAACCCGATCACAAGCAGGACCGCCCCCGCTCCAATCACATATCCTGGCCAATCCCAGTTCAAATTGGAAAACGGCCTCAAGACCGGCACCTGCCGCACGGCGATAAACCAGGCGCCCAGCAGTACCATCAACACGCCAAGCGCCAGCTGGGTACGGTTCTGTCTGCTCATCCTGTTCTCCTCATGAGTTCTGCAAATTCAGTGTATAACAAATCGGGGCTTTCGCCAAGTCCGCAGAGATATACGCATTCGATTTGCGGGCGTTGCAAGGGGGCTGTTCAATCCCGGCACAACTTGGCCAGCGCCATCCATTCCCCCTTTTGCTTTGGATGATCGGCGATTCTGATCGTGCCCCCTTCGAGCAGGTGCGTCAGCGAGCGGGAGGTCAGCTCGGTACCCCAGCCGAATAGTTTATTTATGTCCCGGGCCTGCGCCGCGCCCACCGAGTCGAAATAGAGCAGGAGCAATCTCGTCCGGGCCTGCGACTCGCTGATCAGGCGGGCACGCTCGGGCAGATCAGGATAATGCCGCGCAGTGATCTGGTAAACAAATGCATATTTCCAGGCGCCGGCTTCCGCCACATCCACCGGCAAAATCTTGAAGTCCTTTTGCAGATCTTCGAGGGCACGGTTCCATTCCGACTCTTTGGCGCTGGTCATGCGCGAGGCCTTGCGAAGCGAGATGGAATCCAAGGCACCTTCCTTCAACAAGGCCTCATAAATATTCTTCGCTGCCAGGGTCAAGCGGCCCTCTTCATAGGCCAGGAGGTGATCTTCCTCCGGCGAGCCGAAATTTTGGGAAAGTGCATAAAAATACGGGACCACCTCCAGCGAGATCATGGTCGCCTTGCGGTGCAGGATCTTGCCGTAGTACCAGATGCGTTTCGGAAGCGCATCGTCCTTCCAGCCCCACGTGATGTGCGCCGGATCGTCATGCGCAGCAGCCACCGGGCGGTCGCCCGCCACGGCCGCCCACAGACTGGGCAGGTCGAGGCCCTGGATGGGCCAGAAATAGACAAAGCCGCGCTCATTGATAAATCGCAATGCCTCGGATTGGGATGAAAGCGGTTTGGCAGGCGGCAAATGCGAGGCGCGGGCGCGATGGGTGGCGAGTCGCTTAAGGTCAAGGGTGGCCACGCGGCGATTGTAGTCCAAGCGAGTTAAATCCGCAAACAGACGTATAATCTGGAAAAATGGAAGACAGAAAACCTTCTATTCGAATCTTCGATGATCTGGCTGCGCTCAGCCGCGCCGCAGCCAGCTTATTCATGGAAACTGCGGCCCGGGCCATCTCCCAGCGCGGCCGGTTTCTGGTCGCATTGAGCGGCGGTTCCACACCGGTGGGATTATATGAATTGCTGGCGCAAGCTCCGTACCGCCAACAAATGGATTGGGAGCAGGTCCATGTGTTCTGGGGCGATGAACGCTGTGTGCCCGTTGAAGATGCGGAAAACAATTACCGGCAGGCGCGCGACACACTGCTGAGTCGCGTCCCCATCCGAGCGCAGAACATCCACCGCATCCGATCCGAGCTGGAGCCTGCCGCGGCTGCCGAAGATTATGCCCGCGTCCTGAAACGCTTCGCAGGCGCTGCCCTTGACTGGCCGCGCTTTGACCTGGTCCTGCTCGGCATGGGCGAGGATGGACACACGGCCTCGCTTTTTCCGGGTTCGGCCGTGCAGCTCTCCACGCCAACCCTCGGAGTGACGGCACATTATCAGGATCGTCCTGCCAACCGGGTCACGCTGACGCCGCTGGTCTTGAACGCGGCCCGCCGGATCATCTTTATGGTCAGCGGAGCAGGTAAGGCCCAAACGATTGCGAACGTCTTGTACGGCGAATATCAACCAGAAAGATTGCCTGCGCAACGCATCCGTCCCACCGCTGGAGAATTAATTTGGATGCTGGACAGCCCCGCGGCGGCAGGCCTGGGATCAACCCTGTAGGAGCAAAGATGGAACTCGCAATGATCGGATTGGGCAAGATGGGATTGAACATGACGGCGCGCCTGGCGCGCGGCGGTCATCGCGTGATCGGCTTCGCGCGTACGGCGGCCACTGTCCAGGCCGCCGTTGAGAACGGTGCGGAAGGGGCGCACTCGCTGGAGGAGGCCGTGAGCAAGCTGAGCGCGCCGCGCGTGGTTTGGACAATGGTCCCGGCGGGGCAGACCACGGACGACACCATCCAGAAGCTGTCGGATCTATTGTCCCGAGGCGACATCGTGATCGACGGCGGCAACTCAAATTACAAGGATTCGCTGCGCCACGCGGCCCTCCTGGAATCAAAGGGAATTGAATTCCTGGACTGCGGCACCAGCGGCGGCATCTGGGGCCTGCGCGAAGGCTACAGCATGATGATCGGCGGAAAAGTTGAGGTCGTGGAAAAGATGCGGCCCATCTTCAGGACGCTGGCGCCTGCGGCCGACCGAGGCTGGGGCCGCGTGGGACCGCCCGGCGCAGGACATTTCGTCAAGATGATCCATAATGGAATCGAATACGGCATGATGCAGGCCCTGGCGGAAGGTTTCGACATCCTGAGGGCGAAGAAAGAATTCGATTTGAACCTGGCGGAGATCGCCGAGATCTGGAGATATGGAAGCGTGGTTCGCTCCTGGTTATTGGACCTGACGGCGCGGGCCTTGAAAGATGATCCGACCCTTTCCGACATTCAGCCCTGGGTCGAAGACTCAGGCGAGGGCCGCTGGACGGTCGCGGAGGCGATCGATCACGATATTCCCTCGCCGGTCATTACCCTGGCTCTGCAAATGCGCTTCGCCAGCCGGGACGACGAGAATTTCTCGGCCCGTTTGCTGGCCGCCATGCGCAATCAATTTGGCGGACACGCGGTCAAGAAAACCGATTGAGGTCTGCCAGGTTGAATCCGAAGCGGCCCCGCCTGATTTATGAATAACAAGTTACCGACCAGCATTGTAATTTTCGGCGCATCCGGCGATCTGACTCAGCGCAAGCTGATCCCTTCGCTGTTCAATTCATTTCGCAAAGGGCGCATGCCCGAAAAGTTCCACATTATCGGCTACGGCAACACCGCCTTCAGCGCGGAGCAGTTCCGCGCTCATCTGCGCGATGGAACGAGACAATTCGCATTGTTTGAATATGGCGATGAAGAATGGGATGCATTTGCAGATAATCTGGCCTATCAACAGGGCCGCTATACCGACCTGGCCGACTTCAAAAATCTGAGCGGGTTTGTCAGCCGATGGGAGAACGGCTCGGGCAACCGGGTGTATTACATGGCGACGCCTCCGGGAATATTCCCCAATATCATTGACTTGCTCGGTCTGACCGGCCAGCTCAGCGAGAACGGCGGCTGGCGGCGGGTGGTGATCGAAAAACCGTTCGGCACGGATCTGGCCTCGGCCCGCAGTCTGAATCTGCAGATCCACCGGGCGCTGAACGAGAATCAGATCTATCGCATTGACCATTATCTCGGCAAAGAGACCGTCCAGAACATACTGGTGGCGCGTTTTGCCAACACGATCTTTGAACCGCTCTGGAATCGGAATTATATCGATCATGTTGAGATCACCGTCTCGGAACAGGTCGGCGTCGAACACCGCGCCGGCTATTACGATACCGTGGGCGTGGTGCGGGATATGTTTCAGAATCATCTGCTGCAACTCATGGCGCTGGTCGCGATGGAACCGCCGGCTTCATTCGAGGCGAACGCCTTACGCAATGAGAAGGTCAAGGTATTGAGTTCGATCCAACCCATCCGGGGAGAATCCGTGGCGGTCCGCAGCGTGCTCGGACAATACCAGGGTTATCGGGACGAGGAAGGCGTCCGGGCGGACTCCACCACCCCCACCTATGCGGCCCTGCGTCTGCAGATCGATAACTGGCGCTGGCAGGGCGTGCCTTTTTATCTGCGGTCCGGAAAGCGGCTTGCGGAGAAAACCTCACAGATCATCATCGAGTTCAAGGAACCGCCCCATCTTCTTTTTCCCAATGCGCGCGGCGGAATGACACCGAATATGCTGGTGCTCTATCTTCAGCCGGACGAAGGCATCCACTGGCGGTTCGAGGCGAAAGTGCCGGACACCGCCGCCGACATGCGCTCCGTGGATATGGAATTCCATTACGCAGACTCGTTCGGAAAGACTTCGATCCCGGAATCATACGAACGCCTCCTGCTGGACGCGTTGTCCGGCGATGCCTCCCTGTTCACCCGCGCCGATGAGGTGGAAACTGCCTGGGGTTTGATCGATCCGATCCTCGAATGGTGGGATGCACAAAAAGCGTCTCCGTCACTTTATGAACCCGGTTCATGGGGTCCGGCCGAGGCCGCCGCCATGATCGCCCGCGATGGTCGCGGCTGGTCACCCTGGCAGGAACACTAAAAACCACGCCACATCGATAGTCACTTTTCCGAAAATTCACAGTAAAATACCTTCAAAAGCAGTCCTGCGCCTGGCGACCCGCTCTGGCTTTCAAGATTTGCCAGAACGATCCATGGCGGAAAGTCAAGCATGCATCAGTCACGGACACAGCTATGACTGAACGGTCAGTTTCGATCCCGCTTGGAGTCAAGGAACAGAAACGGAGTAATTGGAGTGACAGCCGACAAAAACCAAGCCAAGAACGGCGGTGTCTTCATATCCTATTCAAGGAAAGACAAACTATTCGTCCGTAAACTGGTGGCCGGCCTCGAAGCAGACAACATCAGTGTGTGGGTGGATTGGGAAGGCATTCCGCCCAGCGCCGACTGGATGTCGGAAATTTCAGAAGCCGTTCAAGGTTCGGACGCCTTCATCTGTGTGATCACACCCGACTGGCTCCGTTCAAAAGTCTGCGCGGAAGAATATGATCTGGGTCTGCAATACAACAAGAAATTGATCCCCATCCTGCATCGCGAACCTGAAAAGCGCACCAAGATGCCGAAGAAGCTTTCCGCCACCAATTGGATCTACATGCGTCCCAAGCAGGACCAATTCAAGGTCGGAGTATCCAAAGTGGTTACCGCGATCACTACGGATCTGGACTGGATCAAGGAACAGACACGCCTGCTCCAACGCGCCGTCGAATGGGAAAGCAAGAAACGCAATGCCAGCTTTCTTCTGCAGGGCGCCGATCTGGATGAAGGCGAACGCTGGATGAGTGAGGCTGCCGCCAGGCCCGGCCAACAGGTCCTGCCTCTGCAGGCCGACTACATTCACGCCAGCCGCAGGCAGGCAATCCGCCGCCAGCGCGATCTGGTGACCGGCGTATCGCTGGCTTTCCTGGTAAGCGTCGTGCTGGGAATCCTCGCGCTTTTCCAGCGCAACATCGCCATCTCCAACGAGCAGTTGGCAAATGTCAATGCCCAGCTGGCACGCGGGAATGCCGCCACGGCCGTGGCCAATGGGGACGCCCGCGCCACACAGCAAGCCATCGCCCAGGCCAATGAGACTGTGGCAAGAGCACAACGCAGCGCGGCGGAAGCCAAGCTTTATCAGGGCCAGGCGGGGAAATTGGAGCTGAGCACATCGCTGGCGATTGACTCGTGGCAGAAGTCGCAGTCGCCGCAGGCCGAGGATATCCTTCGGCAGAATATCAGTCTCATGCCGATTCCCATTGCTCATGCATCCCAAAAGGGAAAAATCGAGAGTCTGCAGGTCAGCCCGGACAACAAGACCTTTCTAACAGCCAGCGATGACACGACGGCCTGCGTTTGGAATCTGGCTGATGGCGGGCAACTCTATTGTGTCCATCAGGACCAGGCCATCGAAGATGCAGTCTATACCCGGGACGGCAAGTTCATTATTACGGGCGGCGATGACGGCAGCGTCCGGATCTGGAACGCCGCAGGCGGCACGCTCGTGCAGCGCTTCGACTTCGGAGCCACGGTTTGGGTCCTGGATGTCAGTCCGGACAGCGGCTGGCTGGCCGTTGGCAGAAATGACGACTTCGCAACGATCATCAACCTGCAGAATTTCCAACAGAAGCCTTTGAACCTGCGCCAGCCCGGGCCGGTCTATGCGATCAGTTTTTCGCCGGACGGAAAGTGGGTTGGCATCGGCACAGGCGGCGGAAAAGTCATGTTGTGGAGGTTTAATCAGGGATTTTTCTATTTCGGGCCGGAACATACCAATGATGTCTATGCACTCGCGTTCAGTCCGGACAGCCAATGGGTTGTTTCAGGAGGCGCAGACAGCACGGCCCGAGTCGCCAAGGTCACCTCCGGCGGCCAGCGCTACTCCGTTAAACAGGGAGATTGGGTCGAGGACGCAGCCTTCAGTCCGGACAGCACCTGGTTCGCAACGGCCTCCGATGATAACAATGTCTATGTCTGGGACACGATCACGGGAGGCCAGAAACTGGTCATGCAGCAAAACGGGTTCGCCCAAAAGGTCAGGATCAGCCCGGACGGCCAATGGATCGCCAGCACCGGGTTCGATCAAACGGTCCGCGTTTGGGACGCGGCCTCGGGTGCCCAAATGCTGCAGGCCACCCTGGGCGGGAACGGTTCGGCGCTCTCCTTCAGCAGCGACGGAAGGCGCCTATTGGCCGGAGACAGCACGGGGAACATATTTGTGTGGGACATTTCCTTCTTATCGGCCCGCCTGAATTATGTTGTGTTCCCCGAACTCGTTCATCACGCGACCTTCGATCCCTCCGGTTCCTGGATGGCCGTCAACACCGATGCCAAGACCGTGCAAACCTTTGCGCTCGATCAAATCATCCATACCCATTCCGGCCTGAACGGAGAAACCGTGCTCGACGCCAGGGACCTGACCTACAGCCTGGCGATCAGTCCGGATTCGCAGTGGATCGGTGTGAACACCAAAAATCTGAACGAGGCAATCTTGAAGAATCTGCCCACCAACCAGGCATTCGATCTCCCGCAGAACGCCGTGGTGAATGACCTGGCGATATCTTCTGACAACAAGCTGGTCGCGACCGCCGCAGACGATGGCATCATTTCGCTGTGGGACACCCAAGGCGGGAATAAATTATTCGATCTGCAGGAGCCGTCGCCCGTCAGCGCGCTCGCCTTCCGCCCTCAGTCCAGTTGGCTGGCCGCCGCAACCACGAATCAGGTCATCCTCTGGGATGTGTCCCAACAGAAACAGATTGCCACGTTGGACAGCACGGGCCGAATCAACACGTTACAATTCAGTCACGATGGGGTGTGGCTGGCGGGTGGCAACACCAATGGCAGTATTTATCTGTGGCATGCAGCCGGCGCGGATCTTTCCAAACCCGTCTTTGAACTAAAACAAGACGGCCAGGTGCTGGCCGTGGATTTCAGCCCGGATGATCACTGGCTGGCAACGGGTGGCTCCGAAAAGTTCGCCTACATTTGGGATGTGACCAGCGGCGAGGAAAGGGCACGCCTCCCGCACATTGATCAGGTCAGCAGCGTTTCCTTCTCGAGGGACGGCAGCCTGCTGGCGACCGCCTCCAAGAAGATCATTGAGATCTGGAAGTTCTCAGCGATTCCCATGACAGCCACGAAGGACCTCGAAGCAACCGCCTGCAAACGACTCACTGCCAATCTCAGCTCGAGCGAATGGCAAACGTATTTCCCTGACGAATCTTATCGGCCTCTGTGTCCTGATCTACCAGACTCGAACTGATATGCCTGGACGGCGGGCCATATTCTTGCTCGTTTAGGAGGAATCGCGTAATGGACGATAATACCAACGAAAAGGTCACCCCCCTCCTGGCAGTTGCCTGGGAGCGATATGCACAATACGATGCCTTCGCCGTCAAGCGAAGTCATTCCCAGCTACGGCTGCGAAGTTGGGTATCCATTGTCGGGGTCATGGCAACGCTGTTTGCGATTCTGCTTCAAATCCACCCCTTTCAGTCCGACGACCTTGTGAGCTGGATCTTCAAGGTCCTCTTGATCACCTCGCCCATTTTAGGGTCCATCCTGGCAGCGTTCAGCAGCAGATTTTACGGAAACGCCGATTGGTTGACGGTCCGGGCCGGCGCAGAGGAGATCCTGAAAGAAATCTATAATTTCCGCACCATCCTCCAGGATCACGCCGACCGCCGCGCCTATCTGGAAGGCTGTCTGCAGGAAATCCAGCGTCAGGTGTACCGCGGTCTGGGCGGCCAGGCCGTGATGCAAGCCTTCACAGGAAAACTGCCTCCCTACTATCAAGCCAATGATCCCCAGAGCGATCCTGGCTTCAAAGATCTGAACGGAGAGGAATACTTCAGCTTCCGCGTTCAGAACCAGCTTGGCTATCACACTCAGAAAGTCAACAAGTTCCAGCGGGAGCGGATCCGCCTGCAGTGGTTCATCCTGGCAGCGGGCGGCGCGGGTGCGTTCCTCGCGGCGCTGGGCGGCGCCTTCAGTCTGTGGGTGGCGTTGACCGCCTCGACCACGACGGCCCTGATCGGCTGGCAGGAGCTGCGCAATCTGGATGCGACCGTACGCAACTACAGTAAAGTCATCCTGGAGCTGACAATCATCTCCGACCACTGGAAGAACCTCGGAGCCGAAGAGCGAAGCACGGCCGAGTATTACCAGATGGTCCAATCCACGGAGAGCATCCTTTGGAGTCAGAACGTTGAATATATCAAGTCGATGCAGGAAGCGTTGACCTCCGCCAAGGGCGGTGAAGAGAACTTGGTCGCCCGGGTTCTGAGACAATCCGTGGAACAGGATCAGGAGGCCCGGGAGACCTCCGCCGATTCGGCCGGCTAGGGAACGCGAGCGGCCTGGCCATGGCCCGCTCGACCGCCTTCAGCCGGGCCCGGCTTTTTCAAAGCAGGGACGGGCCATAAGACAAGCTCGGCGGAGGGGGGTGCCCGGGCCGAGCGATTTAGTTCTCCGCCTCTTCAACCAGCACCAACGCCTCGCCGATCTTCTCTTTTGGATAGGCCCAAATCTCACCCTTGACGCCGCGCGCCAGATAAAAGTCGCCGGCGCGAACCGTTTCCACACCCTCCAGCGAATAGACCGTCACCAGGCGGTCTGCATCGCCTTCAGTGACCTCCACCAGGGGGACGAGCTCGGTCAAGGCCCGCTTGACGCAATAACCGGGCCGGGTGACGACGTAGGTCTCTGCAAAAATATCGGCCTTGACGGGCCACTTGTCGTCGGGCTTGTCCAACTCACTGACGAGAAAATCGCCCTTCCGTGCAATTAACTCTTCGCCCCAGGGCGTTTTGATGAGAATGGACTCGGGCCCGTTCGGTCCCGGTGAGTAGGGCTCGACGCGCCGTTCGACCTTGCTCCGATACGGCTTGAATTTCAATTCTCCTATGAGCGGGTCCCACGAAGTGAGCGTAAGAGGCTTGACCATCGGCAAAATTGTAACATAACGGGGAACGCCAAGGGAGAGCTAATGGGATTACAATTTATTCATTCTGGCAGATCAGGCTAGGCGGAGACGTTTCAGGACTATGACCTTCATTGCCGAGTTCGAATCACGACTCTCCAAAGAGCAGCGCAAAAAGTTTAACCGACTCAATACGCCTTTTGCCATTCAGGCCTGTTTGGACGGCATGCCGTACGTCGCCGAGGAACGCAATCGCTCTGCGCTCAATGTGATGCGGGACGGACAATGCCATTGTCTCGATGGCGGATTCTTCGCGGCGCTGGCTTTGTGGCGCCTTGGATTCAAACCCCTGCTGATGGATCTGGTGCCTGAACCTGATACAGACGATGATCATGTGCTGGCACTTTATCGGGTCAACGGAGGCTGGGGTGCGGTCGCGAAATCCAACTATGTCAATCTCGGTTTCCGCGAGCCGGTCTACAGAACTCTGCGGGAACTGGTGATGAGCTACTTCGAGCATTTCATCAGCATCGATCAGGAAAAGACCCTGCGGGGCTACAGCCGCCCCCTGGATGCCGCGCGGTACACCCGCCTGAACTGGGCCTGGGATGAAGACGGAGCCAACCGGCTGTACAACGAATATTTCTACGGACGCAAATCCATCGCCGTGCTCACGCCGCGCATGGCCAGACGCTTGCAGCGCGTCACGGACCGCGCTTATGCCGCGGAGACGATGTTCACCAATCTGAACGAGTCCTTTGGGAACAGAGCCGGTCAATGACCCCTGCCCGGGCGGCCCGCTTTCGTTTTGGAAAGCCGGGGGCGTTCGCGGGAACCGGGCGGGGCCGTCGGTCCTCCTCCTTATTCTCCGCCTCCGGGCGGTGAAGAATTAATATCTTCCCCTCTCCAGCCTGACCTCCGGATGGGCCAGCTCGTTCTCGCGCGCCGGGAAGACCTGCACCGCGCAGGCTTTGAATTCGGGGATCTTGGCCTGCGGGTCGAGCGCATCGTTCGTCAATAGATTTCCGGCGGCTTCCGCAAAATGCCAGGGAACAAAGATCACGCCGATCGTCGTCTTTTCGGTCACCGCGGCGCGCATCACGACTTCGCCGCGCCGCGACTGCAAACGCACCGCCTGGCCGTTGCGAATGCCATGGATCTCCGCGTCGGCCGGATGAATTTCCACGCGCGCTTCGGGGTAGGCTTCGTTCAGTGCTGAATTGCGCGTCATGGTGCCGCCATGCCAGTGTTCGAGCAAACGTCCGGTCGTCAGGATGAAGGGATATTCATCATCGGGTTCTTCCTTCACCGGCACAAAATCCAACGGCGTGAACTTGCCGCGGCCGCGCGGGAATGATTCTTTGAAGAGGGTCGGCGTGCCGGGATGATCCGCCGTCGGCACCGGATACTGCAGGCCGACCTTCTCAATACGCTCGTACGTGATGCCGGCGTAATCGCGGTTGACAGCCGCCATCTCACGCAGGATTTCTTCGGGATCGGCATAGTCCCATTTGGCGGTGGCGCGTCCCAGCCGGGACTCGAGGCGGCCGGCCAGATCGCAGATGATCTGCCAATCCGGCCGCGACTGCCCGCGGGGCTTCTGGGCGCGCCGCACGCGTTGCACGCGCCGGTCGGTGTTGCTGAAGGTCCCTTCTTTTTCCGCAAACGGAGTCGCCGGCAAGAACACATCCGCAAATGCCCCGGACTCATTGATGAAAATGTCCTGCGCCACGAGGAACTCGAGGGCCTTCATATGTTCGCGTACGACGTTGAGATTTGGCTCGGACATCATCGGATTCTCGCCCATGATATACAAAGCGCGCACGCCGCCTTCATGTGCATTGCTCAGGATCTCCGTCGTGGTCAAACCCAGCCGGCGCGAGAGACCGCCCGGCTCGATGTTCCAGGCGGCCTCCCATTTTTTGGCGTTGTCTTCGTCGTCCACCCGCATGTAGCCGGGATAGTGAAACGGCATGGCACCCATGTCGCTGGCGCCCTGCACATTATTTTGGCCGCGCAAGGGATTCAGCCCCGTGCCATCGCGCCCGATCTGACCGGTCAGGAAGGCCAGATGGATCAAGGCCATCGCGCTGGCCGTGCCATGCGACAACTGGGAAATGCCCATGCCCCAATAGATCGCGGCATTCCTCGCAGTGGCATACATGCGCGCCGCCTTGCGAATATCTTCAGCGGGAACGCCGGAAATTTCTTCCGCATATTCGGGCGTGAACTTTTCCAGCGACTCGACGAATTCCGGATAGCCTTCGGTGCGCTCGGCGATGAACGCGTTGTTGACGAGCCCCTCTTTGACAATCACGTGCGCCATGGCGCTGAAGACAGGCACGTTCGTCCCGGGCTTGAGCGGAAGCCACAAGGCGGCAAAGTCCACCAGGTCGATTCGGCGCGGATCCACAACGATCAGCTTCGCCCCATTTTGTTTCACGGCCTCCTTCATCTGCAGCGCAATGATCGGGTGATTCTCGCTGGTGTTCGATCCGGTGACGAGGAACACGTCGTTCATCATCACTTGCGAGGCCGTATTGCTCATCGCCGAAGAACCGAGGGCCTGTTGCAGCGCAACCACCGATCCGGCATGGCACAAACGCGTGCAGTGGTCGACGTTGTTCGTGCGGAAGATCGCGCGGAACATCTTTTGCAGGAGATAATTGTCCTCGTTGGTGGCCTTGGCGCAACAATAAACTGCCATCGCGTCCGGGCCATCGCGTTGGTAGATCTCGACCAGTTTATCCGCCGTGAGGCGCAGGGCCGTCTCCCAATCGGTTGCCACCCAATCCCAGGAGCTGGGAATTTGAGAACCGGCAATCGGCTCGCCGTGCGTGCTGACGGCAAAGGCTTGCTGCCTTGGCTCTGGCTTTGGTTTTCCTCCCAGCAGATATCTTCTCACCAGCGGCGTGGTCACGCGCTTGGGATGATAAATGTAATCGTAACCGAAGCGACCTTTGACGCACAGGTTGCCGTGATTGACCGGCGAGTCAAACGGCGATGTGACCTTGTAAATAAAATCGTCCTTGACGTGTAACTCCAGCGTGCATCCCACCCCGCAGTACGGACAGGTGGTTTTCACCACGCGATCCTCCAGCACCCGCCTTGGATTGAGTTGAACTTCCGCAACCATAAGGACACCTCCAGCCACCAGCTGTCACGCGGCATGCCGCAACCGATCGGAAAATAAAAATGCCCTGCGCATCAGGCTGCACAGGGCATTCCGCGCGCGCCCACAATTATACTCTTTCAATTCTGACCGCGCTCACCTTGTACTCCGGAATCTTCGCAACGGGATCGACGGCATCACCGGTCAGGGCGTTGGCCGGAATTTCGGCAAAGTGGAAGTTCATGAAGACCATGCCGCGCGGCAGCTTATCCGTCAGGCGGGCCTTGCCGGTCGCCTCGCCGCGGCGGGATGAGACGCGGATCAGCTCGCCTGTGGCAATGCCAAGCCGTGCCCCATCGGCGGTGTTGATTTGAATCTCGCCTTCCGGCACGATCCAATTCAAACCGACCGACCGCCGGCTCAGGGTGCCGCCGTGCCAATGCTGCAGCAGGCGTCCCGTGTTCAACAGGAACGGATAGGCCGCATCCGGCGCTTCCGCCGGCTCGCGGAAGGCCAGCGGGGTAAAGCGGCCCAGCCCACGCGTGAATTTTTCTTTATGCAGGATCGGCGTCCCCGGATGCTCGGGCGCGGGGCACGGCCATTGGATCCCGCCGCGCTCGAGCCTGGCGTAACTGATCCCGCTCATGGTCGGGGTGAGGGCGGCAATCTCATCCCACACCGCGGACGCACCGCCATAGTTCCAGTCCTGCACGGAATGGATCACAGCCGAAGAAGATCCACCGTCCGTTCGACTTAACCGTCTTGCCAGATCGCAGATGATGTCCAGATCGCGGCGCGCCTCCCCTTTGATGGGAAGCGCAGCGCGCACGCGTTGGACACGCCGCTCGGTATTCGTGAACGTGCCTTCCTTCTCCGCAAAACTGACGGCGGGCAGGACCACATCGGCCAGCTGCGCCGTTTCGTTCAGGAAAATGTCCTGCACGACCAGGAACTCAATGGACTGCAGAGCCTTTTCCACATGGTTCATGTTCGGATCGGAAAGAAGCGGGTTTTCGCCCATGATGTAAAGCGCTTTGACGCTCCCAGCGAGCGCGCCATTCATCAGCTCGGTGACGGTCAGGCCCGGCCCGGCTGGAATCTTCACCGAGGATTTCCAGGCCGTTTCGAACTTTGTGCGAACGGCTTCATCCGCGACCGATTGGTATGCAGTCAGCACGTTCGGCAGCCCGCCCATATCACAGGCACCCTGAACGTTGTTCTGCCCGCGCAATGGATTGACGCCTGTGCCGGGCCGGCCGAAGTTTCCGGTGAGCAGCGCGAGGTTGGCCAGCGCCTGGACATTGTCCGTGCCGTGCGAGGACTGGGTAATGCCCATCGCCCAAAAGATCGCGGCGCTGCCCGCCCGGCCGTAAACGCGCGCCGCCTCGACGATCTGATCTGCCGGGATGCCGGTGATGTCCTGCGCCCAGTGCGGCGAGCAGTCCTTGACCGCCGCGGCGAACGCCTCGAAGTTTTCGGTGCGGGCCTGGATGAATGCATCCTTCGCCAGACCTTCGGTGATGATGACCTGTGCCAGGGCGTTCAGCAAAGCAATATCCGTGCCCGAACGCGGACGCAGGTGAATGGCGGCGAAATCAGCCAGCTCGATTTCGCGCGGATCGATCAAAATCAGTTTTGCGCCGTGCTGGCGTACGGCCTTTTTCATCTCCAGGCTGATGACCGGATGCGCTTCGGTGGTATTGCTGCCCGTGACCAGCAGTACATCTGCGAGATGGATATCGCCGATGGAATTGGTCATTGCGCCCGAACCCAGGGTTGATGCCAGACCGGCAACAGAGCTGGAGTGTCAGAGCCGGGCGCAGTGATCGACGTTGTTCGTGCCGATCAGTCCACGCGCCACCTTTTGCAGGAGGTAATTTTCTTCGTTCGTGCACTTGGCCGAGACCAAAAAGCCGATCGAGTCGGGACCATACTTCTCGCGGATTTCGAGCAGCCGGTCTGCGACCTGGCTCAACGCCTCATCCCACGCCGCCCCGACAAGTCGGCCGGCCCTGCGCAGCAGCGGCTGCGTCAGGCGGTCTTTCGCATGGATGAAGTCATACCCAAAGCGCCCCTTCACGCACAAATTGCCGTGATTCGCCGGGGAATCAAAGGGCGACGTAACCTTGTACACCAGATCCCCTTTGAGGTGCAGGTGCAAATTACAGCCTACCCCGCAGTAGGGACACGTGGTAGTGATAATCCGATCAGGGTGAATCATAAGCTTTCTCCAATCCAAGACGGGGCTTCCCCATGAAGTTCGAGGCTGCTCCTTCAAGCCTGGGCAGAGGCCGAAAGTGCCTTGCCCAGGCGGATCACTTCCCGGACCAACACCTCAAAATCTTCCCGGCGCGAGCGATGATTCGTGTTTGCGACACGAATTGCAAATTTCCCGTTCAGCGTGGTGTACGTGGGCACCGCAATACCTTGCACGTGCAGTTCCATCAAGATCTGTTCGTTCAAATGATTCAGCGCGGCTTCAGCCCCCCCGGCCGTCTTGAACCGGAAACAGACAATATTGAGGGAAGTCGGTGCGAGCAACTCCAGATCAGGCGAGGCTTCAATCAGGCGGGTCAAATATCGGCACTGATCAACATTTTGTTTGATGATACGGCCATACTTGGCGATCCCGTGCTCCTTGATCGAAAGCCAGACCTTCAAGGCGCGAAAGCCGCGCGTCAACTGCGGTCCGTATTCATTGAACCAGTGGGATCCGCTGGCCGCGCCGCGCTCGAAGTGCGCCAGATATTCCGGCGTCAGCGTGAACGCCAGGCGATGGGCCTCTGGATCGCGCACCAATACACAGCCGACTTCGAACGGCATGTACATCCATTTGTGCAGATCGAAGGCGATCGAGTCGGCGCGTTCCAGGCCAGTCAAGAGCGGGCGCAGTTCCGGTGACACGGCCCCCAGCGCCCCAAAGGCGCCGTCGATATGGAACCACAGCTTTTCACGCCGGGCGAGGTCCGCCAGATCATTCAGCGGATCGATCGCGCCGGTGTTGACCGTGCCCGCGTTGCCGATCAGGCAAAATGGCTGGGCGCCCGCCGTGCGGTCCGCGGCGATCGTCTTCTCCAGCGCCGCGAGATCGATCTGGAAACGTTCGTTCGTGGGAATCATCCGCAGCGCCTCACGCCCCAGGCCCAGCAGCTCCACGGCTTTTTCAATCGAGCTGTGCATCTCCACGGAGCCATACAGCACCAGTCGTTTGGGGGCCGCGGGCAGACCCTGGCGGCGGATATCAAAACCCGCCCTGGAATTGCGGGCCACGGTCAAACCGACCAGGTTCGCCATCGATCCGCCGCTGACCAGCAGGCCGCTCGCGCTGAGCGGCATGCCAAGCATTTGCTTGCACCAATCCAGCACCTGCAGCTCGACGTGGTTGGCAACATGATTGCCGCCGCCGAGATTTGGATTCATGGTGGCGGCCAGCATCTCGGCCAGGGCGCCGAAGGGCGTCCCGTTGCCCATCACCCAACCCCAAAAACGCGGATGGATATTGCCGAGCGGATAGGGCAGAACATTCTCGACAAAGTCATGGTAGGCATCTTCGGGCGATTGCGGATCAATTGGCAGGGGCTTCCGCAAGTCTTCTTTGACCTGATCCGGCACCGGCTGCCAGACGGGTCGTTCACGCACGGTCTGTAAATAGGTCAGCATGTCGTCGACCATGCGGTGCCCCAACACCCGCATGGCCTGCCAATCCTGTGGATCCAGCGTTTCTTCCGTTGGCTGATCCATGACTAACTCCTTCGCCTGCGCTTGCGCTGGGTCGACGTCATTACCGTGATTTGATCGGGCGTCTTGCCCTGCTCCAAGAGGAATTCGCGTTTGGGCTTCAAGGCGCCCGTCGGGCAGACGCCGACACACTGTCCACATAAAACACAAGTTGTTTCAGGAATGGATTTATCGAAGAAGGTCCCAATCTGGGTCTCAAAGCCGCGCCCGTTGAAGTTGATCGCAAATGTATATTGCGCGTCCTCGGCGCAGACCTGCACGCAGCGCCAGCACAGCAGACATTTGGAATAATCACGAATATACATCGGGTTGTCGTCTTTGATCTCCGACTCGCGCCGCTCGGCATCGGGGAAGCGTTCGGCGTTCGCACCGTATTCTTCCAGCATCGTCAGGATCGCCGGCGCGTCGGATAGATCCAGCGTCGAGGCCAACAGCTCCAAAATGGTCCGGCGGGCGCGCAGCACCCGTTCGCTGCGCGTCTGGACCTTCATATCCTGGGCGGCCTTGACGATGCAGGCCGGCTGAAGCAGTCTCTGGCCCTCGATTTCCACAACGCAAATTCTGCACAAGGCGTTGGAGGTCGTTGCTTCGTGCCAGCAGATCGTGGGGATGGCCACACCGATCTGCTGTGCGGCTTTCAATATCGTGGTCCCCGCTTCCACCCGGGCTTGCTCCCCGTCAATGATTAGAGAAACCTGATCTGTCATATCGTTGCCTCACCGCTAATGTCTTGCCGCCGTTTTCCGTGACGATTTTTTCTTTGCGGCGGTCGGCGCTGTTCTCGTTCTCGTGGATCGCTTTTCCGCTCCAGGCCCGGCCTTCCTGGGCCTCGACTTCTTCACGGCTTTGCCGTCCTGCCGCACGTTCCGCGCCCCCCTGCCGCGCTTCAGGCTTTGTGTTTTGCGTGCTGCGGGTTTGGCTGGGCTGCCAGCAGCCGCCGCTCGGTGCGGCGCCACAAACAGCTCCGGCCACAACTTGAGCGCGGACAGCACGGCGCCGGCTGCCGTCTGACCCAGGCCGCACAAACTGGCCTCGGTCATCGTCCAGCCGACATCCTGCAGACGCGCCAGGTCGCCTTCCCGCATTTTTCCCGCGGCGATGCGATTCAAGATTTCCATCTGACGCTGGGTGCCCATCTGGCAGGGATAACATTTCCCGCACGATTCATGCGCGAAGAAATGACCGAGCCGCGCCAGCGCCTGGCGCAGATCGCGCCGCTCATCGAAGACCATGACGACGCCGGAACCCAGGGGCAGGCCGGCCGCGCGCAGATCCTCGAAGGTCAGCTTGGCCTCGAGATGGGCCGGCGTGGCAAAGGCGCCCGCCGCGCCGCCGAAGAGCACAGCCTGCAGTTTCCGCTTGTCCGCAACGCCGCCCGCCATTTCCAGCAAGGCGCGCAGCGTCACACCGAAGGGCACTTCATAGACCCCCGGTCGCAGCACGTCCCCCGAGACGCAGAACAGTTTCGGTCCAGGGGATTTCTCTGTACCGATCTTTCGATATTCCGCGGAGCCTTTCGAAATGATCAGCGGCACATTGCAGAGCGTTTCAACATTGTTGATCACGGTCGGCTTGCCAAAGACCCCGAAGGTGGTTGGGAAAGGCGGCTTCACACGCGGGAAGCCGCGCTTCCCTTCAATGGATTCAAACAGCGCGGTCTCCTCGCCGCAAATATAGGCGCCCGCACCGAGTCGGATTTCGATATCAAAGTCTTCGTTGAGATAGCCGGCACTGCGCGCTTCCCGCAATGCATTCTCGAGCACCGGCAAAATATAGGGATATTCGCCGCGCACATAAATGTATCCCTTCTCGGCCGCGATGGCATATCCGGCGATGGTCATGCCTTCGATCACCCGATGCGGATCGTCCAGCAGCAGCACACGATCCTTGAATGTTCCCGGCTCAGACTCATCCGCATTGCAGACCACATATTTTGGCGAGCCCTGCGCTTTTGCAGCCCCCTCCCATTTGACCCCGGTCGGAAAAGCCGCGCCGCCGCGTCCCACCAGACCGGACGCTTTGACCTCGTTGATGACCTCTTCGCGTTTCATCGCACGCGCTTTTTTCAGGCCGCCATATTCGCCATATTTTGCAAGCGAGGTTGTTGTTCCCGTGCCGCAATTGGCGGTCAACAATCTTAACGAGCCGCCGACAATGGATTTGGGCCGCCCAAGGTCATAGGAGCCTGTCTTGAGATCCACGTTCGTCTCGGCTTCATCCCCATATAGAATTGCCGGAGCCTGTTCGCAGAGCCCAAGACAGGGACTCGCTTCGATCGTGACGGCCCCGTCGGGCGTCGTCTGACCCGCCTTGATCCCGTGTTGGGAGCAGAGATGGTGCAGAAGCCCATCGGCGTCTTGGAGTGCGCAGGCCTGATCCGTGCAGACGCGGATGAAACGCTTCCCTACCCTCTCATTGTGGAGAAGTGTATAGAACTCGATGACGCCATGCACGTCCGCCAGGGGCACACGCAGGGAGCTGGCAATTTGGACGGCCACCGGCTCGGAGATCCACCCATAGATTTTTTGAGCCGCATGCAGGGCTGGCAACAGCCCCGAGCGGCCCAAAGCAAGATAAGGATCGATCGCATCTTGAAGTGAGGCAAGGTCAGTGTCGGACATGGAGACTCCATTTCCGAGAGTATAGACCCGATTAATTTTTATGACAAGCGACAAATGTCATCGTCGGCGCTGGCGGGGATAGGCCGCCCGCAATGACATTTCATCTTCCCGTGCCCAGCATCTCTTCGCTGACCTCATCCAATTTCAAACTGATGATTTGACTAGTCGAGTCGCGGCCCATCGTCACGCCGTAGATCACGTCCGCGGCCTGGACGGTGTTGCGGTTATGCGTGATGACAATGAACTGGGTATCCTTGCTCAAGTCCACCAGCAGATCGCGGAAGCGGCCGACATTGGCTTCATCGAGCATGGCATCCACTTCGTCCATCACACAGACCGGGGTGGGCGAGACCTTCAACAGGGCAAACACGAGCGCAATGGCGGTCAGACTGCGCTCGCCGCCCGAAAGCAGCGACAGGCCCTGCTCGCGCCGCCCCGGCAGTCGTGCTTCAATCTCGATTCCGGTTTCGACCAGGTTATCCGGATCGGTCAGGGCAAGATGCGCCGATCCGCCCCCGAACAAGCGCGTAAAGATGGCGCGAAATTGTTTGTCCACGGCCTCGTAGGTCCGGGCGAATTCCTGGCGAGTCAATTCATCCAGCTCACTGATCACCTGCCGCAGGTCTGATTCGGCCTGGCGCAGATCCTGAACCTGGGCCGACATGAACGAATAACGTTGCGACTCTGCGTCGTATTCTTTTTTCGCATCTGGATTGGTCGCACCCATTCGGCGCAATTGGGCGCGCTGCTGCAGCAGGTGTTCTTCCAGATCAGGCGGCAGCTGCACCACTACCGGCAGCTGCTCCACCAGGCCCTCAAACGGCAGCGGCACGGGCCCTTCGATGTTCGCGGCATATTCAAAAGAGACCAGGCCAAAGTCGTCCATGATCTTCTGGCGCAGGTTGTCCAGGCCCTCCTCGCGTCTCACCAGATCCAGCTGGATCTGTCCCGCCAGGCGCTCGGCCGAGGCCAGGTTTCTTTGCGCGTTCGCTTCAACCTCCTGCAGGCGCGCCTCCTCCCGTTGGGCAGATTCCAGGTCGCCTTCTGCAGGTTCGATTTGAAGGCGCAGTTCCTCGATTTGAGCATGCTGGAGGCCTTCGCGCTCGCGCAAGATGGATTTCTGTTGGTCCAAATCGTCCATCAGCTTTGCCGTCTCGCCCAGCTTCGCCTGAACAGCCTGTTGCTGGGAAACAAAACGATCCAGCGCCTGCTGGCTTTCCGATTTTCTGGAGCGCAGCCCGGCAACCGACTGCTGAATCACCGCCAGGCGCGTGTTCCAGTATGCGGCCTGTTCCTGGGCCTCCTCCAGATTGAGTTCATTCAGTTGACCCGTCAAAAGTCGAATCGCATCCTGGGCCCGCAGCGCTTCGGCCTCATGCGCGGATGCCAGGGCGGCCAGCCGTTCCCGATCGGCCTGGGCCCCCGAGATCTCTCTCTGCAATTCCGCCTGCTGGGATTTCTGCCAATCCCATTGACGGCGCGCGGTCTCCAGCTCAAGGGCCGCGCGCTGCTCCGCGGATTGAGCCTCATCAGATTCAGCGCGCGCCCTCCGCAACGCCTCCTCGCCCGCAGTGAACTGACGGTGGGCAAGGGCCAGTTCCTGAGAAAGTTCTGTAATCGCGGCGTTCAATGCCGCCAGGCGGCTCGTTAGATCCTGCAGGACTTCGCCCAGCTCGCGTTTTTGGCGCGGCCGGCTCAAGGTCGCGGCGCCGGCCGATCTCCCGGCGACGACCAGTCCATCGCCGCGAAAAAGCTCGCCGCGCAAGGTTACGATCCGGGCGTGGGTCGGAACCTCGCGGATCAAACGGCGGGCTGCGGCGCGGTCGCGCACAACGAGCGTGTTCCCAAGCAAAAGCTGGACCGCCGGGCGCAAGTCTTCCGGAGCGTGGATCAGCGCGGCCGCGCTGCCGAGACAATCCGGGTCGTCTGGCTGGCCGAGCGCATGATCTACATTTCCATCCAACGGGAGCAAAACCGCCCGTCCGGCTTCACCCGATTCAAGCAGGCGCAGCGCCTGTTCGATCTGATCCGTCTGCAGCAAAACGGCATCGAGCGTGTCGCCCAGCGCCGCGGCAATCGCAGCTTCCAATTCGGCCGGAACGTCGAGCGCCGCGCTCAGTGCGCCGCGCGCGCTGAGCCGTGATTGCCGCGCGGCATCCAGCAGGAAGCGTGCGCCCTCCGCGTAACCGGCCAGGGATTGTTCGGCCTGAATCAAAACATCGAGTTGAGCCTGCGCCCGCGAATATCCGGCTTGGCGCGCAACGCGCTCTTCCAGTTTTGTGCGGTGTTCATTTTCCAATCTCTCAACGTCGCTTCTTTTGCTTTCCAGGTCCGTCATGGCTCTTTGAAGAGCTTCGCCGGCGCGCAGGCGCTGCGCTTCTGAAAGATCGTGGAGTTGTTCCGCTTTTCCAACTTCTGCTTCGGCGGATCGGATGGATTGCTGGAAGGCCTCCAGTTTTTGTTTTTGCGATTCAAAGCGGGCCGCGAGTTCATCCAGGCGGGCCTGCGTCTCCGCGCGTTGAGTGCGGATGGCAGCGATCGTCTCGCGCGCAGCTTGGAGTTGTTCCTCGGCAGCCCGCCGTGCCCTTTGACGCTCCTGCAGCGCCTGCTGCGCACGCAGGAGCTGACTCCCGGCCTCATCGAATTCACTTTGCAGGCTGGCCCCTTCCTGGTCAATTTCAGAAAAGCGTTCCTGTGCAAGTTTCCCTTCCGTGCCCGCGCGTTCGAGTTCCGCCTGAAGCGAAGCCTGCGAGGCGACCAGGGCGCGGCGGCGCTCATCCAGAACCGCCAGTTCGCGGCTGACCGATTCACGCTGGCCGTGCAGCTCCGAGGATTGGCGATGCCAGACATTCAGTTGCGCGCGCAGTCCGCTCAACCTTTCCCGGAAGGCGGCATATTCCGCCTGGGCCGCGGCATGGACCTCCCGCGCTTCATTCACATGCGTTTCCTGCTGACGCACCGCCTGGCGCGTTTCATTCAACTCGATTTGGGCGCGATGCCAGTGATAGCCATACCAGTCCAAAAGCAGGACGCGCAAATCCGCCTGCGCCCGGCCGAATTCAATGGCGCGCCGGGCCTGGCGTTCGAGACTTTTCAAACGGGGCTCCAGCTCAGCCATGATGTCCTGAACGCGTTCCAGATTCCTTTGGGTGTTCTCAAGGCGCTTGAGCGCGTCTTCACGGCGGACCCGATAGAGTCCGACGCCGGCCGCTTCTTCAAATAGCCGGCGGCGCTCGTCCGCCTTCAGGGCCAGAGACGCATCCACCAGGCCCTGACCGAGAATGGTGTAGGTCCGCTCCGACAGGCCCGAAGCGGCCAGCAATTCATTCATGTCGCGCAATCGCACCGACTGGCCGTTCAACAAATAATCGTTGTGGCCATCCCGGTAGGCGCGCCGCGCCATGCTGACTTCGGCAAAGTCCACCGGCAACCAGTTGGTGCCGTTGTCGAAGATGATCTCGGCGGAGGCCATACCCGCCCGCGGACGATGCTCCGAACCGGAGAAGATCATGTCTTCGGTCTTCTTGCCGCGCAGCAATAGATACGATTGCTCGCCCAGGACCCAGCGCAAAGAATCGGCGATGTTCGATTTGCCGGAGCCGTTCGGCCCGACAATCGCGGTGATCCCGCCCGCAAATTCAAACACGGTGCGGGATGCAAAGGTCTTGTATCCGTGGAGTTCGAGGGATTTTAGACGTAATGGCATTTGTGCAGAAAACTCAGATTATGTTCTTGACCGCCAGACAAAAACCCTGTTATTTGGAAAGCCCAAGCGCTTCAAGCGTGGTCTGCGCTGCGATCTGTTCGGCGATCTGTTTGCTCGGTCCCTTGCCTCGGCCATACGCCGCGCCTTTGATGCAGACTTCAATTTCAAAGACCTTGGCATGGTCCGGCCCGCTCGCAGAGACGGTGATATATTGCGGCGTTCCCAGTCTTTCGGCCTGGGCCCATTCCTGCAGGCGGCTCTTTGGATCATAGATCTCCGCACGCTGAATGACGCGTTCCTTAACGCTATCCAGCAGCGGTTCCATGAATTTTTCAACGGCGAGCACGCCCTGGTCCAGATAGAGTGCGCCGATCACCGCTTCAAAGGTCGAGCCGAGCAGGTTATCCCGGCTGCGCCCGCCCGAGGCAGACTCGCCGCGTCCCATCCGCATCGCCCGCCCCAACTCCAGGTGACGGGCGAATTCGGCAAGCTGTTCGTTGCGCACCAGGGCGGAACGCGAACGCGTCAACTCACCCTCCTTCATTTCGGGACAATGGTGATAGACCCACGCGCCAACCAAAAATCCCAAGACGGCATCGCCCAGGAACTCCAGCCGTTCATTATCTTCAAGCGCATCGGAATTTTCGTTGAGATACGAACGGTGCGTCAAGGCCCTCGTCAACAGGGAAATGCTTGTGAAGGACAGGCCCAGCCGCGCGGCCAGTTGCATCGGCGACTCGGACACACCATCTGAATTCGAGGCCACAGTATCCTCTTCTGAACTCAGGGAGCGCCAAGCCCTACCCAGGCCCGGGCAGGGCCTCGCGGCCCATCAGTTCGATATGATTTGCGCACCGGATTGTAACCTGAATCGTGACGGCTGGCTACAAGAGCCCGATATTTTAAGATACAATGATCGCTGTAATCCGGAGGAACGCTTGAACAGCATGGTTAGCAATGAAACTCGTTTTTTGCACGCGATCGAAATGGGATTGGGCGCTTGGCAGTGGGGAGACCGCTTTGTCTGGCAGTACGGACAAGGCTTTGACGATGAAGACATCCATCAGGTGTTTCTCACCTCGATTGCCGAGGGGATCCGCTTCCTGGACACGGCCGAAGTGTATGGTTCGGGACGCTCCGAACGAATGACCGGAAAATTCCTGAAGGAAACTGATCAACCGGTTCTGGTCGCGACCAAGTTCTTTCCGCTGCCGTGGCGCTTGACGAGTGATTCGGTCCCGGCCGCGCTCAAGCGGAGTCTGGAACGTCTTCAGATGGAGACCGTGGATCTCTACCAGGTCCACATGCCAAGTCCCCTGTTCAGTCCGGAAACAGCCATGGAAGGCATGATCAAGTGCGTCAACCAGGGCTGGACACGAACGGTCGGCGTGTCGAACTACAATCAGTCACAGATGATCCGCGCCTATTCCACCCTTGAGCGCAACAGCATTTCCCTGGCGTCAAATCAGGTTCACTTTAGCCTGCTCAACCGGGAAGTGGAAAAGAATGGGCTGCTGGCCCGCTGCAAAGAACTCGGCGTGCGGCTGATCGCGTACAGTCCGCTCGAGATGGGATTGCTGACCGGTAAGTACACTTCGAAGAATCCTCCGCCCGGGAACCGCGGCGGACGCTACGCGAACCTGCTGAACAAGATTGAGCCCCTGCTCAAGCTGATGAACGAGGTCGGACAGGAACACGGCGGCAAGTCAAACCCGCAAGTAGCCTTGAACTGGGTGATCTGCAAGGGGGCGCTGCCGATCCCCGGTGCCAAGAAGGCCTCCCAGGCCCTGCAAAATGCCGGGGCGCTCGGCTGGAAGTTAAGCGAAGAAGAAGTTGCCAGGCTGGATGAAGCCAGCGACCGGGTCCTTCAATGAAGCCGACCGGGGGTTTCTCCATTCCAGATTCTTTATGCTATAATACCCCCACCTTGAAGAGCAAACTCAACTTCGCCGGCAACAACCCTGACAACGACAACGATAATCCCGCGCGGGCCGTTGGGCGAAGCGTTGCAACTTGATCCATAACTCCGGTCAAACCAATCGCCCGACGCAAAAGCGCAGGGCGATTTATTTTGTATGCACTCTCACCACGGAGCCACCCCGAACAGCAGGGACCGCTTTGTATCCACAAGGAAGAAACACTGCGTGCCGGGCGCCCGGTGGTGAACATCTCGGAGGCGCAATATGTACAAAACTCATACGTGTGGGGAACTGCGGCCGGCCCATATCGGCCAGGCGGTGACATTGGCCGGCTGGGTGCATCGCCGCCGCGACCATGGAGGCGTGGTTTTCCTTGATTTGCGCGACCGGTATGGAATCGTCCAAATCACGATTAATCCGAGTTTATCCCCCGAGACATTGAAGACTGTCGCGGATATTCGCTTTGAATGGGTGCTGCAGATCGCCGGCACGGTCCAAAAACGGCCGCCAGGCATGGACAACGCCAACATGGCGACCGGGGAAGTCGAAGTGATCGCCAGCGAGATCAAGGTGCTCAACCCGGCCAAGACGCTGCCGTTCATGGTCAACAACGGCGACACCAATGAGGCCGACGAAAACACGCGCCTCAAATACCGCTATCTGGACCTGCGCCGCGAACGGATGAGGGAAAACATGATCCTGCGCCACCGCGTGACCAAGTTCATGCGCGATTATCTCGATCAACAGGGCTTCATTGAGATCGAAACCCCCATCCTTTTCAAAGCCACCCCGGAGGGGGCGCGCGATTATCTCGTGCCCTCGCGCGTTTATCCGGGCCAGTTCTATGCCCTGCCCCAGTCGCCGCAACAACTCAAACAATTGCTGATGGTGGCAGGCATGGATCGCTATTTCCAGATTGCGCGCTGCTTCCGCGACGAAGACCAGCGGGGCGACCGCCAGCCCGAGTTCACGCAGCTCGACCTGGAAATGTCCTTTGTTCAACGCGACGATGTGCTGGCCATGGTCGAGGGCCTTTACAGCGCGCTGATCCCTGCCGTCACGCCGCACAAGCGCATCCCGGCCTCGCCGTGGCCGAAGCTGTCCTACACGGAAGCCATCGAGAAATACGGATCCGACAAACCCGACCTGCGCTTCGGGATGGAACTGATCGCGGTCAGCGACCTCTTTGCCGGAAGCGACTTCCGCGTCTTTCAATCGGCACTTGCCGGGGGCGGTGTGATCAAATGTCTGGTGGCAGGCGGTTGTGCGGAGTACAGCCGCCGCGAGCTGGACGAGCTGACCGAAATTGCGAAGTCGTTCGGAGCCGGGGGCCTGGCCACCTTGGCCCTGACCGCCGAGGGCCCGAAAGGATCCGCCGCGAAATTTATCAAGCCCCAAGAGATCGAAGCGGTCAAATCGAGGGTCGGTGCGAAACCAGGCGATCTCATCCTATTTGCCGCGGATCAACGCGCGGTGGTCAATAAGGCCCTGGGCGGTTTGCGCCTGGCATTTCGCGATCGGCTCAATCTGGCGGATCAGGACGTGCTGGCCTTCGCCTGGGTCGTGGACTTCCCGATGTTCGAGTGGAACGAGGAAGAAAAGAAATGGGACGCCGCACACCATCCTTTCACGATGCCCAAGCTGGAAGACCTGGTGAAGTTCGAGACGAACCCCGGCGAGGTTTTCTCGGACGCCTACGACATGGTCTGCAACGGCTTCGAGATGGCGTCGGGTTCGATCCGCATTCATCGCCGCGATATTCAATTCAAGATCTTCCAATTGCTCGGTCTGAAAGAGGCAGAAATCCAATTGAAGTTTGGACACATGCTGGAGGCCTTTGAATACGGCGCGCCGCCGCACGGCGGCATGGCCCCGGGCATTGACCGGCTGGTGATGCTGCTGGCGGACGAACCAAACATTCGCGAGGTGATCGCCTTCCCCAAGAATTCGACCGCCCGGGATGTGATGGCCGATGCGCCATCGTCCGTGGAACCCAAGCAGTTGAAGGAACTGCATATCAAGATCGTGGAATAACGATATTCGATCATTGGGAATCAGGGACCCGGGAGCGCGTTGTCCCGGACAGCCAGGAACGATTTCCGGGGCCCGAGGAGCGCTTATGCCAATCATTCGTGTCGATCAAATTTCAAAATACGACGGTCAGGACGTAACCGTTCAAGGCTGGGTCTACAACCGCACCGACAAAGGCAAGCTGGTCTTCCTGCTCGTGCGCGACGGAACCGGCTTTGCGCAATGCGTCGCCTTCAAGAGAGACCTCGACCCAGGGCTCTTCGATCAGGTGATGCGCCTGCCGCAGGAGTCGGCGGTCATCATCACGGGCCCCGTCCGAGCCGACAAACGCGCGCCCGGCGTCCCCGGCGGGTACGAGATCGGCGTGAAGAAAATCGAGATCGTGCAGACCGCCGGGGCCGATTACCCGATGTCGCTCAAGGATCACGGCGTGGACTTCGCGCTGGACAATCGGCACTTGTGGATCCGCATGCCGAGCCAATGGGCGATCCTGCGCGTCCGCGCCACGGTGATGGCGGCAACCCGTGAATGGCTGGATACCAACGGCTTTATCGCGATGGACACACCGATCCTGACCCCGGCCGCGGCCGAAGGCACCACGACCCTCTTCGAGACCGAATACTTCGACGAAGGCAAGGCCTACCTGGCGCAGACCGGCCAACTCTACAACGAAGCCAACATCTTTGCGTTTGGAAAAGTCTATTGCTTTGGCCCCACCTTCCGCGCCGAGAAATCAAAGACCCGCCGCCATCTGACCGAGTTCTGGATGCTCGAACCGGAAATGGCCTTTTGCGATCTCGACGGGTTGCTGGAAATCGAAGAGCAGATGATCACGCACATTGTCCAGCGCGTGCTGCGTGACCGCCGGCCCGAACTGCTTTCGCTCGGACGCGATCTGACCAAGCTTGAAAATGTCAAAGCGCCATTTCCGCGCATTTCCTATGATGATGCGGCAAAAATGCTGAAGGAGCTCTACGAAAAGGAGAGCGACCCCGAAAAGAAGGACTTGCTCAAGTTCGATTGGGGCATCGACTTCGGCGCACCGCACGAAACCGCGATCACGAATCAATATGACAAGCCGGTGTTCTGCTACGGCTATCCGACCGCGGTCAAGGCATTTTACATGGAACCGTGGCCCGGCCGCCCGGAGGTATGCAAGTCGGTGGATCTGCTGGCGCCCGAAGGCTACGGCGAAATCTGCGGCGGCTCGGAGCGCATCAGCGATCACGACCTGCTGCTGAAGCGCCTCCACGAACAAGGCCTTCCCGAAGACGCCTTCAAGTGGTATCTCGAACTGCGGAAATATGGTTCGGTTCCGCATTCGGGATTCGGCATGGGCGTGGAACGCGTCACTTCATGGATCTGCGGCATTGAACACATCCGCGAGGCAATTGCATTTCCGAGGACGATCAAACGAGTGTACCCTTAGGCCCCCTAAACCTGGCATCCTGACAAATGTCAGGTTTGTTTTTTGCCCTGCTGTGATCTACCATGTTGGGAGCGGCCTGCTTCCCCGAGGAGGTGTACATTGGATCAAAAAAATAATGTCCATGATGATCTTTCGAACGCCGTCGGAGCAGAGGCCGTTGCGGGCCGCGCTGGGAGCGCACGCCGCAGGGATACAGAACTGCAACAACATGCCCTATATCTGTTCATCGCCCTGGTCGGCATTTTCTTTGGACTTCAAGCGTTGAATCTGGCGGCCAGGGCGCGGCAACAGGCGGCAGCCGCCCGCGCCGGGGAACTGGCAGTGCAGTCTATTTCAGTTCAAGACACAAATTTCCCACTCGCGATGTTGCTGGGAATAGAAGCCGACCGAACTGCCGATACCAGTCTGGCGCGAATCGATCTATTGGATAATGTTGCAACTCGTCCGGCGCTCCTCCAATTTCTTGACGGCGATACTTCTGACGTAGAAAGCGTGGCCTTCAGCCCGGATGGCAAAACGCTGGCCTGCGCCCATGCGGATGGCACCATCATTTTGTGGGACGTAACCACCCGCAGCCCCATCGGTCGGCCGCTCGCCGGACATGCCCAGCAGGTCAACAGCGTGGCTTTCAGCCCCGATAGCAAAACGCTCGCCGCCGGAAGCAGCGACGGTACGATCATGCTGTGGGCCGCGGCCACCGGCCAGCCCATTGGTCAGGTGCTCACCGGACATTCTGAGCAGGTAAACAGTGTGGCTTTCAGCCCGGATGGCAAGACGCTCGCCTCTGGAAGCAATGACGGCATCGTGGTCTTATGGGATGCGGCCACCCGCCAGCCCATCCATGAGCTGACGGGACTTTATCCTAACGTCAGTAGTGTAGCCTTCAGCCCGGATGGAGAGACCCTGGCCTCTGCCAGCGGGGACACGATTAACCTCTGGATCGCGCCCAGCCTCCAAGCAAATGGTCAACTGCAAACGGGAGATGTCTCTGGAGTTAACAGCATTGCCTTCAGCCCGGACGGAAAATATCTTGTCTCCGGCAACGGCAATGGTACCGTCGATACCTGGAATACCGCCACCCGCCAGCCCATCATCGGGCGGGCGCTCAACACGGGACAAAGTTCCATTCGAAGCGTAGCCTTGAGCCCGGTCAGCTTAAGACTCGCCACGGGCAGCGCGGACCATACGATCACCGTGTGGACCGCGGGGGTTTCCGGCTCCCCCGGCCCAGGGTATGGCACCCTCGCGTGGGTGCCATTGTCCACCCCCAACAGCGTGCTCATCACAGGGCATACCCGGCAGGTCAACAGCGTGGCCTTCAGCCCCGATGGAAGAATGCTCGCCTCCGGCAGCAGTGACGGTACCGTCGTCTTGTGGGATATGCCCACATTGTTTGGGATAAGAGAAATTGAGAACCACCTTGGTCGTCTCATCGAAGATGTTCGTCAAATCTACGAGGGAAATGATTTGATCCATATGACCTTCAGCCCGGCAACCGGTGATGGGCAAAAGGAGGAGATATGGTGGGATGTGACCACACGCCAGCCCATCGGTCAGTGGGTCAAGCCGAATACGAGTCCGGTACCAGCCAGCGTGGCCCTCAGCCCGGATGGCAAAACGCTCGCCTCCAGTGGTTATGACGATACTGTCATCTTGTGGGATGTGGCCACCGGCCAGATGATCGGTCAACCTCTCACGGGACATACTGGCAGCGTTATCAGTATTGCCTTCAGCCCGGATGGCAGAACGCTCGCCTCCGGCAGCAGCGATGAAACCATCATCTTATGGGATGTGGCCACCCGTCAACCCATCGGCCAGCCGCTCATGGGTCATAGCAATTTTGTATCCAGCGTAGCCTTCAGCCCGGATGGCAGAACATTAGCATCGGGCAGTGAAAATGCCATCATCCTCTGGAATGTGGCCACCCGGGAGATGATCGGTCAGCCTCTCAGGCCTTTTAAGAGTCTGTTGAATTATTATTTTCCCTCGTGGACGTTCACGGTGACCAGCGTGGCATTCAGCCCGGACGGCAAAATGCTCGCCTCTGCTGCCAACGGCTACGATGCCGTTTTCCTCTGGGATGTGGCCGCCCGGGAGATGATCGGTCAGCCGCTCTTGGTAGATCCGCCCTATTCCGAGGCGGGCGCCGTGGCATTCAGCCCGGACGGTAAAATGCTCGCATATGACAATAATAACGGTACCATCGCGTTGTGGGATGTAGCCACCCGCCAGATGATCGAGCCGCTCGGCTATAATGAGCCGTACTCGTCATTTAGCGGAGATTACTGGGTACCCAAAATGGCATTCAGCCCGGACGGCAAAACACTGGTATCCGAAGATTATAACTATATGATTATTCAATGGGATCTGGATCCGGGGTCATTGATCGAGGAAACCTGCCAGCGGGTCGGACGCAACTTAACGCAGGCGGAATGGGAACAGTATTTTCCAGATGAACCTTATCGGGTAAGCTGCCCACAATGGCCGGCCGGGCAGTAATCCACGATAAAAGTCTCCGAGTTCTCTGGAACTCGGAGACTTATTTCAGGAAGGTATCACCAGCACCTGTCCCACCCGAATCAAGTTTGGATTGGAGATGTTATTGGCCGCGGCGATCGCCTGGACAGTTGTCCCATATTTGACCGCGATTGCATAAAGTGTATCGCCCGGCCGGACGGTGTAGGTTGGGCGCGCTGCAGGCGGGGGCGGAGCAGCCGGGGGTGGAGGGGCTTGCGGCGCACTTTGAGCGGCAGCGGGCTGCGCCGCAGCCAATGTGACCGCCGATGCAAAATTCAGAAGGTCATTGGGAGAGCCGTTGAAGTAGTTGAAATCCAGGAGTTGGGACGGCGAAAATCCAGCCAGTTGCCCCTTCGAGGAATACTGCCAAAAGATCCATGGCTGAAAGCCTGCGGGTTGTTGAGGCATTCCCGGACCCGGCATCGGCATGGCCGCCGCGCTGCTATATTGCTGATTTGAACCCGGCAGATACGGATATTGCGCGATCCACAATGGATAGTTGAACAACCACGGCGCATTCACCCCCTGCTGATTCAGGAAAAAGGCGCTGGCATAAATCATCGGTTTGCGGCCAAACGCGCTTTCCACGGGATCAAGCCATTGTTTGATCATGGCAAGCATGGCCTCACCGGTGGGCAGTGCAACCGGATTCCCGTTCACATAGACCTGTTCGAGATCCAGGACGGGCGGAAGTTCACCGCGATCGGCTCCAACCGCCTGAATGAACGCGCTGGCTTGCTGCGCCGCGTTATTGGCTTCCGGATGAAAGAAATGGTATGCCCCTCGCAACATCCCGACGCTTTTGGAACCCTGCCAATGTTGCGAGAACTTTGAATCAGCAAAAGTGTTTTCCGAAGCTTTGACGAAAACAAACTTCACGCCCTGACTACCCACGGTATTCCAATCTGGGGTATCCACCCATCCGGAAACATCAATGCCGAATACAGATGCCATCCTTTGCCTCCTTAAATTGCCTGGTTGCCATGGTAGAGATCATTTATCGGGTTTGGTCGGCCCGATAACGGATTAAGCTTAGCATAGATTTAAGACAATTGCAATGCCGCCCCAGTTAATTTTCCTCTCCCCACGCTCATGCGATTATGGTATAAGAATCATGCCCTGCCGTGTTCGTGATGTTGCACTCTCGGTTTTGAGCCAACACCAATTCCATCGGGCATCTGTCTCACAGAAATAACGCGATAGGCCTGAGCCAAGGCGGCGTTTCTGAGTCGGGGCCCACCTGCGAAAGCAGGTTCAAAACTCCGCAATACACGGCATGTGCGGGGCATTTTTACCTTGACGGTTCTTACACACCGCGTGTAAAATCACGCCCAAGTTAAAAACTGAACAACGGAGAATTAGCGGCTGGGTCTCATACCAACGAGATCACGAGGTGGAGGTTCCGTCCCGCGAAGGACGCGCTAAAGACTTTTTGAAAGACAGAAGTCCAAAAATCGGATCGATCAGCGGATGCCTCTGGAGTCTGTCCCAGGCTCCTTTCTCCCTTCCAGAATAGCGCTAGGAGCGTCGAGTTTAAAAAAACTCTATTGCTCGCCATCGAAAACCACACGGCAATGTGTGAGACAAGATGGAGGCGCGGTGACACAAACCTGTTCCGGTGTTTGTTTGGTTTATGGAAGGGCTTTCTTTTTAATGGCGGTTCGCATTAAACGGGTATGCCCAGGCATACCTGTTCTATTTAAAGCAAGAATCGGGTGTGCGGAACTGAGAGAGGTTCCTAAAATTGAGAAACACTGCATAAGGAGAAATCATGAACAACTCTCTCGTTCAATACAAACAGCTTTCCGAGGATTACCTGCGCATCGAACAGGCGATCCAGTACCTTGAAAACCACTATCGGGACCAGCCAAATCTAGATCAGGTGGCCTCCAGCATCGGATTGAGCGAATATCATTTTCAGCGGATATTCACGCGCTGGGCAGGCGTCAGTCCGAAACGATTTTTGCAGTACTTGACCAAGGAGGGCGCCAAGCAATTGCTCGATCGGTCCGAGAACCTGCTGGATACCACCTATCAGATCGGACTTTCGAGTCTGGGCCGCCTCCACGATCTTTTCGTCACGACCGAGGCGATTACGCCCGGCGAATACAGATCACGCGGCGCGGGCCTGACCATCCGCTATGGCTTCCATCCGACCCCGTTCGGAAAATGCCTGATCGGCGCCACCGAGCGCGGGATCTGTCATCTCAGCTTCGTGCAGGGGGGCGAAGGCGCTGCGCTGGATGGACTGGTCTCCTATTGGAAGGAAGCCAAGCTGATCGAAGACCATCGCAGCACGGCCCCGCTCGTCACGTCCATTTTCGATTGGAAGGGGCGCGAGCAGACCCCCTTGCGCCTGCATTTGAGCGGGACCAACTTCCAGCTGAAGGTGTGGGAAGCGTTGCTCCAAATACCGGTCGGGGCGGTGACCACCTACGAACACATCGCCTCCGAGGTCGGCAATCCAAGGGCAACCCGGGCCGTCGGCACAGCGGTTGGACATAATCCGATCGCCGTGTTGATCCCGTGCCATCGAGTCATCCGCAAGGTCGGCGGATTCGGGAATTATCGTTACGGCGTGCCGCTCAAAATGGCATTGCTGGGTTGGGAAGCAAGTCGAACGCAGAGTTCATAGCACTGGAGAGAAGTGAGAACAAAAATCTGGACCGCATTGATCGCGTTATACATCGTCTGGGGTTCGACATACCTTGCGATTCGATTCGCCGTCGAGACCATCCCCCCGTTCCTGGCAGCGGGTCTGCGCTTTCTGATCGCCGGCACCATCCTATTCACGTGGCGGCGCCTGGCGGGCGATCCCACGCCGAAGGGGAAACAATGGATCTCTAGTGCAATCGTGGGCGCTGCGCTGCTGCTGGGCGGCAATGGGCTGGTCTCCTGGGCAGAACAACGCGTCCCTTCCGGCATTGCGGCGCTGATGGTCAGCACATCCCCGATGTGGCTGGTTTTGTTCGAAGCCTTGCGACCGGGCGGTGTTAAACCTGGCTGGCGCGCCATCCTCGGGCTGGTGATCGGCTTCGGCGGCGTTTTTCTGCTGATCGGACCGGCGGAGTTCAGCGGACAATCCGCAACTCAGTTCGATACCCTTGGGACGATCGCATTGCTTTGTGCTTCCCTGCTGTGGTCGCTCGGTTCGATCTACAGCAAACATGCCGACATGCCGAGCTCCTCGCTGATGAGCACAGGAACGGAGATGCTGGCGGGCGCCGCCGCGTTATTCATCGTCGCCGCGGGAAGCGGCGAGCTAAGCGGATTCCACCTGGCCTCGGTTGCGATGAGCTCGTGGCTCGGATTGGCATTCCTCATCGCAATCGGTTCCTTGGTGGGTTTCGTTTCATACGGCTGGCTGCTACAAAACGCTCCGATCTCCCTGGTATCCACGTACGCTTACGTCAATCCGGTAATAGCCGTCCTGCTTGGAAGCTGGCTGGCGAGTGAACCATTGACGCCCCGCATTCTCCTGGCGGCGGCCATCATCATCGGGTCTGTTGTCTTCATTAATAGCGGGCACAGACCACTTTCCAAACGAACGGGAGCCAAGAAGGAGGCAGATGAAGCGATCCGTGCCTAATGATCATCCGTCCGTCCCAGTTATTATTCATCCAGCGAAAGGAAAAAGGAAATGGAAGCAAAAGACTTGCTCGCACGTGTGAAGGAAGATAAGGTCAAGTTCATCTCGCTGCAATTTTCAGATGTGACCGGAGCCATCAAGAGCGTGGACATGCCGGTCAGTGGCTTGGAGGGCGCGCTCGAAGACGGCGTGTGGTTCGACGGATCATCCGTGGAGGGCTTCGCCCGCATCCAGGAAAGCGACATGCTCTTGCGGCTCGACCCCGCGACCTATGCCGTCCTGCCGTGGACACCGGCCGAACTCAAACGCGCCCGGGTGTTCTGCGATATCTTTACCCCGCAGGAAAAACCGTTCGAAGGCGATCCGCGCGGAACCCTGAAGCGGATGCTGGCCAAATTGGATGAACGCGGCTGGGTCTACAATGTCGGTCCGGAGCCGGAATTCTTCCTGTTCAAAGGCACCGATGGCGGCGGGGTGCATCCGGTCCCGCACGACACCGGCAGTTACTTTGATTTTTCTGCGTTTGACGAAGCCGCGGTCGTCCGCAACGCATTGATGGACGCGCTGGATGCCATGGGCCTCGAGGTGGAGGTGGGACACCACGAAGTGGCGCTTGGCCAGCACGAAATTGACTTCCGTTTTGCGAATGCCCTGAAAACCGCCGACAATGTGTTCACCTTGAAATACACGGTCAAAGCCATCGCGGCACAGCATGGCCTGACCGCTTCGTTCATGCCCAAGCCTGTTTTCGGCATCAATGGTTCCGGCATGCACTGCCACCAGTCCCTGTTCGATAAAAAGAGCGGCACCAACTTATTCTTTGACGCGAACGATGAGGCCCATCTGTCCAGAACGGCTTATTCGTTCATCGCCGGACAACTGGCGCATGCCCGCGCTTTGGCCGCGGTGGTCGCCCCGACGGTCAACTCGTACAAGCGCCTCGTCCCGGGATTTGAAGCGCCGGTCTATATTGGCTGGGCGCAGAAGAATCGCTCGGCTTTGATCCGTATTCCGCGCTATACCGAAGGACGCGATAAAGCCGTGCGGGCCGAATTGCGCTTCCCTGATCCATCTTCGAATCCGTATCTGGCGTTCACCGTCATGCTCGCGGCGGCCTTGGATGGCATTGAGAAGAAACTGGAAGCGCCCAAACCACTTAACAACATCAACCTCTATCATCTCGATCCGAAGGAACGCAAGAAGCTGGGCGTGAAGGAACTGCCCGGTTCGCTGGCGGAAGCTCTGGTCGAACTTGAGAAGGATGAAGTTGTCAGGTCTGCGCTTGGAGAGGAGACCTACGAAGCCTTCGTCAGCGCCAAGCGCCAGGAATGGAATGATTACCGCCTGAGCGTCAGCGATTACGAGATCGAGCGATATCTGGAGACAGCATAGGCCCCTCCCGGCCCTCCCCAAATTCCAAAGGAAATTGGGGAGGGCCGCCCACAATGACGGGTGGGGTGAGCTCCGCCGGTTGAAGGGCGGGGTTTGCGCCCGGCTGGGCCGGCAATGGGCCCGGCCTCTTCGCCGAGGATTTCATACGCCACCCTTCCGCATATTTTTTGCAGCGTTCAATTCCATGGATCACCCCCCCATAGGGTTCTGCAAACCGATGTTCGACGCTTGCGAATAGCCGAGCACGGCAGGCGGGACGCGGGCGTCTTCGATCTCCATGATTTCAGCCCGGCTGAGCTGGATGGAGGGAGCCGCAAGAGCCTCAACCAGTGCTGAGGCTGGTTCGCGCCGATGATCGGCCCCTGCCTGCCTCGTCGAGCACCCATTGGAGAACCCCGCGCGCTGCCTCCCCCAACCCCATGCAACCGAGGCGGATGCGCGAGACCTTCATCCCGGTTGATCCCAATCGGGCGTATTCCATTGTTTTTCGCACTAACGTGCGAGCGGCACCAGCCGGATGGTCGCGGCCCGCGCGGTGGGGGTGATGATGCTATCGACGATACTTGCCGCGTAACGGCGGTACTAGGCGCGGTAGGCCGCGTCGATCTGGTCGTTGATCCCAGGATCGGCCTCGTCCACAAAAACAACATCTTTGTCTACGCCGCCGGCCCGGATGTGACCCTCATGTCGCTTCTGCACCCCGCGGAACCAGGCAGAGCTGCGCCCCTTCACGGACCGGACGTACAGATCGTCGCCGAGGCGGACGACCCAGATGATCACCGGCTTGCGGAGCGTACCGTCGGTGCGCAGGGACGCGATCAGCAGCTCTTCCGCGTTGCCGATCGTATTGAGATCCGCGCTCGTCCAGGTGTTCATCGCGGCCCTCCTTTCCTAGAATTCGATCAGGGCCTTGATCGCCTTGCGGTCATTCATTGCTCGGTAGCCGTCCGGAACCTGGTCGAGGGTGCCGACCCAATCGAAGACGCGGCCCGGTTCGATCCTGCCTTCGAGCACGTCGGGCAGCAATTCCTCGATGTAAGCACGGGCCGGGGCGGGACCGCCCGAGATGGTGACGTTATTAAAGAACGTTGCCAGCGCCGCCGGCAACAGCTCGCCCTGGGGAATGCCCACGCGGCCCACCGCGCCGCCCGGGCGCGCGATGCTGAGCGAGGTGAGCGTCGACTCTTCATACCCTACGCACTCAAGAGCCGAGTGCACGCCAAAGCCATGGGTGAGCTCACGCACCCGCGCAACCGCCTCCTCCCCGCGTTCACTGACTATCTCGGTCGCGCCGAATTCTCTGGCGAGTGCGATCCGGTCGGGATGACGATCCAGCAGGATGACCTGCTCAGCACCCAGCCGGCGGGCGGCGAGCACGCCGCACAGGCCAACCGCACCGCCGCCGACCACGGCCACGCTCTTGCCAGGGCCGACTCTGGCGGAGACGGCTGCGTGATGGCCGGTCGCCATGACATCGGTCAAGGTGAGCAGTGAGGGCATCAGGGCATGGTCTTTGCCGACCGGCAGGCGTACCAGTGTGCCGTCGGCCTGCGGCACGCGTACCGCCTCGCCCTGGCCTCCATCGACGCCATTGTAGCCATACCTGCCTCCGTGCAGGCAAGAGCTGGGCAGCCCTTCCTGGCAGAAGATGCAGGTTCCATCGGAATAGAGGAAAGGCGAGGCGACGAGGTCGCCGACCTTGATCTTGCGGACATCGGCGCCCACGGCCTCAATCGTGCCAACGAACTCATGTCCCATGCGGCGGCCGTTCTCATCCGCTGGCATACTCCGGTAGGGCCAGAGATCGCTGCCGCAGACGGCGGCGCGGCTGACGACGACCAGGGCGTCAGTCGGCTCAATCAGCCGAGCGTCGGGGACGTTCTCGATACGGACATCGCCGGCACCATGCATTACAGTTGCGCGCATTTTGGCTCAGCCCCAGTTTTCGGCAGCGGGCATGGACCGACCATAAGTATGCCCAGTCCATCTCGGGCGCGCGGGATCTACATGCTTTGGTTGCGATTTTTTCATCGTTTATCCAGTCTTTCGTCCACCCGGATACTGTTCGTCACTGACGTGTTCCAGCCAGTCCGCGGACTTGCCGTCGACCTGCTCCACAATGGAGATATGCGTCATCGCGGTGGTTGGGGCGGCACCATGCCAATGCTTCTCGCCTGGTGGACACCAGACCACATCGCCTGGCCGGATCTCCTCGACCGGGCCGCCCCAGCTCTGGGCAAGTCCACAGCCAGAGGTCACGATCAGGGTCTGACCTCGCGGGTGCGTGTGCCATGCTGAGCGGGCCCCCGGCTCGAAGGTCACGCTGGCGCCGGAAGCCGGCCTGGAAACACCCGGCTGGAACAAAGGATCAACGCGCACATTGCCGGTAAAGTTCTCGGGGGATCCTTTCCCCGAGGGCTGTGAGCCGCTTCGTCTGATTTCCATTTTCTGAACTCCTTTCCTCTTTCGACTTGCTCAACGACCAGTTTGTTTCGCCAGTTCCTCGGGATATCGATCCCCGTGTACCGCGATCTTGGATATGGCACTCTTGATCTCCTGCAGATCATCGGGCTTGAGTTCGACTGCCAGCGCACCGATATTCTCATCCAGGCGCTCGAGCTTGCGGCTGCCCGGGATGGGAACGATCCACGGCCTCTGGGCCAGGAGCCAGGCGAGCGCGATCTGGGCCGGTGTGGCTCCCTTCTGCTGTCCGATCCTGCCAAGCAGCTCGACGACCCCGCGGTTGGCTTTGCGCGCCTCCTTCGTAAAGCGCGGCAGGCGGCTGCGGATATCAGCACGGACGAAGGTTGTGTTTTCGTCGACCTTTCCCGTGAGATAGCCCCGGCCCAGGGGGCTGAACGGCACGAAGCCGATCCCGAGAGCCTCGCATGCAGGCAGCACCTCCGCCTCCACCTCTGTCCACCACAGCGAGTATTCGCTCTGAACGGCCGTGACCGGCTGGACCGCGTGGGCCCGGCGAATCGTCTGTGCGCCTGCCTCAGAAAGGCCGAAGTGCTTGACCTTGCCAGCCTGGATCAGGTCTTTGACCGCTCCGGCGACGTCCTCGATCGGGACGTCGGGGTCGACCCGGTGCTGGTAGAACAGATCGATTGCATCAATTTTGAGTCGCTTGAGCGAAGCCTCGGCAACCTGCTTGATGTGCTCCGGTCGACTGTTCAGACCGCCCAGATTCGCTCCTGTCGCAGGGTCAAGATTGTGTCCGAACTTGGTGGCGATCACCGCGCGGCCATGGAACGGGGACAGCGCTTCACCCAGGAGTTCTTCGTTGGCGAATGGACCATAGGCTTCAGCCGTATCGAAGAAGGTAATGCCGCGCTCAAGGGCCGCGCGCAGAAAAGCGATCATCTGCTGCTTGTCGGGAATCGGGCTTTCATCATGGCTCATCCTCATGCAGCCGAGTCCAAGGGCCGAGACTTCCAGATTGCCTTCTCCCAGTTTTCGTTTCTGCATTTTTTCCAGTTCCTGGCTTTTGCCCGATCGGATTGTCTCCGAGTAACGATCTTCAACAATGCCGTTCAACCCTGCCCCATCAGGTCCTGCGCCTGCAGGATCTCTCTCTCCGCCTTCAAAACCGCCTTTTCGTAAGCTGCAATTTTATGGTCCAGGATGCCCAGGGTTTTTTGCATTTCTTTCATTCTGGCCACAAGCTGCCTGCGTTGTTCGATCAGGATCTCTTTTCTGGCTTCAATGGTGTTGTCGCCCCGCTGAACCAGTCCCACGTACTCGATCAGCACTTCAATTGGAAGCCCTGCGCTCCTCATGCACTTAATGAATTCGACCCGCCTGAGATCCAGTTCGTTGTAATCCCGGATCCCGCCCCCATCCCGATTTACGGGCGGGATCAATCCAATCCGCTCATAGTAGCGCAGCGTATCAGAAGAGATACCATACTGTTCGCTCACTTCCGCGATCTTCATAAATTCACCTCGCCGGATAGTGTATCATCTGGAGTCGACTCCAAGTCAAGGGTCCGGTTCCGAGAAGGGCCGGCAGAAATCCTGATCCAAAATAAAGTGACGAGCGGGATTCAGGGAGGGAGATAGCCCCAGCAAAAATTGGTAACGCTTCTTTGGATAATTGGAAATTGCCAGCCCGGGCACAGCCATGCCGCGTTGCTTTCTTCATTCCACAACAACCTCGGAGACGTGCTTGACCGCAGCCTTCACTTTTTTCTGCAGGGTCGGCGGATGAATTGCCGAAATGTTCAGCCTGTGCGCCTGGGCAAATCTGGCAAAGCGCGCCAGTCCTCTGGCCAGGGCGCCGGCAAAGTCCGTCTCTTTCACGGGCGCGTCCTCTTCGATCCAAAAACCTTTGATCTGCAGGGTCCGGGACTCGCGATCCAGCTTCGGGTCCAGCCGCGCCACCAGATCATCGCCGTACAGGATCGGCAGCACATAATATCCCCAGCGGCGTTTGGGTGCGGGGACATACACTTCCCATTTGTATTCGAAATCGAACAACTTCTGGGCCCGGCCGCGTGCGCTGACAATGTCCAGCGGTGAAAGGAATGTAACTTCTTCCAGCGTGGTCGTTTCCTTGGGCTTCCATCCGGCGGGGACCTTTCCCTTTTCCAGCGACTCCAGGGCCGGAACATCCTCCGCCAGAACCAGATGGGTTCCGCGTCCGCCCTGGATCTGAACCTGGGCCAACATGCCGGCCTCCTTCCACCTCGCGAGCAGACTCTTCATCTCGGCCGGAGAATAGTTGCGGCGCAGATATCCATGCAATTCGCCGTTCATCTGTGATTCGCTCTTCAACCCCATGAGCGCGACCGTCTTGTGCGCGAAGAATTCCTCCGCTTCTTTTTCGGTCGCCAGGTAATCGTATTCCTTCGGCACAATATGCTCGCGGAAATCATAAACGCGATCAAAACCGTTGCGGTGGTGCAGCATCAACTCGCCCGAAAGCCACATATCGTACATCGCCAGCGACGTTTCCTTGCGTCCGCGATAATTCCAACCCCCGAGCGATGCCCCTTCGAAATCCCGGTTCCCAAGCGGACCGCGCTCCCTCAACACTGCACGCACCTGCTCGAACAACTCGGCGTTCGATAGCACAAAATCTTCCACGCGCCTGGGGTGGCGGCGTTTCTCCATATGCACACGCCAATACGGAAACTCTTCCATGGGATACATCGCCAGCCAGCCGCCGTAATCAAAGAACCGACGCTCGCCGTAGGCCACCTGATACAGGTACTCAGGCTTGTAATCCAGCACGCGGCTGTGCAAAACAATATCCTGGCTGCGGCCCACAACACTTAACGGATCGAGTTGCACCGCCTCGCATGCCCGCAGGGCGTCAATGGTTCCCCGCTTGCCCTGCCAGCGCCGTCCCGGCCACAAGCCCTGCCGGCCGAGAACGAATCTTCGCGCGGTTTGCTTTGAAATCGCAAAGGGATTCACCGGACTCTCAGCTCCAACCGCGCTCCAGGTCCTTAACGCACGGCTTTTTTGGCAGCGGGTGTCTTCAGCTTTTCGGACTCGACGGTGATGCCGATCCCGCCGCGCACCCCGAACACGCCGGTCACTTTGCAATAGTGCGGATTCAGGATCTTGACGAGATCATCCAGAATGGTGTTGATCACATGCTCGTGAAAGACCCCCTCATTCCGATACGACCACAAGTACAACTTGAACGATTTCGATTCAAGGATCTTCTGATCCGGCACATATTCCACCTTGATCGTGGCGAAATCAGGCTGACCCGTTGCGGGACACACACAGGTGAATTCATCGGTCTCAAGTTTGACCAGATAATAACGATCCGGGTTGTGATTCGGAAACGCCTCGAGCTTCTTGCCGGGCTGAGACCGGTGACCCAGCAGGGTCAGGTCTTTCAGATCAGAGGATCGGGTAGGCATAGGAAGATCTCCTTCCAGCAGGGCCCCTGGAAATTCATAGATTACTGATGAGCGGCACTTCCGCCGCCAGCTTTTCGATCATCCGGCAAAACGAGCATAAGCCCGGGGCGGAGGTGGGTTGTCCGCAATTGGGGCAGGGGTGCAAATTGAGGGCCGCCTCGTTCCGTTCGGCAAACAACCCGCTGCGACGCGCCTCCAGGAAACGCAGATAGAACGTCAGCTTTGCGCCGGGACGATCGCTTTCCAGTTGGTTGAGCACCTCCTTATAGTAAATCGAAGTCGAGCCTGCGGCGAATGGGCATTCTTCATAAATGTATTCAATGCCGCGTAAAAGCGCGTACGCCGTCATTTCGCGTTCGTAGAAGCGACAGAGCGGCTTGACCTTGCGCGCCAGACCCTGCGCCGAGGGAAGGACGGGACCTTGCCGCAGCAAGTAATCACCGGACCAGGCCAGGGTATTCCCGAAAAGCACTGCAGCTTCATCATCAAGATTATGACCGGTTGCCAGAACATCATAATCCAGATCGCGCGCAATGCGGTTCATCACATGACGCTTGGTCAATCCGCAGACCGCGCACGGTTTGCCATATCCGCGATGCGAGATTTCGGAAAGGACCGGAATGGGCTGGCCATATTCTTTTTCGACATCCACGAGATGAAGCGTGAGATGGTGTTCGTTCGCAAATTTATCGGCGAGCCGGTGCGACTCGCTTGAATAATTTATCCCCGCCTCAATGCCGAGGCCGATATAAAGTCCGTCCGCTTGATAGCCCAGCCGGACGAGGATGTCCCACAAAGACAGGGAATCTTTGCCGCCAGAGACCGCAACCAGAATCTTTTCGTCGTGGCTGAACATCTCATATTTCTTGATGAAGCGTTCGGTCTGTTCCGGAACCCATTCGAGGTAGTGTTCCTTGCACAACGCCAGCTTATGCTGCCGCATGTTGACCGAAGCTTTCTCTCCGCATTTACGACATTTCATGAATCACCTTTATCTCCACGCAGCGGACGGGAGGGACGCGCCCGAGGCGCGCCGCGCCCCCGGGCTGTCCTTCGTACGGGATCAACCACCCGAGATCACCGCGACCAGCCTGACCACATCGCCGTCCTTCAGAATCTCATCCTCGAGGATCATCTCGGACCCCCGCGTCGCAATAACCGACTCAGGCAGGACATTGATCTTGTGGAGAGCTGACAGCAACGTCATGCCGGGTTTGACTTCATATTCCTTATCGCGCAGGACCAGTTTGACGCTCATCGGTGCCCGGATATCTGGATTTTATCATATCCAATTTTCCGCTCCTCCTTCCTATTTTCTTCCCGGTCGTCTTGACACCGCGCCGGCTTGCCTGTACCATGTACTCATGCGCATCGCCATGATGGCCGACGTTTACCGGCCGCACGTCAGCGGCATCACGAATTACATTGGTTTGAACAAGCGCTACCTTGAAAAAGCGGGGCATGAGGTCTTTGTGTTCACCTTCGGCGATCAGGATTACCACGACCAGGAGCCGCGCGTCGTCCGCTCTCCGGGGTTGCCGCTGGTGGACACAGGCTATTATCTGTCTTTCCGGCATACGGTGGCTGCCAAGAAATTATTACAGACCATGGACGTCATTCATGTCCACCACCCGTTCCTAAGCGGCCGCCTGGCCCTGCGCTACTGCCAGCCTCTGCACATTCCGATCATCTTCACCAGCCACACCCGCTATGATTTATACGCGCAGGCCTACTTTCCGATCGTGCCCGAAGAGATCAGCGATGGATTGCTTCAAGCCTACATGCCCCCCTTCTGTGAAGCCATGAGTTTGGTGATCTCCCCCTCGGCGGGCATGGCGAAGATCCTGCGCGGCATGGGCGTGACCGCTCCGATCTCGATCATTCCGAACGGCGTGGAACTCGAGAGTTTCTATCAGGCCGAACCATTGCCGCGCCCGGATTTCGGATTTAAGCCGAGCGATGTGCTGATCGTTTACGCGGGGCGCATCGCAACCGAAAAAAATCTGGTCTTTCTGCTTCAATCTTTTGCGGGACTGGCGCAGGCCTACCCCCAGGTTTATCTTATGATCCTGGGCAGCGGACAACGGCAGATCGAGGAAGAAACGAAACAACTTGCGGCAGAACTCCATCTCAATCAGCGGGTGCGCTTCACCGGTTTGATCCCGTACGAAAAGCTTCCAGCCTATCTCGCCATGTGCGACGCGTTCGCGACCGCCTCGGTTACGGAAGTCCATCCGCTTTCGGTCATCGAAGCCATGGCGTCCGGGCTGCCGGTGATCGGAATCGATTCGCCCGGCGTTGGCGATACGATCGAGGACGGCAAGACGGGATTTCTTGCGACGCAGGACCTGGCATCGTTCACGGCAAAGCTCACGCGGTTGTGCCTCGACGCCCCCCTGCGCAGGCAAATGGGCGAGGCGGCGCGCCGGGCTTCCATCCGTTACGCCATCGAACGGACAACGCAAACGATGCTGGAACAGTACGAGCGGCTGGTGTATGCTTCACGCCCGCGCCGAGAAAACTGGGAAGTCCGTCTGCGCGGGCTGCTGGAGAGATTCTTGCAATGAGCCGCCCTGAGCAGATGAGGCCATCGGGCGGCACGATGGTCTCAGCCTCTCCCGAGGTCGAAGCGCACGAACCGAGTTCGCCCCGGCCTCAGCAAAACGGGATGGATTACCCTGGGAGCGAGACAGTGGCTGTCCAAGAAATGAACGGCACTACGCCAATTAAGCCACCATTAATTCTCCTCGTGGGTCCGACGGCCGTAGGCAAGACCGGGATCGCCGTTCAGCTCGCCGAAAAAATCCGCGGCGAGATTGTCTCCGCGGACTCACGGCTCTTCTACCGCGGCATGGACATCGGCAGCGCCAAGCCTACGCCTGAGGAACAGGCGCGCGTCTCCCACCATTTGATCGACATTGCAGATCCCAACCAGATCGTGTCGCTGGCAGTCTTCCAGCGAATGGCAACGGAGGCCATCGCCGCTGTCTGTGCGCGCGGCAGGCTGCCCCTGCTGGTGGGCGGGACGGGACAATATATCCGCGCCCTCACCCAGGGTTGGAGTCCGCCCGAAGTGCAGCCGGATGAAGGCTTGCGAAGCGAACTGGAAAGACAGGCGGCCGAGGAAGGAAAGGACTTTCTTCACCAGAGGCTGAAAACGCTCGACCCCGAGGCGGCGGACAAGATTGACCCCCGCAATGTCCGCCGGACCATCCGGGCCCTGGAGGTGATTCTCGCAACCGGCAGGAGATTCTCCGAGCAACGCGGACAGGTGGAACCACCCTATCGCATGCTCACGATCGGGCTGGCCCGCCCGCGGGCTGAGCTGTACGCCCGCATTGATGCACGCATCGAGTCCATGTTTGCAAACGGATTATTGGATGAAGTCCGGGATTTGCTGGCCAAGGGCTATTCCGGCGATCTGCCAACGATGTCGGCGATCGGGTATCGCGAATGCGTCCGCGTGGTTGAAGGCAAATTAAGCCCGGCGCAGGCTCAAATCGCGATGCGACGCGCCACGCGCGCCTTCGTCCGCAGACAGGGCAATTGGTTCAAAGAGTCGGATCCGAACATTCGTTGGTTCTATGCGGGCGACGAAGGGATCATCGCAAAGATCATTGCCTGCATTCGCCAAACCATTCCCGAATCTCAAGTTGACTTTTGATTTCATTTTGTTATATACTCTAGATAACTAGCAAAGGAGGAGCGCCATGAGTGATCGCCCGTGGATCGCACACTACGACAAAGGTGTGCCTGCAGCGATTGATTACCCGAAGGAGCCGTTGTTCCACTTTCTGGAAGAATCGGCCCACAAATATCCCGACCGCGCCTGCACGATCTTTAAGGGCGCGGTTATTTCATACCGCCGTATGAACGACCTGACCGACCGGCTTGCGGCGGCACTTGTCGACCTGGGTGTAAAGAAAGGCGACCGGGTCGGGATCTTCATGCCGAACACACCGCAGTTTGTCGAGGCGTATTTTGGGATCCTGAAGGCGGGCGGGGTGGTGGTGGCCATGAATCCGCTTTACACGCCGTCGGAGATCGCACACCAGGCCAACGACGCCGGCCTCGAGATCATGTTCGTCATGACCAACTTCTACAAGACCATCAAGGCCGCCCAGGCGGAGACGAAAATCAAGAAGCTGATCGTCACCAATATCAAGGAAGCGCTGCCCCCCCTCACGAGCCTATTGTTCACGCTGGCGCGCGAGAAAAAGGGCGGCTTCCGGATCGAGGGCGGGCTGTCGCAGGGCGACCTCTGGATGCAAGATCTATTTGCGAAGTATCAGCCGTCGCAACGCCCCAAGCTGGACATCGGCCCGGAGGACACGGCCCTGTTCCAATACTCCGGCGGGACCACGGGCACCTCGAAAGGCGCGGTGGCCCTGCACCGCAATGTGGTTGCGAACACCCTGCAGATGAAGGAATGGATCACCACCGCCCAGGAGGGAAAAGAAACCGTATTGATGGCCATCCCGCTCTTCCATGTGTATGGCATGGTGGCGGGCATGAACTTCGGGTTGGTCACCGCGGCCAGCCTGGTGATGATCCCCAACGCCCGCGACATCCCGGATGTCCTGGAAAACATCAACAAATTTCACCCGACCATTTTCCCGGGTGTGCCCACGCTTTACAATGCGATCAACAACCATCCCGCAGTGAAAGAGGGCAAAATCAACCTGCGCACGATCAAGGCCTGCATTTCAGGTTCCGCGCCGCTCATGCGCGAAACCAAGGAAAAGTTCGAGGAGCTGAGCGGCGGAGTGGTATTTGAGGGCTACGGGCTGTCCGAAGCGCCGACCGCCACACACTGCAACCCGCTGCTGGGCATCAACAAGACCGGCTCCATCGGCATGCCGATGTCGGATGTGGATTGCAAGATCATCAGCCTCGACGACGGCGAGACGGAAATGCCGATGGGCGAGATCGGCGAACTTGTGGTCATTGGTCCGCAGGTGATGAAGGGTTATCACAATATGCCCACCGAGACAGCCAATGCGCTGCGCAAGTTGAAGGATGGAAGGACCTGGTTATTCACGGGCGACATCGCCCGCATGGATGAAGACGGTTATTTCTATATCGTCGATCGCAAGAAGGAACTCATCAAACCGGGCGGATTCCAGGTCTGGCCGCGCGAAGTGGAGGAAGTCATCGCGGCGCATCCAAAGGTCCTGGAAGTCGGCGTGGCAGGGATTCCCGATCCGTATCGCGGGGAGACCGTCAAGGCCTGGATCGTGCTCAAGCCGGGACAGCAGGCCAGCCCCGAAGAAATCAAAGCCTGGTGCAAGCAAAAATTGGCCGCGTATAAAGTCCCGACGCATTACGAATTTAGAACCGAGCTGCCCAAGACCACGGTCGGAAAGATCTTAAGGCGTGAGCTCGTGAAACAGCATAAGGAAACGGAAAGCGCGCAGACTTAATCGGCAGCGAAAACGAAAAACGCAATTCCCTGGATCGGAATTGCGTTTTGTTTTTGCGTTTGGCTTCAGGCCGGCTGCGGTGTGCCGCTCTTCTTGGGGAAAGGCGGCGGGAAGATCACCTCGAATTCTTCACGCGTGATGGTCTCCGCCTCCAGCAATTTTTTCGCGACGGCATCCAGCTGGGCGCGATAACTGGTCAGCAGGTTCCTGGCAAGCTTGTACGCCTCGTTCACGAGGTTGCGGACTTCATCGTCGATCTTTTCCGCGATGGCTTCCGAATAATCGCGCTGCTCGGAAATCTCCCGTCCGAGGAAGATCAATTCTTCCTTTTGGCCGTAGACCATCGGGCCCAATTCGTCGCTCATCCCAAGGCGGGTGACCATGGCGCGCGCCATGCGCGTCACCTGCTCGATGTCGTTCGAAGCCCCGGACGTGATGTCATCAAAGACCAGTTCCTCGGCCACGCGCCCGCCGAGGGCGCCGGCCAGGGTCGCGATCATTTTCTTGCGCGAGAACAACAAGCGGTCATCATCCGGACGGTACCAGGTCGCCCCGCCGGCCTGTCCGCGTCCGACAATCGTGATCTTCTGCACCGGATCCGCTTCGGGGATGGCATTGGCCACAACCGCGTGACCCGCTTCATGGTAGGCGATGATGCGTTTCTCCTCATCGGAGATCAACCGGGATTTTCGTTCGGGCCCCATCACGACGCGTTCGATCGCCTCTTCCAGCTCCGGCTGACCGATGGATTTCTTATTGCGGCGCGCCGCGAGAATGGCGCTTTCATTAATCATATTCTCGAGGTCCGCACCGACAAAGCCCGGCGTGCCGCGCGCCAGGGAGGCCAGGTCAACATTTGGTTCGAGCGGTTTGCCCTTGGCATGAACTTTCAAAATGGCCTCGCGGCCCTTGACATCCGGACGATCAAGCGTCACCCGGCGGTCAAAACGACCCGGTCGCAACAGGGCCGGATCCAAGATATCGGGGCGGTTGGTCGCGGCAATGATGATGACGTTGGTGTCGGTGTCGAAGCCGTCCATCTCGACCAGCATTTGATTAAGCGTTTGCTCGCGCTCATCGTGTGATCCGCCCAAACCCGCGCCGCGTTGCCGCCCGACCGCATCAATCTCGTCCACGAAGATAATGCAGGGCGAATGACGCTTGGCTTGATCGAACAAATCGCGAACGCGGCTGGCACCCACGCCGACGAACATTTCAACAAATTCAGAGCCGGAGATCGAGAAGAACGGCACACCGGCCTCGCCCGAAACGGCTTTGGCAAGCAAGGTCTTGCCGGTGCCCGGAGGTCCAACCAACAAGACGCCTTTCGGAATGCGCGCCCCGAGCTGAATGAACTTCTGAGGCTCTTTCAAGAACTCGACGACTTCCGCCAGTTCCTGCTTGGATTCTTCGATGCCGGCCACATCCTGAAAGGTCACCGTGGGATGCTCGCCGCTGAACATGCGGGCGCGGCTTTTCCCGAAAGCCATGGCGGCGTTGTTCGACCCCTGCGCCTGGCGGAAAATGAACCACAACACGCCCGCCATGAATATCACCGGCAGAATATACAGCAGGCTGCTCAAAATACCCGCCCAGGGGGAGGGCGGCTGGACCTCGACGATCACGTTATTGGGGGAGAGCTGCGCCGGCGTCACCCCCAGGCTGATCAGCTGGTCCACCAGCGTGGCACTCGATTCCTTATTCGAGTCCGCTTCCTTGCCCGACTTATAAACAATATGGATCTGAGTATCGCTTTGAATGATGACTCGGGCCACTTCGCCATTTTGGATGGACTGCGCTACCTGATTGATCGTCAGCGGTTGGGGTGTATTATTGTCCTGCCGGAAGCCGACATAGAGCATCGCACCGACGGCCACGATCAATAAGAAGTAGATAATAAACGACTGAGTACGTGAATTCACAGATTTTCCTCCGAACAGTGGAAATTATACCAACCTACCCGCCCGGCGAATAGCCCCAAGCAATTATTTATATGATTTTCTAATATATTATTCATCGTAATCATTTTCATCTATCATTGAATCTTGCATTCATGGTAAACTTGGCAAAAGTCAGCCATGGAAGAGAAGGCCGCAAAACGAATCCTTTGTATTGAAGATGAACCGGAGATGATCGATTTGATTCGGCTCATCCTGGGACGCCGGGGTTTTGAGGTTTCCGGCGCCGCCGGCGGGAACGCCGGCATTAAAGCCGTGCGCGAGCAACTGCCCGATCTCGTCCTGCTCGACTTGATGATGCCCGATATGGACGGCTGGGAAGTATATCAACAAATGAAGGCCAATGAATCCACGCGCAACATCCCGGTCATTGTCGTTACCGCCAAAGCGCAAAACATTGATAAAGTTCTCGGCCTGCATATTGCCAAAGTGGATGATTACATTTCCAAACCGTTCAGCCCGCAGGAATTACTGAACAGCGTTGAGAAGGTCATCAATCAGAAAAAACCGGTCTCCTGAACCCACCGGATCCCGATCTTGACGGGGCGTGTTCCTTGGCGAGCATCCAAAAGGAACGCCCCGTTTTCATTAGACGATGCCATCGGATATTTTTATACAAAACCCCAACAAACCCATCGACCGCCCGGCCCGCGTCAAATTCTGCGATTCCTTCTTCTGCCGACTCCGCGGTTTGATGTTCCGATCGGTCCTGGCGCGGGACGAAGGCCTGGTTCTCGTGATCGGAAGAGATTCGCGCCCTGACTCGTCCATTCACATGTTGTTCGTGTCTTTTGACCTGGCAGTGTTCTGGATCAACTCCGAGATGGTGGTGGTGGACAAAGTCATGGCCAGATCCTGGCGCCCGGCCTACTTCCCTGCCAAGGCCGCGCGTTACATACTGGAAATCCACCCCAGCCGGTACGGCGATTATGAGATCGGCGATAAAGTGGAGTTCAAAAATGCGTAGGCGCCTGGGGGTCTGGGTTCTTTTGGTTTTCATCCTATATCCGGCGCGGCCCGTTTCCGCCCAGACGCCCACGCCCCCGGCCACATCCGCCCCGGCCACCGGTCCAACCTATATCATCCAACCCGGCGATACCCTTTCCTCCATTGCGGATCGCTTCAACGTCTCGTTGACCGACCTTCTGGCAGCCAACAGCATCACAGATCCAAACACAATTCAAGCGGGTCAGCCACTCGTCATTCCAGGATTGGAGGGCCTGAGCGGGACGCTCAATACCGTCGTGGTCGGCTTCGGAGACTCCTATCACAGCCTTGTCCGCCAGACGCAGGTCTCCGCGACACTGCTTGAAAAGCTGAACCACCTTGTCAGCCCGAGCGAGTTCTACGTGGGCGCCAATATGATCGTGCCCAGCCAGGCCAACGCTTCAGATTTAACAAATCGTGCGGCGCCTCAGGCCGGGGAATCGCTTCTCGAGATGGCCGTCAAACAAAACACGGACCTGTGGACCCTGGTGAGTCTCAATGGGCTCAGCGGTAGTTGGGATGCCTTGCCCGGCGACATGCTGTATGCCCCCGGTTCTGCATCCGCCTCCGGCCAAACGACCAGCGGCCTGCCATCTGCTTTTCTCAATGTTCAGATCCCGCATCTGCCCTTCAAACAGGGCGGAACGGCCGAGATCCTGGTCAAGCCGGTGGTCGGTGCGACCCTCGGCGGCCTGCTTGTGGATAAACCACTGCACTTTTTCGCGGTGGGCGATGGAAACTTCGCGGCGCTGCAGGGAGTATACGTTTTGCTCGATCCCGGGGTTTATCCATTGGAACTGGATGCCGCCCTGCCAGATGGCACGAAGCAATCCTTTCAGCAAATGGTATTGGTCGGGCTCGGCGATCAACCCACCGTGGCGGTTCCGGTGCCTCCCGAGGACCCCACCGACATGGTGTCGGAGGACAAGCAGGTTGCGTCTATTGTTGCACCGGCCACCGCGACCAAGGCCTGGCAGGGCAAATTCCGCCTGCCGGTTGGTCTGCCTTTTTGTATCAAGGACTGGTTTGGAACCCCGCGGACGCTTACCTTCAATGGAAGCCCGTACAGCTACTTTCATGGCGGTGTGGATTATGGCGTCTGTTCAACGGATCACCCTCTGGATATTTATGCTGCGGCGCCCGGTAAAGTGGTCTTCACGGGCATGCTGACCACGCGCGGAAACGCCACGATCATCGACGATGGCTGGGGAGTCTACACCCTTTATGCTCATCAAAGTGAAATTGGCGTGACGGTGGGTCAGCAAGTTCAAGCCGGACAGCTGATCGGCCAGATTGGTGCGACTGGGCATGTCACCGGACCGCATCTCCACTTCGAGATGTGGGTTAATGGAGTACAGGTAAATCCGCTTGATTGGCTGAACAACGCCTTTCCCTAGTTCACCACTTCCGGGTTCCGCGCAGCCTGAGGCCGGACCTCGGCCGCTCAGGATGAAAGTCTGGACGCACTCTGTCAATCAGACGGATAACGTGGATCAGATCTCACCAATTCGGAGGGAGCCGCTCGCGAATTTCTGTGCAGAGGGCAGCTTTCAGGCGGGATGGATCATCTTTGAACAGAGCAGGTCCCTGCAGGACGTCTATGTCATTACGCCGGGCGGGGCTCAATTGACGATCAACGCCAGCCCCGCGGCCTCACAGGAAGAAACGGGGATGGATCCGACGGACCGGCCGGCCGGGGCGATCGGCTGACCATGCTCCCCGAGGGCTCCCGCGGTTCGCTTACCGTAATGCGGACATCCGTATCCGAAATACATTGCTGGATGCTCCGGTACCGAGAGTCCGGGTCTAAAAGTCGGCTCTTGACCATAATTCAAAACTACTTTACTATTGGCTTTTAATTGTAAAAAGTGAGCAGCGTTTCATTTTTCTTATTCTCTGACAGCCGTGAGAAAATCCATTCGCCAGACATGGACAATTTCTCCGGCTTTGTATTAGATGGCAACTCTAGGAACCCTTCACTGAAGGAGGTGATGTAGACAAAGCAGAGTCTTGTCGACTTGGTTGTCACACCCGCACTATGGGCGGGCTGTCATTCATGAACAATAATAATATTCGGAGGAGCAAGAAATGTCTAAACGCTTGTTTGTGTTAGTTTCGCTTGTGATCGCTACAAGCATGGTGCTGGCGGCCTGCGGCGGGGGTGGCGCTGCCTCGGCAAAGACGCTGAAAATTGTTTCCAGTTTGCCTATGACGGGTTCATCCTTGACCCAGACCCAGACCATCGTCAATGCAGAAGAATTGCGCCTGGCCCAGGCCAACAATCAGGCTTGCGGTGGCAAGTATGCGCTCTCCTACGAGGCATGGGATGATGCTTCTGCAGCCCAAGGTCAGTGGGACCCGGCGGTAGAGACCTCCAACGGCAACAAGGCCGCCGCTGATCCTTCCATTATCGCATACCTCGGTACCTTCAACTCGGGGGCTGCCAAGCTGTCCATCCCGATCCTCGATCAGGCTGGTCCGCTGGTCATGATCTCGCCCGCCAATACTTATCCCGGATTGACCAAGCCCGGGTACGGACCGGGGGAACCGGACGTTTATTATCCTGCAGGTATCCGCAACTATGCTCGCGTGGTGACCGCGGATGATGTCCAGGGCAAGGTGGACGCCAACTTCATGTCCAGCCAGCTCGGTGTGAAGAGTGTCTACATCCTGGATGACCAGCAACTGTACGGCAAGGGCGTTGCGGACGTGTTTGAGGCCACCGCCAAATCGCTGGGCATGACCGTGCTGGGTCACGACGGCATTGACACCAAGGCCGCGGATTACAAGGCCCTGATGACCAAGATCTCCACCAGCAACAACGGCAATCCCCCGGATGCTATTTTTGTCGGCATGGTCATTGACAGCAATGCCACCCAGCTGCTGAAGGATAAGGTTGCCATCATGGGCGATAACACCAAGGTCAAGTTCATGGGCCCGGATGGTATTCAGACCCAGGCCATGATTGATGGCGCTGGCGCCTCGGTCGCGGAAGGCATCTATGCCTCGGTCGCCGGTCTCCCGTTCGATAAATTGACCCCGGCTGGCCAGAAATTCCTGACCGACTATCAGGCCAAGTATGGCAAGTTGACCGAACCCTATGCCATTTACGGCTATGAGACGATGAACGTTCTCCTGGCCGCCATTGAGAGTGTCTGCGCAAGTGGCGGCGATCCCAGCAACCGCAAGGCTGTGCGGGATGCCGTTTTTGCCACGAAGAATTTCAATGGCGCACTGGGAACCTGGTCGTTCGACGCCAATGGCGATACGTCTCTGACTGATATGAGCATCTATCAGGCCCAGAGTGGAGCATACGTCGCCGTAGGGACATTCCATTAGAGCTTCAGCGCTTTCACAGGGGCGGCATTTTGCCGCCCCTGCTTTTTATGCCCGAAGAGCAGCAGAACAATAAGGAGCAAGAATGTCCGATCAGACCAAAACCGTTCTCAGGCGGACCCTCATCGCGTTTGTGGCTTTATATATTGTTTTTCTAGTCGGCCCGACTGCGGGGTTCGATGTTCCCGCCATCGCCAAACAGATCCAGGCTGGTCCCATTCAGTTGATCCAATTTTTAATCGTTGGTATTTCTAATGGTGCGATCTTGGCGATTATTGCCCTTGGCTACACCATGGTATATGGCATTATCGAGTTGATCAATTTTGCACACGGCGACCTGTACATGTGGGGGGTTTTCTCCTCGCTGACGATCCTTTCCCTGACGGGAACCCTGACCACCAACAATCCAACCCACCTGATTTGGGGCATTGCGGTGGCTCTCGTGTTCGCGGTCGTTTTCTGTGCCAGCGTCAATGTGGTCATCGAACGGCTCGCCTACCGGCATCTGCGGCATTCCGGGCGTTTGGCGCCGCTCATTTCTGCAATCGGCATGTCGTTCACCCTGGAGAATTTGGGCCTGATCTGGGCCCAACAGTCCTGGTTGGTGCCCTCCTTCGGCACGACGGGAGGGGCTTCCCAGAAGGATTATCCGGATCTGCTCAGCCGCCTGTTCCAGGGTCTCGGGTACAACGTCAATTTGCTGGCATCCACGGGGATTGGGCTGAGGTTCACGATCAAGGATTTGCTGGTGATCGTCATTGCAGCCGTCCTGATGATCGGTCTGCGCCTGTTCATCCAGAATACAACGCTGGGCAAAGCCATGCGGGCGACCGCTCAAAGTCACGATGCCGCCAGAATGATGGGAATTGATATCGACCGCGTCATTTCCGCCACTTTTTTGATCGGCGGAGGCCTGGCAGGGGCGGCCGGTTTAATGGATGGCTTATACAACGGCACGGCCTGGTGGTTCATGGGATTCCGGGTCGGCTTGTTCGCCTTCACGGCGGCGGTTTTGGGAGGCATTGGCAACATTACTGGCGCCATGGCGGGTGGATTCATAATCGGCCTGATGGCCTCCTTCAGTGATGGTTACCTGAACGCCCGCTGGACCGAGGCCTGGATCTTTGCAGTCCTCGTGTTGATCTTGACGCTGAAGCCTACCGGTCTATTCGGCGAGCAAGTGGGCGAAAAGGCATAGGAGGCAGGACATGCTAAAGAATAATTTTAGGTTGGGCATCCTCTTTGGAATCATCGCCGGACTGATGACGTTCATCTTCGGAGGATGGTCAGTCGGGATCATCGGAGTGCTTTATGGGGTGGGACTCGGATTGGCGCTCAGCGGACGGCTGAAGCGGGAAGCGCCTCTTAACATGGCACGGCAGGCGCTGCCCCTGGCAGCCACTGCCAGTGCGGTCCTCCTGGTCATGAGCCTGCTGCAGAATTATGTGATCGCTCCGGCCATCGGCCAGAGCAGTGCCGGGTCCGACATCGTGATCCCGGCCAACCTGGCAGGCATCTTGGGCGGTCTCCTTTTCACTTTAATCACGGCCGCTTTGCACGGTCTGCCCGACCGGCAGGAACAGATCGGCAAACTGATCCTGCTGGCGGCAATCATCGTCGCCTTCCCGTTCGTAGATACATTCACGGGGCTGTTCTGGCTCGCTCAGGTGATCTTCGCGTTGATCTTTGTGATCCTGGGTATGGGACTGAACATCGTGGTCGGCTATGCCGGTCTGCTGGATCTGGGATATGCAGCCTTCTTTGCCATTGGCGCATATACCACAGGCATTCTTTCTTCACCCCTGCACCACATTTTCCTGAATTTCTGGCTGGTAATCTGGATCGCCGCCGGCATGGCGGCCATATTTGGTCTGATCCTGGGCACTCCGACGCTGCCTCTGCGCGGGGACTACCTGGCCATCGTTACGCTCGGATTTGGCGAGATCATCCCCGTCGTGTTCAGAAACCTGATCGATGTGACCATCGAGGAACCCTTTAGCTGCTGGATCGTTCCAGGAATACAAAGGTTGTTCGGGGGGACCTCCACGCTGTCCTGCATTTACATCGCGCAGCATCTGAACCTGACCGCCGGGGAACAAGGCATCAACCCCATCGGCCGTCCCTCTCTGCCAGTGCTCGGGTTGTTCACGAATGCCCATCCCATTCCGTGGTATTTCCTGATCATCGCGATCATCCTGATGTCTATTTTCCTGATTAACCGTCTGCGCGAGAGCCGTCTCGGACGCGCCTGGATGGCAATCCGCGAGGACGAACTGGCCGCCTCGCAGATGGGAATCGATCCAGTACGCACAAAACTGCTGGCCTTCGCGATGGGTGCAACCTTCTCCGGCTTTGCCGGCGCATTCTACGCGGCCTATATCTCCGGCATCTTCCCGGATGTATTTGATTTCAGCGCCTCCATTCTCATCCTGTGCACGGTGATTCTGGGCGGCATCGGAAACATTTATGGTGTAATTGTGGGCGGGCTTGTGCTGATCAATGCAGACCGGCTGTTCCTGCCCGCGCTCAAGGACTTCCTGACCGGCCTGCTCAAGTCCACCATTCTGCCTGCCCTGGCACACAACCCAACATTGCAGGCCGCGGTGGCCGAAAATGCCAACCCGATCTTATATCGTTACTTATTGTTCGGTTTGACGCTGATCATTATGATGGCCGTGCGGCCCGAGGGCCTCATACCCAATGCCCAGCGGCGAATGGAATTACACGAGGCAGACGAGGCACCCAACGTCACCGCCACCGCTTCGACGAGGAACTAGGAGACAGGACATGAATCTCTTTGAAGCTCATAAAGTCACAAAAGTGTTCGGCGGCCTGACTGCGGTCAACAACGTGGATTTTGTCATCGAAAAAGGCATGATCGCCGGGCTGATCGGTCCGAACGGCGCTGGAAAAACCACCTTCTTCAACGGGATGACGGGCATCTACCATATCACCAGCGGGGAGATGGCCTTCGACGGGAAGGATATTACGAAACTCAAGCCTTTCCAGATCACCGGACTCGGGATCGCCCGCACCTTCCAGAACATTCGTTTGTTCGCGAATATGACGGCCATCGAAAACGTCCTGGTCGGAGAACATGTACGTCTGCATTCCAACCTGGTCGGGCAGATCATCCGCGATCCAGGGACGGTCAAGGAAGAAGCGAATGCCCGCGCCAAAGCGTTGGATCTCTTGGAATTCGTCGGGTTGAAACGTTCCGATGCAGGTGTGACTGCGAAGAATCTCCCCTACGGTCTGCAGCGCCGGCTCGAAATCGCGCGCGCCCTGGGGACCGATCCGAAGCTGCTCCTGCTGGACGAACCGACCGCCGGCATGAATCCCAACGAGACCCTGGATCTCACAAATTTCATCCAGCGCCTGCGAAAGGAACTCAGCCTGACAATTTTGCTGATCGAGCACCATATGCGCGTGGTCATGGGAATTTCGGACCGTGTCTCCGTGCTCGATTACGGAGAAAAAATCGCGGAGGGCAGTCCAGCGCAGGTCCAGCAGAACCAGCGGGTGATCGAGGCATATCTCGGCAAAGGTACCACAACCAAGTAAAGGCGAGGACCATCATGCTTGAATTAAGAGAAGTTCACACGTATTACGGAAACATCCACGCCTTGAAAGGTATCTCGCTCAACGTGGAAAAGGGCGAGATCGTGACGCTGATCGGCTCAAACGGCGCGGGAAAGAGCACTACGCTTCGCACCATCCAAGGCATCAATCGTCCGCGCTCCGGCACCATCCTGCTGGAAGGCACGGCTCTGGAATCTCTCCCACCGCATGAAATCGCGATGCGGGGCGTGGCTCAAAGCCCGGAGGGCCGCCTCATTTTCCCACGCATGAGCGTGCTGGAAAATCTGGAGATGGGTGCATACGCCCGGAAAGACAAAACCGGCATGAAGGATGATCTCGAGCGGGTTTTCACTTTGTTCCCGCGCCTGAAGGAACGCATCGGCCAAAAGGGTGGAACGCTTTCCGGCGGCGAACAGCAGATGCTGGCGATGGGCCGTGCGCTCATGGCGCGTCCGCGCATTCTCCTGCTGGACGAGCCCTCGATGGGTCTTTCCCCCATCCTGGTCGAGTTGATCTTCGATACGATCGTTTCCATCAACAAGGAAGGCACCACCATCCTGCTCGTGGAACAAAACGCGTTGATGGCACTGTCGATCGCCAACCGCGGCTACGTGATTCAAACCGGTGAGATCCTTCTCACCGATACCGCGGCGAATCTGAAGAATAACGAGATGGTGCGCAAATCCTACCTGGGCATCGAATAAGCGACCGAAGCCAAATCGTTCAAGACCCGTGGCGTGCCACGGGTCTTTTTGCAAAAGAAGAGAGAACGGATGATCAACCGCTGCCTGGCTCGACCGGGCCCCCGCCAAAGGGTGCTTTATGTTATGGGCCTGCTGGCTCTGCTCCTCACGGCATGTTCTTTCGGAACGCAGACGGCAACTCCCGCGCCGCCTGTGGTAGCCGCGCCCGCGGGTCCCTTCGATGGCGTGTGGAGCGGCGGAGGCAGGGCACAAGATGGGCGAGTCATCACAATCAAGTTCAAGATAGAAAACGGGGCGATTTCCTCCTTTACGTATTCCTATCCCAAGCAGGAGGGTAGTCTTTCGTGCACCTCCCTCGATTACACGGCGATCCCGGTGGCTGCCCGCCCCAGCATCCAGGCGGACGCCTTCTCAAAAACCTTCGGCTCGGACCTGACCGCAGATGGAACGTTCTCATCGCCAAGTTCCGCCGCCGGGCATATTTCGATTGCGTGGCAGGGACGGTACACCGAGGGCTGTGTCGCCAATCTGCAGGCGCCGTGGACGGCGGTGAAGGAAGGACAGCTCAGCCCCGCGATTGTGGCTGCGCCGGTCACAGCAGCCTGGTGCGGCAGGAATACGAACTGCACGGACCTGCTCATTCAGCTGCTGATCTTTGGCCTGGTCAATGGCGCCATCCTGGCCTTGAATGCGATCGGCATTACGGTCATCTACAGCACGGTGCGCACGTTGAATTTGGCACACGGCGACATCTTTGCGCTCACGACCGCATTTGTCACATCGACCATCAACATCATCGGCTTGAATCTCGATTGGCCTGCCGCGAGCCGCGTTTGGATCCTGGCGCTCATTTTTATTGGAGCCCTTGCCTTGGGGGCGCTGCTGAGTGTCATGGTGGATGCCTTGGCGTTTCGTCCTTTCCGTGGACGTTCCAGGCTCGCCCCATTGATTGCATCGCTGGGCATCTCGTTCATTCTGTTTCAAGGTTCGCTCGTCTGGCGAACATATCAAAAATCATTCATTCGCGGCGAGCACCGCAGCGTGCCCGGTCTTAACGAGGTTCCCACCGACGGCATCCCAAACTTCCTGCCTGCAGGAAATGTGTTATTCAGCAAAGTTGTACTCCAGTATTCGGATGTGTTCGTGCTCGCCGCGGGAATTATGTTCGTGCTGATCACCACTTTGATTCTCCAACGTACCCCCCTGGGACGTTCCATCCGCGCCATCGCACAGAACGAAGAGCTGGCTCAGATCGTCGGCGTGAACCGCGACGGCGCGATTCGACGGGCGTTCGCATTAGGGGGTGCACTGGCAGGCGCGGCCGCCTTTGTGTTTGCCTTGTACTACTCGCGCCCGTTCGGGCAGGCCGGTCAGGAGAGCGGTCTGCTGGCATTTGCCGCGGCGCTGATGGGCGGGATCGGCAGTCCCAGCGGTGCCATGGCCAGCGGGGCCATCCTGGGCGTGGTCGGCGCATTGAGCGATTATTTCCTCGCCTCACAATGGACCCCGGTCTTGCTGCTGGGTCTGCTCACGGCGATCCTCGTCTGGCGACGCGGCGGATTGTTGAACCACGATGACGACACGAATAGATCCGAGACGCGCGATTCGGTGGTTCTAACCGCGCCGGCCCAAAGTCAGAAGGCGAAGCGCTGGCTGATCATTTTATGCGCGGCGCTGCTTGCGCTTCCGGTCCTCAGCTCCGGATTTAAATTAACGGACGATATCATTTTACGCGGACTTGGCATTTTTGTTTTGCTTACGTTTGGTCTCAACATTTTGCTGGGGCTGTCCGGAGTGCTGGACCTCGGCTACGCAATGAATTTTGCGATCGGGGCCTACACGGCCGCGATCCTGACCAACCGGTATGGCATTTTCGTTTTCCCGCCATTGGATTTCACGATTGTCCTGGCGGCCAGCGCCGCAACGGCGGCGTTATTCGGTGCGCTCAAGGGCGCGACCGCAACGCGTCTGCGCGGCGATTATCTGGCCGTGGCCACGCTGGCGCTTGGACTATTAACCGAACAGGCGATTACCAACGGGGGGAACGTAACCGGCGGTTCAAGCGGCTTGAGCGCCTTGCCGCCGCCGCATCTGTTCGGCCTCACGCTGGCCACGCCGTCCGCCCAATATTATCTCGTCCTGGTCTTCGTGGTGCTTGCCGCCGTGATCAGTGCCCGATTGATGGCATCCCGCACCGGTCGGGCGTGGATCGCCTCCTCCGAAGATGAGACCGCGGCGGTTTCATTTGGGATTGAGGTCGCCCGTTATCGTTTGTTGGCATTCGTGTTCAGTTCCGCATTGGCCGGGATCGCGGGTGCGCTGTACGCGAGCACATTCACATACATTGATCCGAGCCTGGCAGCTTTCGATGTCTCATCATTGCTGCTGGCCATGGTGATCCTGGGCGGCGCGGGAAGTGTGGGCGGCGCAGTGCTGGGGACGGCCCTGATCTACTTCTACGACAAGATCTTTGTGCCCCAACTGTTCGCGTGGCTGGCCCTGCTCTGGCCGCAGGGCGTATATATCGGCATGGTGCCCAATGTGCGCGGCACAAACTTCTTTGATTTTGGGATCGTGTTGTACCTGACCGTGCTGTGGCGGGCAAGAAGAGAAAGCCGGGCCCCCCAAAAAGACCGTCGCGGCCGATAGGAGTTCGTTGCTCACGATGCCTCATGAATCTTCAAGGGTCACGGAACTCCCCCCAAGGGCCGAACTCGTCATCATCGGCGGCGGCGTGATGGGAGCGAGCGCAGCCTACCACCTGGCTGTGCGCGGCATGAAGAACATCGTCCTGCTTGAGAAGGAGGAATATTTGGGGCAGGGCGCCACCGGGCGCTGCGCCGGCGGAGTCCGTTGCCAATTTGGAACGGAAATCAACGTCAGGCTTTCCATCGAGAGCCTGCAAATGCTGGATCGTTTTCAGGATGAAATTGGACAGGAAATCAATTATCGCAAGTGCGGATATCTTTTCGTCCTGACCACCGCTCAGGATGTGGAAGCATTTCGGCACCAGGTCGAACTGCAAAATCGGCTGGGCGTTCAGACGGAATGGCTGACGGGGGATGAGGTCCGAGGGCGATTGCCCTTGATGAGATTTGAAGGGGCCCTGGCCGGAACATTCCACGCGGGCGACGGATTGGTCGATCCAAATAGCGTGGTGCTGGGGTATGTCCGCGCCGCACAGCACCTGGGAGTCAAGGTCGTCCACCGCGCCGAGGCGCTGGGCATCGCCGTCAGCGGAAATCAAGTCAGCGCCGTGCAGACGGCGCGCGGCTCGATCCAGACGCGCCTGATTTTGAACGCGGCCGGCCCATGGTCGGCACAGGTCGGACGAATGGCCGGAGTCGATCTCCCGGTGCGGCCGATCCGCCGGCAGATTTTTACGACCACCCCCCTGCCCGAGCTTCCGCCTGACTTTCCCTTTGTGATCGACTTTGCCCAATCGCTCTATTTCCACCGCGAAGGCGAGGGGCTGCTCATCGGAATGAGCAACCCAGATCAGGGATCCGGGTACGATCAATCGGTGGATGAATCTTTCGAACTGGTGAATCTCGAGGCCGCCATCGCCCGCATGCCCCTGGTCGAAAAAGCCAATCGGTCGGCGCATTGGGCCGGGCTTTATGAGGTCACACCCGACGCCCATCCGATCTTTGGAAGCACGCCGCGGAACGGCTTCCTGGTTGTAACCGGCTTTTCCGGCCACGGTTTCATGCATGGACCGATCGCCGGCAAATTGATCTCGGAATTCATTCTGGATGGCAAATACACGACCGTGGATGTGAGCGTGCTCGATCTGGCGCGTTTTCAGGAAGGGCGATTGATTCAAGAGTACAATGTGGTTTAGTATTGGGCAGTCAAAAGGAGATTTATGAAAAAGCACTCTCTCTCCGTGTTCACGGCCTTGGGCATGATGAGTCTCTTGATGGCGGGTTGTCTAAGAAAGCCCTATGTTTGCAGTGACCCACTCGGTTGTGTGGAGGTTGGTAACGCGGAAAGCATCCAGCTGGGGATCTTATTAACCTTAAGCGGATCAAACAGTGTTTTGGGAAACGATGCTTTGCAGGGGGTGAGCATCGCGATCGCGGACAAGAAACAGGTTTTTGGTCATTCGGTTGTATTGGTCAAGGAAGACGATCAATGCTCCCAGGCGGGCGGACAACAGGGAGCCAGCCAACTGGCTGCCAACCCGAAGATCGTCGGCGTGATCGGTGCAACCTGTTCCAGCGCATCGGAGCCTGCGGCGAAGATCCTTTCCGGTGTGGGCCTGGTGCTGGTCTCTCCCTCCAGCACGGCGCCCTCTCTGACCGATCCCGCCACTCATCAGCCCGCATTTCTGCGGACGATTTACAATGACAAGGCGCAGGGCGAGGCGGTTGCAAATTTCGCTTTCAATGTTTTGGGGGCGCGTTACATGGCAACCATCCATGATGGCACGCCGTACCCGAAACAATTACAGGAGGTCGCCTGCCAGAGCTTCGAACAATTCGGCGGCCAGTGCGTGCGCCAAGTTGCGATCACGAGCGGACAAGATATGGCGGCGGCCCTGCTATCCATTGCAGCCAGCAGGCCGGATGTGATCTACTATCCGGTCTATACGGCAGACGGCGTGAAGATCACCCAGGAAGCCGCGGCCGCGGGCCTGGCGAATGTGACGCTCATTAGTTCCGATGGGCTGTTTAATGCCAGCTTCATTCAACAGAGCGAACCGGCTTCCGAGGGCATGTACCTGTCGGGCCCGGCGGGGGTCCAGGAATCCCAGGATTTTCTTGCCAAGTTCAAAGCGCAGTTTGGAGGCGAGCCCGCCGCCTCTTACCATCTCCAGGCCTACGATGCTGCCATGATGCTGTTCAACGCCATCGAGAAAGTGGCCGTGCCCGTCTCTTCGAACTCCAACGGGATCTCGATCCCGCGCCAGGCACTTCGCCAGGCGCTCTACGCAACGCAGAACATGCAGGGCCTGAGCGGCATGATCAGTTGCTCACCGACCGGCGACTGTGCGCAGCCGAACATCGAGATCTTTCAAGTCGTCAACAGCCAATTCAAACCGATCTATCCGTAAAAAGCTGGATTGAAGAATGCCTTCGGCAGAAATCATCACCATCGGAACCGAGATCCTGCTCGGTGAAATTGTGGATACCAACACCCGCCACATCGCGCTGACCTTGCGTGAGCTGGGGGTGGACCTGTATCGTACCATCACCATCGGCGATAACGTGGAACGCATTGCCTCGGCCATTCGCGACTCGATGGCGCACGCCGAGATCATCATCACCACCGGCGGGCTTGGCCCGACCGTGGATGACCCCACGCGGGAAGCGGTCGCCAGGGCCGCCGGCGTTGAAACCGAATTTCGAGAAGAGCTCTGGGAACAGGTGACGGCGACGATTGCAAAATATGGCCGCCCTCCGGCGGAAAATCAGAAGCGCCAGGCGGTGGTGCCAAAAGGGGCCCGCGGGGTGCGCAACCCGGTCGGCACGGCGCCAGCGTTCATCATGGAGAGCGAACACAATGTGATCATCTCGCTGCCCGGCGTGCCCCACGAGATGGAACATATCCTGCACGAGTCCATTGTTCCCTATCTCCAAAAGAGATTCAACCTGCATGAAGTCATCAAAGTGCGCGTGCTGCACACCTCGGGGCTTGGCGAGGGAACCGTGGACGAGAAGATCGGCGACCTCGAAACTCTGGCCAATCCGACCGTGGGCCTGGCCGCCCACACCGGCGTAGTGGATGTTCGCATTACCGCCAAAGCCGAGAGTGAATCGGATGCCGACCAAATGATTGCGAGCATTGAGAAACAAATCCGCGAGCGGATCGGCCGGGCGGTCTTTGGCGCGGATGAGGACAAACTCGAAGAAGTGGTTTGGGATCTGGTTGCCAGGCGCGGCTGGACGTTGACCGCGATTGAATCAGGATTGGACGGCCTGCTGGCCCGCAAGCTTCCGCACGTCACATCGATTCCCGGTCTGAGCGCGGCTGCCCTGATGGAGGCCTTACGGACCGCCCGCCGCGCCTCGCAGGCCGAGGTCGCGCTCGGCGTGACGGTTCACCCGGAGGACCATTCCGCGGATATGGCGCTCATTACGCCGCGCGGCGAAAAGACTCACCGCATTACCTATGGCGGGCCGCCCCGCAGCCTGCCGCGCTGGGCGATGAACCTGGCGTTAAACTGGCTTCGAACGACAGCCCAAGAGTCGGATTGAGATGCACACGCGACGTCGGACAGAACACCGGTTATTAAACGTCCTGGTCTGGGCAGTAAATATCATCGGCGGAATCAGCCTGCTCGCGGTGCTGATTGTTTACTGGTCGGAACCCTCGGCCAAGGCCTCACCCCGGGCAGCCGCGGCTACGCCGGCCGCGCCCGAGCCGACGTTGACGATGGTGCCGACCCGATACTATCTGCCGTCGGTTACACCCAATCCCCTTTCAACACAGGTTCTCGAATCGACGGCCACTCCCTTCTACCTGCCCGACGGAACCAAGCCGGTGATCATCGGTTTTTCCGCCGAGGGCCGCCCGCTCGAAGTGTATACGTTCGGCCAGGGCGAAAAACAGGATATGATCATCGGCGGAATTCACGGCGGGTATGAATGGAATACCATTGCCCTGGCAGACCAGCTCATCACGTACGTTAACGGAAACCCGAACACGATCCCCAGCGATGTGACCCTGTATATCTTGCCTGACATGAATCCCGACGGCGATGCGCGCAGCCACGACGAATGGGGACGCGTCAACGCCAACGGGGTGGACTTGAATCGGAACTTCCCGATCGGCTGGGCGCCCACCTGGAATCGGAGCGGCTGTTATGATCTCACGCTCACCACGAGCGGCCGGGGACCCGGTTCCGAACCGGAGACCAGACTGGTGATGAACTTCATTGCCTCGCATAGGATCCAGGCGCTGATTGATTATCATTCCGCCGCGCTGGGAATCTTCCCCGGCGGCACGCCCGCGGATGCGGCCTCGCTCCAGCTGGCCCGCGCCCTGGCCGCGGTAACGACCTATCCATTTCCGCCTGTCAACACGGGTTGCGTATACTCCGGCACGCTCCCCGACTACGCGGTCTCCCAGGGCGCGGCCGCGGTAGATATGGAACTGACGAATCATCAAGATACTGACTTCGCGATGAACCTGCGCGCGCTCAGGGTGTTGGTGAGTTTCACGAAATGATGGAGACGGCATGACCAAGATCGCTGACATTTTGTTTACGAATGCCCACGTCCTGACGATGGACGAAAAAATGAACCAATACAATCCCGGTGCGGTGGCTGTGACCGGCGGAAGCATCGCCGCGGTCGGGCCGGAATTTGAAATGGAGGAGGAGTATTCCGCTCAGGAGCGGATCGACTGCGGGCGAAGAATTCTGATGCCGGGCCTGATCAATGCGCATACCCATGTGCCCATGACCCTGCTGCGGGGCCTCGCCGACGACCTGCGGCTCGATGTGTGGCTGATGGGATACATGATGCCGGTCGAACGCCAGTACGTATCCCCGGAGTTCGTCCGGCTGGGAACATCCATCGCCTGCGCCGAGTTGATCAAGAGCGGCGTAACGACCTTTAACGATATGTACTACTTCGAAGAGGACGTTGCCAAAGCGACCGCCCAGGCGGGACTACGCGCAGTCTGCGGGCAATCGGTGCTGAAGTTCCCAACACCGGATGCGGCCTCCTATGAGGATGCCCTGGAAACGGCGCGCGATTACATCCGGCGCTGGAAGGATCATCCCCTGATTGTCCCGTCCATCGCACCCCACGCGCCCTATACGACCACGCCGGAAATCCTGCATGAGGCGGCAGAACTGGCCAAGGAGTTCGATGTACCGCTTCACATTCACATCGCCGAGACAGCCTTTGAAGTCGAGAACATGCGCAACGAGAACGGGATGCCGGTTGTGCCCTACATCAAGAAGCAGGGCCTGCTGGAAGCGAAGGTCATCGCGGCGCATTGTGTCCACATCGATACCGGCGAGATGCGCACGCTGCTTCACGCCGGGGCGGGTGTGTCGCACAACCCATCCTCAAATCTTAAACTGGCATCCGGCTTCGCCCCGGTGACCAAGATGCTCGAAAGCGGACTCAATGTGGGCATAGGCACGGACGGTCCGGCCTCGAACAACGATCTGGACATGTTCGAAGAAGTCCGCCTCGCGGCGTTCATCGCCAAGGCCGTCACGAACGATCCGACCTCCCTGCCCGCTTCCGCCGCGCTGACGATGGCGACCCGTCTCGGTGCGCAGGCGCTCCATATCGGGCACCTGACCGGCTCACTGACCGCGGGCCGCCGCGCCGACCTGATCCTGATCGATCTCACGCCGCTCCACAACTCACCGTCCTTCCGGCGGGTGCACGACAACGCCTACGCGCAGATCGTGTATGCCAGCAAGTCCACCGACGTAAGCGACGTAATGGTCAACGGCAAATGGCTGATGAGGGATCACAAACTCCTCACCGTAAACGAGGAAGAACTGCTCGCCCAGGCCGCCGACATTGCCAAGCAGATCGATTCGTTCCTCATCGAGCGCGAACAATCGGTGTTGTCGAAATTGATCGCCCTGGGCGGCTCGATGGAAGAGGAATCGTTTGAAGTGCAGATCAAGGTCAAAATAACAAACCGCCAGCCCATCCTCGAGGCGCTCCAGCGGGATGAAATCGAGATCATCCGGCATCGTCATTACAGGGAACACGATGCCTACTTCGCATTCGATGATCCGGCTCAGGGCCGCTTACGTTACCGCGAGGATGATTTTATCAACGAACAAGGCGGTGTCGCTATGACCCGCGCCCGCTTGACCCTGTTGGGTCAAAAACGCGAGGGTGCGCTTGCGCCGAACGTATTGCTGTCCCGCAGCCGCTTCCTGGCGCCCGCCACGCAGAGCCTGCGTTTCTATCGCGAATACTTCAAGCCCAAAGAGGAGACTTCGATCACAAAGGACCGCGAACGATGGCTGATCAAGTTCGAGGATACGGAATTCTTTGTTAACGTGGATGACATGCTCGAGCCGGCGATCGGCAATTTCGTCGAGATCAAATCACGAACCTGGAGCCGCCGGGATGCCGAACACAAAGCCGCCCTGGCGAATGAATTGCTGACCGCGCTTGGAATCTCAAGCGCCGAGACGATGACCAGCGACTACATCGAGGTCGTAAATTCAGAATGAATCCGCCCTGGCCGGCTACGGGCACAGATTTCGGAGTTGCTCCTGAAAGGTCTGTGCAAAATTGTGATAGCCGGAGTCGTCGCACTGCGCACTGAAATAGTAATAGGATGAATCCGCCGGGAAGGCGACCGCGCGCAGGGCAGCCAGACCCGGATTGGAGATCGGCGTGGGCGGCAGGCCATCCGCCAGATAGGTGTTGTAGGTGGAATCGATCTTCAGCTCCTCCACGCTCAATGGATCCGTCCACCAGGTTGCCTGGGCCGGATTGTAGCCGATCGCATATTGCACGGTCGGATCGGCCTCGAGCTTCATGCCGATCCGGATGCGGTTCAGATAAACCGATGCAATCATCGGAGCTTCCTCCGCATGGACCGCTTCGCGCTGGACGATCGAGGCCAGCGTCACCGCCTGATAAACGCTCAAACCGTGACGGCTGAATTCGTCCCGCAGATCGCCCGTCAGGTGCAGGTTGAAATTTCGGACGAGGACTTCAACCAATTCGGCCCCACTGGTGAGGCGCGGCAGGATGTAGCTGTCCGGGTAGAGGAAGCCCTCCGTGGAAACCGCCCCCGCCAGAAAATCAAAGGAAGGCCGCGGCTTCTTCGCCTCAGCCAGAAACGCCTGCGGCGTGATATTCAAGCCGGAGGTTGGAAGGGAGGCGGCAATTTCTTCCATGCGCCAGCCGGGCAAAACAACAAAGGTCACCTGGGCCGGAGTGGCATTCTGCAGCCTGGCTGCAACATCGACCATGGACATCGCCGGGCTCAGATCATAGCTGCCCGCCTGAATGGAGGTATCCAGCCCCGTGTAAATCAGATAATCGCGAAACATGCCCGCATCGCGGATCAGGTGGTCCTGTTGAAGGCGATCGGCCGCCGACCCCGCCGATTCCCCCGGCTGAACCGTGAAGGACCGGATGGGCGCGTTCGGATCAAGCGGCTTGGTCAACAAGCCGTCATCCCAGACAAGTTTTGCTGAATATTGAATGACTTGAAGGAACGACAGGCGTCCCGAAGGCGGCCCGTAGGTTTGCGCGACCGTGGCTGGAAAGACAAGAACCAGCAACAGGCCGCCCAGCAGAATTAAGAGGAGGCAGAGGTGCGGAAGGAAGCGGCGCATTGCGTTCCCTTATTTTTGCCGGTCGAGATACGACTGCAGGATGACCGTGGCCGCCAATTCATCGAGATGCCCCCTGCGCTTTCCGCGCGGGACCCCCAGCGCGATACGCGCCGCCCGGGCGGATTGGGTGCTGAACGCCTCGTCCCAGAGCACAATGGGGATGGGCGTTTGCGTTTTGATCGCCTCAGCAAAACGCGCCGCCCGCCGACCCGCCGGATTCGGCGCGCCCTGTTCGTCAAAGGATTGGCCGATGACAATCAGTTCAACCTGGTTGAGGGCGGCAATCTCCGCGACTTGCGCCGCATCCGTCAGGCGGGAATTGTGCTCGATCACCTTCAGCGGATTCGCGATGGTGCCGGTCGAATCTGAAATGGCAAGGCCGATTCTTTTTTCGCCATGATCCACAGCAAGGATTCGCATTTTTATTGGACGGTGATCCGAAATGGAATCAAGGGCATCCACGGCCACCACGAAGGACTCATTTCAATGGTTGGCGGCGCAGCCAGCGGGAGTTTCGACTGCAAGATCTGTTTTGCGCCTGCGGGCGAAAGTCCGCGCACCAAAAAGACTACTTGCGCAGCGGGGATGCCTCGGACCAAAACGCGCCCGGCCTGCAGGTTGAAATGCGTCGCGCCGGACGGATCCGCGGTAAACGTATTCGTTGAGCTGAACTCGAGGGTATCCGGCTCGGAGACAAAACCCGCAGGCCGGGATGCATCCAGGATGCTCTGAGCCAGCCGCTCCAAATCGGCCGCGCGCACATATTGTGCACCATATTGAATGCTCATGGTCAGCTTCAGGGTATCACCCGGCTGTCCGGCAGGCGGATCATAGATTTCCTGCGAGGGCGTGTTCGCGGTGAGTGTGTTCGGCAGCAGCAGATCATGGGCGCCGATCGAAGCATTGATCTCCTGCCTGGCCTGTTGATCCAGCGCCGACCTCACCATCTCCTGCAAATGCTGACGGTCCGCATCCACCGCCTCCGTGGCGGTTAGATCGGTCCCGCCGGCAGTCGGATCGGGGTTGCTGACCGAGGCCGAAAGCGCAAGGCTCCCGTCGATGGCCTGGATCGCGCCCGCGGCCACATTGCCGGATGAACCGGCCTGTACCGCCACGATCGGCACCTCCACAAATTTCTTCGAGCCGCCCGCCAGGTGGGTGATGTTCACGGTTTGAAACCTGACCGCTGGAGAATCGGTCGTGTAGATCACGGTCCCGGCCGGGATCGTCAAATCGGTTTGTGTCAGATTGGTGAAGCGTGCGATCCCCTCGGCCTTATCGTTCGGTACCACGCCCTGCGAGGTGATCGCCATCGTCTGGGTGGCCGTGACCAGAACGCTCGTCTGATGGGCGGGCACACTGCCCGAGACGAAAACGGATTCCGTGCCCGGATTTGCGGAGACCGGGATCGTGATGGATTGCTGTTGGGAGATGGGAGTCAACTTGATCGCGGCCCGCGGCAGGAATAAAGCGGCCACGGCCAAGACAGCCAGCACGCCCACGGAGAAGAAACCGACGCGTACGATCCAGATGGATCTCCACGGCGCTTCTACGACCCTGCTCTGCTTCTTCATCTGCTGCAAGGCGCCCCCGGAGGACCGGCGATGCCTTTCCAGCCGGGGAGGTCTGGATGGCCAGGCTTCGCGCTGGGCCTCCGCAGTCGTCGCGAAGACCGGGATGCTGAATCCCAGCGCGTTGCGTCTCACATTTGGAATCCGGGTCACCAGCCCCAGTTCCGCGCCGAGGGTGCGTGCATGACTCTGCAGGACGCGCAGGTCGACCGATCGAAGGGTGATGCGTTCGAATTTGGGCCACACCAGCAAAATACGCGGCGATTTAGCCCACGACATGCGGTCGCGCACCGAGATCAAATCGTCATGCGATTCAAGCGTGATGATCTGCGTTCTCATCAAGTTGCAATTATACAGCATGCTTGACACGCGTTTGCTTTACCAGTATAAGCAACGCCATGAAGCGAATTGCCCGAATCGTTTTCGGGACTGCATTTACGATCAGCTTGCTGGGCTGTGCGGTGTCTTCAAGCCTCCCGTCCGTTCTGCCGAGCCGGGCCAGCCCCACCCCCAGCGAGACCTCCACGCCGGCCGCCTCGCCAACTCCGGCTCCAACCTATACACCCATCCCCAGCCTCCGGATCGAAAACGCCGATCACGCGTTGTTTGATGGAGATCTTGCAGCGGCCACGGCCGATTATCGCGCGGCCTATGCCGACTCAAGCGATCCGGCCCTGAAGGCCGCCGCGCTGTGGGGTTTGGCGCGCACCCAATATACCGATGGCCGCAACGCGGAGGTTTTGGCCACGCTCCAGCAACTGAATTCCACTTATCCTGACTCGCCGTTTGCGAAGGGTCCCTCCTATTTTTTGCAGGGCCAGACCTATTCCCAGATGAAAGACTATACCGACGCCGCCCAGGCCTATCAGATGTATCTGAGCCTGCGCCCGGGCGTGCTCGATTCCTATGTTCAGGAACTGCGGGGCGATGCGCTCAATGCAGCCGCCCAGTACTCCGAGGCGCTCGTCGCCTACCAAGCCGCGCAGGCCGCCCCCCATCTCGACGATGCCTTTGCCCTGCAGATCAAGATTGCACAAATGCGTGCGCAGATCGGAGATTTTGCTGCCGCGATTTCGATCGATGGCACGGTCTTGTCAAGCACGGACGACGATTACACCAAATCTGAAATGGATTATTTCCTGGGCGAGGCGAATCTCCGCTTGAACAAGACCGATGCGGCCTACGGCTTTTTCCGCGACGCGATCGCCAATTATCGATTTTCGTCCTGGTCCTGGCTCTGCCTGAATGAATTGGTCAATGCCCAGGTCCCGGTGAACGATCTCGACCGCGGCCTGACAGACTACTTCGCCGGTTATTATCAATACACCCCCAGCCCCACGGAGACCCTGAGCGCGGCCCTGAATGCCTTGGACCGCTATATCGCCGCCAATCCCGGCAACGATGGGACCGCGCACTATTACCGGGCGCTGACATTGCGTGAAATGCAGAACTACACGGAGGCCGTCAAGGAATTTACCTACTTCATCCAGCATTATTCCACCAATCCCCATTGGGCGGACGGCTGGACTCAAGAGGCGGATACCCAATGGAACAACCTGGACGATTCCCAGGGGGCCGCCGATACGCTGCTCGGTTTTGTACAGGCCGCGTCCGCTTCCGACCAGGCACCGGATGCGCTCATGAGCGCGGCGAGTATCCTCGAACAGGATAACAAACTTGAAGCGGCCGCCCAGGTCTGGGAACGCGTCGCCAATGAATATTCGGGCAGCGCTCAGGCACCGACCGCGGTGTTCGAAGCCGGCATCCTGCGGTACCGGGAATCCAAATACAGCGATGCGCTGCAGGATTTCCAGCGCAGCCTTGCCATCGCCACCCAGGCCGAGGATCAGGCCCGCGCGAATTTATGGATCGGCAAAACGGATCAACAACTGGGCATGGCCGCTGAGGCGCAGGCGGCCTGGCAGCAGGCACAGGGCATCGACCCCGGGGGGTATTACAGCCTGCGGGCCCGCGATATTTTGTTGGGACTGGAGCCATTTGCGCCATCATCGCAGACCCAACTCGATTTTGATCTGACGCAGGAGCGCAGAGATGCCGACTCGTGGATGCGCCTGACCTTCGACCTCCCGGCCGGGACCGACCTGACGGGCCCTGGCCCGCTGGCCCTCGACCCGCGCTTTGTGCGCGGCACCGAATTGTGGGAGTTGGGGCAATTGAGTGAGGCGCGCCTGGAATTCGAGGATCTGCGCAACTCGGTCAGCGCGGACCCGGTGCTGACGTATCGCCTGGCGAACTATCTGCTTGGCATCGGCCTGTACCGCTCGGGCATCTTCGCGGCGCGCCAGGTATTGACCCTGGCGGGTAAGAACGACAATCAGTCGTCCTTGCTGGCTCCGGCCTATTTCAATCATGTTCGTTATGGGTTGTATTACAGTGATTTGATCGTGCCTGCCGCGCAGACCAACGGCCTCGATCCATTGTTCTTGTCAAGCGTGGTGCGGCAGGAGAGTCTCTTCGAAAGCTTCGCCGGCTCAACTGCGGGAGCCGTCGGCTTGATGCAGATCGTTCCCAGCACGGGTGCCAGCATTGCCGCTGCGCTTGGCAGGCAGGCGAACTACGGCTCGGATCAGCTCTACCTGCCTGAAGTCAGTATTCTGTTTGGCGCGCATTATCTTGCAGCCAACCGGCATTTGTTCAAAGGCGATTTATATGAAGCCCTGGCCGCTTACGACGCCGGGCCGGGAAACGCCTATCAATGGTCACAGCTTGCAGGCAGCGACCCGGACTTGTTTCTCGAAACCATTCGCTACAGCGAACCGCGCCAATACATTCAAAGCATTTATGAGATCTATGCGATCTACCGCATGTTGTACAGTCCCACCCCTTAAACGCAGCCGGGGCGGACGGGGCCCGCGCAATCTATGGTCTCAATCCATGTGGGCCAACAGGCGCTGCTGAACCGTTTCCAGATCGATATCGAGGATCGATACCAATTTATCCCGTCCGGTTGCGCCTGCGACGATCTCGATGCGGGACTTGGCCACGCTCAGTACGTCCGAAAGAAAGGCAATCAACTGCTCATTGGCCTCATTGTCCACGGGCGGGGCGGCTAAATGGATCTTCACGGTTCCATCGTCGAGCACCTCGGTAATCTTGTTCCCGCTGGCGCGCGGCGTGACGCGTACGGCAATGGCCGAACCTCGTTTCCCGTCGTGTAAATGAAAATCTCTTCTGGGCATACGGACCTCATTATAAACGCAAGAAGATACTGGTCAACACTTGATCGATCAGGCCGATCAGGACGATCAAGATCAGCGGGCTGAAGTCAAAACCGCCTACGCTGGGTACCACGCGCCGGATGGGTGCCAGCAATGGATCCACGATGCGGTCGATGGCCTCGCGCAGCGGATGATACGGCGACATGAAATAGGACAGGATGGCTGAGACGATCACCAGCAGGATCAGTATTTGCGCCACCACATGAACAAATTCAGCAACAAGAAACATTCAATCTCCGCGTCCGGGCCTCTGGCCCAAAATGGCCTGCCCGACTCGAACCAGGGTTGCACCCTCCTCCACTGCGACGGGGTAGTCCGCGCTGGTGCCCATCGAGAGTTCCCGCCACTCGACGTGCGGCACATGCCTTGCGAGAAAATCCTGCAGGCGCCGCAAGCGCTGAAAATATGGACGCGCGGCTTCCGGGTCGGGGACCAGAGGCGGCATCGTCATCAAGCCGCGCACCTGCAGGTGCGTCAGCGCGGCGACCGCCCGGACCTCGTCCAGCCAAGCCGTCCAGCGCGTCTCATCCGAAGCGGGCCAGCCGGATTTGCTGGGCTCCTCGCCGACGTTGAACTCCAGCAAAACGGGCAGCCGGCGGTTGAATTCGGCGGCAAAGCGGTCAACGCGTTCAGCCAGCTTGAGGCTGTCGAGGGATTGGAAAAGGGCAAAGTGCTCGGCCACGAGGCGCGCCTTGCGGCTCTGCACGTGGCCAATGATATGCCATTCTACCGCAGTTTGAGATTTCAAGTCCGTTATCTTTTGAACAGCTTCTTCAGGATAATTTTCGCCGAGGATCTGCGCACCGGCTTCGATCGCGGCCCGGACCACCTCCAGGGGCTGAAGTTTGGTCACCACCACCAGCCGAACGGAGTCGGGCGCGCGCCCGGCGTTGTGCGCCGAGGCGGCGATCGTATCCAGGGTTTGCTGATAACGGGCACGGATGGATGGGACCAGGCCGGACATCGAATTGATTATATCCAATGCAAAGGGCAAAAGGCTATGGGGCTGCGGGCGTTCTGCTTTCTCCAACAACTCTTTCCGACAGGTTTTTGGATTGCACGTGGCTGAAAATGCGGGAGGCGTTCAAAGCCAAGACCACCGGTTTGACATTGGCGCCCGCAGGTTCCCAACATCCTCAAATGGATGGACGGGACAGCCATGCAGGCGGTCGAAACCTCAAACAGCAGAAGCTCTATGAATGGCCCTGTTCGGCCGGCCGGGCATATTTGGGAGAGCAAAATCACGGCCGGCAGTTAAACACATGGCGGGGATCGGAATCAGGCCGGGTGACAGACGCCCCTGCCCAGCGGGCCGGATACTGCCAGCGGCGCCCGGTTTCCGTCTCTTTCAAATGCGTAATTGCATAGGCAGGGATCATATACGCGAAGCTGCCGGCACCGGGCATGCCGCTTGCTGAGCGCAAGGAAAGAAGTGAACTCCTATCTGCCAACTTCCTCATGGTTGCAATCCAATTAACGCCCCGAATCGCCCTGTCTTGCCCCGCTCAGCGCGGTGGGAAAACCAATCGTCCAGGTGACAGGCGGTGCACAGCCCGGCCACCTCGATCTTTTCCACGCCGGATTTCTGCAACTGCATGAAGTTCGCAGACCATAGATCAAGATACGTTTTGCCGTTCCGGGTCTCGATCAGGCGTTCGGCCTCCGGCCCGAACGAGCTCTGCACCTGGGCAATCACGTCCGGGCCGACCTCGTAATGATCCACACCGATCGCAGGGCCGATGGCCGCCAGGATATTCTCAGGCTGCGAGCCGTAATGGGCGCGCATCTTCGCGACCGCCGCGGCGGTCATGCCGCGCACCGTTCCGAGCCAGCCGGCATGGGCCAGGCCGACCACGCCTTTCCTTGGATCGCAAAACAGGATCGGGACGCAGTCCGCGAAACGCATATACAAGGTGACTTCGGGTTTATCGGTGAAGATCGCGTCCGCTTGCAGCAACGGGTCCCTGGGATCGCGCGGCGCGTCCGCGATGACCGCCTGCGCCGAGTGAACCTGCCAGACATCGTAGAGCGAGTCGATCCTGCGCCCGAGGGCGGCGAACGAGCGATAACGATTCTCGCGCACGCGCTGCACTTCATCGCCCACCGTCCCGCCGACGTTCAGCGAAGCCCACGGCTGCGGGCTGACGCCGCCCTGCCGCGTCAGGACCGCCTGCGTCACTTCGCGCGGAAACAGATCAAAAGTGTAATAACGAATTCCGTGGGTATGAGCAAAAGGCATGGGTCGGTTCCGTTGTCACGGCGGGTCTGCGGGAAGGAATGACGGGATATCTTATTTCGCCACCGCGAACTTCTTGATCAGGACTTCGCGGGTATCCTTGATCGACTCTTCAAGTGCGGGGAATGCAAACCAGGCGGTCATGAAACCGAACAGGCCGCCGGTCAGCACGCGCATGAACGGCGTGCTTTCGTAATAGGGCAGATACGTCGCCAGCCACGGCCAGTTGAACTGGCTGAGCAGTTGATAGAAACCATCAATACCGATCGGGACGATGCCGATCAGGAACCATAATATCCAATGCAGTGCGGGGAGCCAGCGTCGCGCGACTCCGTAGATCAGGCCAAAGAGAACGATGGCCGCGTAGATCGCCACATCGCGTTCGCAGAACGCAACCTTATAGCCGAGCGCTGCATTGCCGATGAACTGGCGCGCGTACAGGCGCGAGACACTGAAGGGGTTGGCCAGATCCTGAAATCCGGTCACCTGTTCAAGCGTCTTGACCCCGGCCACGCCGGCTTCCTTCAGCGGATAATACGGCTGTTCGCCAAATAGGAAGAACGAACGGAATGCGAACTGATGGCAGAGCGGGCTGTAAATGGTGTAAATGATTTTCGCCGGAAGCTCGGCGCCGATCTTCATCAGAGTGGGCGCCAGGAAGGGCAGGCCGACATAAATGAAAACAATCCCATTGATGAGGGCCAGATAGTGCTGGGTGATCCAGAAATAAATGCGGTCGCTCCTGGAAATCGTCTCCCCCTTGCGAAGGCGCTCCTGATATTTTTCACCGCCCATTTTTTCCAGCTGGCCGCGGCGGTCATTGGCCGCCCCCAGGGTCATTTCCAGGGCCTGGGGCGTGATCGGCGCCCTGAGTTTATACGGGCCGATCTCCAGCACCGGAATCTGATCGCCGTATTTTTCCTTTAATGCGGGATCCGAATCAATATCCACTTCGGCCAGATGATGCGGAAATCTATGCTCCAGCTCTTGCAAATCCTTTTTTGCTTGATCACACAATTCACAGTGTTCGCGCCGATAAAGAGTTACGTTGAGCATGCTGCCTCGATCAGATCCCAAAGTTGAAATAGAAGAATTGACCGCGCTGAGCGATCAACTCGAACAGGCCCGTCAATAGCATTACGCCCACCACCACCAGGATCACGCCCATCGCGATCTCCACATAATGCATGACCTTGTTGTATCTCCGCAGGACCGCGGTCACCCAGCCGATGCCCAGCGCCGCGGCCAGAAACGGAATGGCCAGGCCGGCAGAATAGGATGAAAGCAGTTTTACGCCCAGGGAGACCGAGCCGCCGTTGATCGCAAACGTCAGGATCGTGCCCAGCACCGGACCAACACACGGCGACCACCCTGCCGAGAAGAACACGCCCATCAGCGCGGAGGAGAGATAGCCCAGCTTCGGATCGGGCAGTTCATGGACGCGGGCATCGTATTCCAAAAACGGAATGCGAAAGACTCCGATCATGTGCAGGCCGAATATAATGACGATCACTCCGCCGATCTTCGCCAGCCAGCTGCGGATCTCAAAAAGCAATCCGCCTGCCGCGGAGGCGGCCACCCCCAAGACAATGAAGACCACACTGAAGCCCAGCACAAAAGCCAGGCCATGGCTAAACGTGATCCAGCGATTCGAGGCGTTGCTTTCGCCGCCGGCGGCCCGTCCACTGAGATACCCGATATAGGCCGGGACCAGGGAAAAAACACAGGGGGAAAGAAAAGAGGCAAGTCCGGCCAGGAATGCCAGGCCAATCGTGACTTCCGAAATATCCATCGCGGCACTTATCCTGTCTTCGTTGTATACAGATCACTGACCGCTACCGGCGTGCCGACGTTGGGCCACTGCATCTGGATCTCGCTTTGGTCCAGGGAAACAAACGGCGAGGTCCAGCGGAAGATCCATTGCGCATCCTGGGGGGTCACGTTGATGCAGCCATGCGATTTCTGGCTGCCAAAATAGTTATGCCAGAAGACCCCGTGGATGGCTGCGCCCACGTTCAGATTGAAAAACGTCGGCCACGGAACCGCCATCGTATCATAGCCGTTATCGCTGCCTCCTGCTTTTCCCAAACTGGCGGACATGTGGATAGAGAACATCTTTCTGGCCACATCCTGATCGCCGACGGGCGTGGAATACTGAGCCTGGTCATCGCCGCTCGAAATCCTGCAGAAGTAGACCTCGTTCTTGCCCTCGAAGCAGGAAAGGGTTTGATGCTGCGGGGTGGCGTCCACGGTGATCTTCTTGGTGGCCGGATCGACATTGGGGTTGATCGGTGAAACATCGTCCGCCGTCAGCGGACGGAATGCAGCCGCGTCGGCCAGGAACACATCGCCGTATCCGTAGCCATGACCGGGTGACTCATTAAAGCGATAAACGACTTTGCCGGTCGAATCCGTGCCGACCTGATCCAGCCAGACCACCTGACTATAATACAACCGCACCGGCTGAGCGTGCTCCATCAGAAATTTTATGGCCGGGGCGATCGGCTGATTTTGGATCTTCAAGTCAACGTAGGGAACCGTCACCTCGGCCCAAAAGCCCCCCTTGCCTGCCGGAACGGAGGAGAGGGGAGTGTTCGGCAGATTGCGAACAGGCTGAACGTGCGGCAGATACAGATATCCATCCGGTGTCTCCACCCACTGCCGGCTGATGCCTCCCGTGTCTGTCGTGCCCACGACCTCCCGCAGCCAGACCACAACTTCATCCTGCCCGACATTTCGAACGGCCGCAGCATTTTCGTTCGGGCTTGTCCGCAGCACCGTGGAATTGAAATAGGGGGTCACCGCAATCCTGCCCAAATGATCTCCGGGCGGAAATTGTGCCAGGGCCGGAACGCCCAATTCGCGCGCCCCCGCAAACGGATTGAAGACAAGGGTGCCCGCGCTGAAACCAGCCAGTTTCAGGAAGTCGCGGCGCGACAAGTAATCAAATTTCATGTTCCTTCACCTTTGCTGCTTCTTGGAATGGTCTTGAATGCGGTGTGACGGGTCAAAGGCATCAAAGACTTTCGCGGATTCAGATCAGCTCGACGTGCTCCGTAAAAAGATTGAGCAAGGATACTCGTAAAGAGGCGCGCCGTCAAACCCCTCCCGCCCTTCCCGCCTTGCAAGGGGATTTGGGGAGGGTGCGGCGCGGCCGAGCCGCAGGGGTCATTCAAAAAATTCCTCCAGCGCACGCAGGCAATTCGCGCTGAGCTTGTGCCCGACTTCATCTTCACAGAATGTGACGGAGGCACCTGCACGTTCCAGCATTTCGACGGATCGCCGCGCCTGTTCGATCTGGACCATTTCATCCAGCGTTCCATGGGCGACGAAAAACGGCCTGCCGCTCAACGGACGTTTCTCGATCAACGGTTCTGATCCGGCCGGAAGGAAACCCGCCAGGACACCCGCGCGGCGGATGCGTTCGGGATGGAGCAAAGCGATGGCATTGGTCAACGCCGCGCCCTGACTGAAGCCGATCACATCGAATCGATGCGCATCGAGTTCATTTTGCGCGGCGTACTCATCAACGAGCGCGATCAGGGCCTCGGCGGAAGGACGAAAATCTTCGAGGCGGGGTGCGCGGCGCCCGCCGGGCTGCGCGTGTTGAGGGGCCGCCGGCCCACGCCAGGAATATCCTCCCGGCTGACCGGCATGAGGCGCGCGCGGTGCGATGGTCCAGTAATCCAAAGCCAGGTTCCGCATGAAAACCCACATCGAATTTTCATCGCCGGTCCAGCCATGCAGGAGAAGCAATACACGCGCAGGTTTCTGCGCCGCGGGTCGCACGCGCAGCGTCCAGTTCCCGAACCCGATCAATTGCGTATCATTTGGAACCCGCATTCTTCACAATCCAATCCATGCCAAATAACACCAGCAAAATAAGGACGATCGGCACCAGCGCACCCAGCAGGCACAACAGGCCCATGACTGCCGCGCCCGGGCCGTAGATCAGCCAGATCAATCCAAGCCCCACGACAAACAACAGGCCGAACGCACCCGCGGCAAGCTGAATGTTGGTTCGTCTCGCATATTGCCGCAGATCGCGTTTCAGGTTCCATCTCCAAGCAGCTGGCGGCGCAGGCGGTTCGGCCACGTTGTAATGCGTTTGAGCTCGGGCAAAACCGCATCCATTGCGATCTCGCCGCGCCTGGCCACCTCATGCACATCCACGACATCCAATAATCCAATATCCGCGACCTCAGGACGAATGATCACATCGGGCTTGTCAATCTTCAAGCGCAGGTCGGTCAACAGACGGTCGGACACATCCAGGGAGCGGACGAACACGCTCAGCGCCTGCGTGATGCGCAGGTGGGTCAGCTGCTGAACGATCGGTTGAGGGATGGGCAGGCGAATGGAAGGCATGCGCGCCGGTTCGCCGAGGGGATCGGCCAAAACCACGGCCACGACGGGCAGATGAGGCGCAAGGGAGCGGGCGACCGAAACCGGGACCGGATCGAACGTGCCGCCATCCACCAATTCCATTCCGTCCGCCCGAAACGGTGAGAAGATCGTGGGGATCGCGATCGTCGCGAGAATCGCGTCGCGCACGCGGCCCTCGGACAAGATCACCTCCTGGGCGCTGTTCAGATCGATGGCCGCCACCGCGAACGGAATCTTCAGATCGGCAAAGGTACGATCGCCAAGTGCGTCAATCAGCCATTGTTCAACGCCTGCCAGGCCATACAACGAGGCGTTATCCTGGGGGCGGCGCCCATACAAATGGTGTTGATCGGCGCGCGCAAAGAGCCCCTCCAATTCATCGACGGAATAGCCGGCGGCATAGACCGCGCCCACCACGCCGCCAAAACTGGTGCCGGCGATGGCGCTTACGCGAAACCCATGCTTTTCCAGCTGGCGCAAAACCCCAATATGCGAATTGCCTTTCGCACCGCCGGCGCCTAATGCCAAAGAAATATCCATGCCATCATCCTGATTGACCGCCAAACAAAAAACTTACCTGCAAATTATACGCGTTCTGAAAGCACGCGTTGCAGTGCATTAATCAAAGCCTTAATATCGTCCGGCGTGTTGTAGGCCTGCACGGAAACCCGGATCAGCTTTTTCCCATCCCATTCATGAAGCGGCACCTCGATCCGGTATCTGTCATGAAGCCGTCTCTGGAGCTGAGAGACATTGATCGAATCGGGCAGCGGCGCCGCAAACATTTGAACATACCAACTGTCATCGGGATAAAAGGATGGGAGCGCGGTGAGCTGCTCGATCTGTTCCAGCGCCTCGCGCGCCAACGCATGGCAGGCGGCCCGGCGGCGACCCCAGGCATGTCTCTCCTGAAATCGGATCGCGGCCGGAACCGACAAGAATGCGGACAGATCGCGCGTTCCCATCCATTCATGGTAGTCAACCAGCGCCGAGCCAGTGGGGGTCTCCGTCTCATAACCCCACGAAACGACCAGCGGCTTGAGCAAATGCTGAACCTGCGGCCGCGCATACAAAAATCCCGCCCCCTTGGGCGCGCACAGCCACTTGTGCAGATTGCCTCCGTAGAAATCCGCGCCGAGCGCATCCAGATCGAGATCAATTTGTCCAGGGGCGTGGGCTCCGTCCAGGATGGTGAGAATGTTGTTTTCGCGCGCCCGGCGCAGCACGGCCGCAGTCGGAAACAGAATCGCCGTCGGCGAGGTAATATGGCTGAGAAAGATCACACGGGTCCGCGGGGTGATGCCCTGCCAGAGGTCATCCACGAACCGCTGCTCGCTCGAAAGCGGCAAAGAGATTTTTTGACGGATATACTTGAAACCCCGTTCGCCGGATAAGAATCTCCAGGTTCGATCCAGTGCGCCATATTCATGATCGCTGGTTAAGACCTCATCGCCGGGGCACAGTTCGAGGGAACGCGCCACGATATTCAGGGCGATCGTGACGTTCTGAGTGTAGACCAGATTATCCGCCGCCGTACCCAGATATTTTCCAAGTTCGAGGCGTGAGGCCGCCATCAGTTGCGGGGCGCGCCGGCCCAGAAATTCGACGGGCTGCCGTTCCAGTTCGCGTTGCCAGTGCTGATAATCTTGAAAGACCGGCCTCGGCGTCGCGCCGAACGAACCGTGATTGAGAAAATGGATCTTTGGATCCAGGAGAAACTGATCCTGCAGGGAAGACATCAAGTTATTATAAGCCTAAGGTCGGGCCATAAATTTCGGAGCGGGCCCGGCCGGCGCGGAAGGGCCCCCGCCGCGTTTTCGCTTGAAACAGTATAATCGTCCTCGTGCTCTCTCGATTCTTTCCAAGTACTCTTCCAAAAGAACATCGCAGGAATTTCATTCATCTTTATTTCGATATTGGGTGGTACGGCATCCTGGCAGGTTCTTCCGTCAATTTTCTCAATATCTATGCCACACGGCTGGGCGCGAATGGATTTGAAATCGGCTTGCTCACCGCGATGAGCGCACTGGTGAGCCTGACGCTCGCCATTCCTGCCGGGCACTGGATCGAAGGCCGTCCCATCGGCAAAGCCGTCTTCTGGTCCTCCGTCATATACCGCATTGGTTTCCTGCTCTGGATCCCGCTGCCCTGGCTGTTTGGACCTTCAGCACAGATCTGGGCTTTGATCGTTCTGGCCCTGCTGATGGCGATCCCCCTGACGCCGCTCTCGGTGGGTTTCAACGCGTTATTTGCCTCGGCCGTCCCAAATGAATACCGGGCCCATGTGGTCGGCATTCGCAACATCGTGCTCTCGATCACCTATATGATCTCGTCGATCGGCAGTGGCTACCTGCTGGGGCGCCTGGCTTTTCCCATTGGATATCAGGTCGTGTTTGGCATCGGATTCCTGGGCGCGGCGATGAGCAGCCTGCATCTTTATTTGATCAGGCCGGTGGTGGAACCGAACGTCAATGCGCTTCATGCAAAACCGGGGCCGGCGCCAAGACCCGCAGGAACAAACAAACGCTCAAGCTTTTTCTCGGCGATCCGCGCCGACATCTGGCAAACGCCGTTCCGGGTCGTTCTGTTTGCCCTGCTGCTTTTTCATCTGACCCAGAATCTTCCGCTGCCGATCTTTCCATTGATTCAGGTGAACGTACTGCATTTGACGGATAATCAGATCGGCATCGGCTCGGCGATATTCTATTTTATTCTGCTGATCGGCTCAACGCAGCTGCGAAGCATGGTCCAGCGGATCGGAAATCAAAAGGTGACGGCCATCGGCATCGTGGGCATGGCGCTGTATCCGATCGGTCTGGCCCTGTCAAGCACTGCCCTGCATTTTTATATAACCTCGGCGATCGGCGGACTCGCTTCTGCCCTGGCAACCGGCGCATACGCAAACTACCTTCTCGAACACATCCCCGCCGACGACCGTCCCGCGCACCTGGCTTGGTACAACATGGTCCTGAATTTATGCGTGCTGGTCGGTTCGTTGGCGGGTCCGTTGATCGCCAACGTGATCGGCTTGACGACCGCCTTGTTCATTTTTGCGGCGGCGCGCATCCTGGCCGGCCTGGCGATCTTCAAATGGGGCACGCCTCCTGCAAGCGCATAATCCTTAGGGGCCGACCCGGGCACGGAGGCCGGGCTTGGCAATCGTGTTAAAATGAAATACATGTCCGAGGATGTCAAGGTCGTTGCCACCAACCGCAAGGCTGGCTTTGAATATTTTCTTTTGGAACGCTTCGAAGCAGGGTTGTCCTTGCGGGGAAGCGAGATCAAGTCCATCCGCGCCGGGCAAATGAGCATCGTTGAATCTTACGTGGATATAGAAAACGGCCGAAATGCCTTTCTGGTGGAGGCGCATATCGCCCCCTATGAGCAGGCCAATCGCTTCAATCACGATCCCAAACGCAGGCGCCGCCTGCTGCTGCACCGAAAGGAGATCCGCGAGCTGTGGAACGGCGTCCGCCTGAAAGGGATGACGATCGTTCCGACCCGGGTTTATCTGAAAAATGGGCGCGCCAAGATCGAAATCGCTTTGGCGCGCGGCAAGAAATTGCACGACAAGCGCGAGGCGATTGCCAGACGCGATGCCGAGCGTGAGGCCAAGCGAGATGCACATCCAGGGGTGTGACTCATGAGGCCTTCCACGATCGGGGGCATCAATTTACTGGCCGAGCAAGAAAAGCGCAGGATCTATTATGGGTTGATCCCGCGCGAATTGCTGGAATATTTTCAGCTGCCGCGGATCAACACGCCACAATTCGACTCGCTTGCTCACTTTCGATTCGCGCCCGGTTCCAGCAACGTGGAAATGTCCTTATTTCATGAACCGCACTTCCCCGACCCGGTCCTTTACGGACATCTCACGGATACGATGAACGGACAGATCCATATCCTTTTGTATATCGTGAATGATCCGGCTTCCGCCCGCTTTGACGTGGATAAAATGCCGGACGGGCGCCCCACTCAATTCGGCACACTGACGCGCAACATCGAGGCGGAGCAGGCGGCTCTCCAAGCCGGCCTCGCGCCGGGCCAGGTGCGGCGCGGGTTGCGAATGCTGCAGGCGGCTGTCATCGGGTTTGAAAATTTCGTGGAAGGCCTTGGGCATGATCTGTATTTTGTCGAGCCGCTCTACTACCACAATGCCGTCATCTTCGAGCGTTATGGCTTTGCCTATCAGCAGGGCCGAAAGTTGATGGAACGCATCCACCAGGGATTCTCAGAAAGCGACGATCTGATCGGCAAATTGGACGGCTCCCCGTTTCGACCTACCGAGGCCAGGCAGAGCATCCGCCTGCGTTCGTGGGCGATTCACGATGGGATATTGGGTGAACCATTTACGAATGTGACCATGTACAAACGCATCGGCCGATCGGCTGGCATCAGTACCACCGCCGACACCCAATGGTAAAAAAAGGACTGCCGAGGCAGTCTTTTTTTGCGGGGCGGAGCGGGGACAGGACTCGAACCGGAGAGCGGGGGCTATGAGCCGGTACCCCGATTCGACGGGCGCCGAGCGCTCAACTTGCCTCCCAAGGGAGCTGCCGCCAGCTTGCTGTCGATCGATAAATTTGCCAGATGCAGCACATTACTGCAATAGAATTGTTCTTTCCCCTTCTTTAGGCCGCCATATTTCAATCGAGTATCCAAAGTACAGCCGGTATTGCTTTTATACGTGGAACGAGACTGGCGGAAGAACCACTTTTTTGGGTGAAGCCCAAACCTACTCCTGCCCTTGCTTGACAATCTTCTCCTACGCAAGCGGGCCATCATTGAGGGTGTGATTGACCAACTCAAGAACATTTCTCAAATTGTACACACTGACCAACCGGGTTCCATTTTGCGAGACCCCGGAGTGGCCACCTCACTGCCTCCGAATGGGGCTGGGGATCACCGGCCCAATATTCTGAACTTCTGAGAAACATCTCGAGATTCGCCAAGCACAACCCCGTTGACCTCCACCCAGGCATGGGCATGGATCTCTGCCATGCTCTTATAGACCCCGATGCAAAGGTGTGCCGGGATGTTTCGCTCCACCAGCATTTCCTGTATAGCAAGCGATCTCATCAGACAGGTCATCGGGAGCAGATGCAGGCGCGCCGCATAGGCAACCAGCTGCTGTATTCTTTTCGCAAGGATCAAGGCCTGGGATGGATCGGATCTTTTGTCCATAGCTGGATGAGCCTGGATGGATAGGCGCTCATAACTCATCCAGCGCGAGGCCAGATGGTAGAAGAACAACAACGCCCACGCCTCGACCAGCCCCAGCCAATCGGGCACGGAAAGCTGCCTTGCAAGCAGCGCCTTTTGCTTAAGCGATTTCAACAAGCTTGTTGTCCAATAGTTGTCCCACCAGTTCCAAAATGTCCTGTTCGAGTTGCGCCGGCTGGACTTCGTATTCTGCCCGCAGGGACTGGCAGGCCTCCTTCAAGGGGGTGCCGTCTTTTAGCAGGGTCCATAGACGCGTGCCGACCTCCTGCAGGGCGAAATATCTGTTGGTGCGTGTGTTAAGCAAGAACGCATCCTGACCTACAACTGTGAATGTGACGTACGGCGGGATAAGCAGGGTCGAATCAAGCGTCAACATATGGTTCTCAATATCTCCGCGATGCCTGGAAGCGCATCCCGGCGATGCGGGTAGGACAGCCTATGGAAAGATACCTGGGGCGCGGCCTGAGCGCAGAACTTCAGGTGTCTGGCGAGCAGAGTCGAATCGAACATGCGTGTGCCCGCGATATGGCTGAGCAGGGCCTGAAGACCTTGCGCGGTTGTGATCGTTTGCAGCTCCGGATCCTGCTTTACCCCGATGCGTTCCAGAAGGCAGACATTTGTTAAAGGCAGGCGCTCGGCCAATCCAGTCGCGGGCTGGACATCCACGGCTAATTTGAGCTGGGGAAAGTGCGGCATGACCTGCACTCCACCTGCAGCCAGCCCCACGGGCAGGATATCATCCGCGACCAGACGCCAGGGGGCATTTTGCGAGAGATAGGCCGCCAGCGTGGATTTGCCTTGACCCGATTCGGCGAGGAACGCGATGATGCTTCTGCCCCTCATCACCGCACTGGCATGCAGGCACCAGACGGCGCGCAGGGCGAGGGCGAATACCAGCGCGGGGCCAAGCAGGATTTGCCGGTCTGTTTCGTTCAACATGCCCGGAGGCTCTGTCCGGTTCAAGGATTGAACCGTCTGCCCGTCACGGCTGATGAAAAAGTCACTGCCCCCCGCCACGCGCAGCAGGAATCCACGAAAAGCCGACCAGGTTTCCACGCTGCGCTTTGCATCGGCCACCCAGCCGACAGTCTGACAGATCAAAACCGGCGGTACCAGGACAGAAAAGACCGCCTGCCACTCTTTTCTGAGGAACGAAGGAGAAATGAATGGGACAGCTCTGTTCGCGGTCCCATTTTTTCGTACGGCAATTTGGAATGGTGTCAATTCCCCGATCGGACAGTCAAAATAAAGTTCCTGCCCGGCCACGCGGTACCATGCCATGAATTTATCCTGCTGCGAATTCCGAAAGTCCCTTTCTTGCCCGGATACACCCGCTCCAGATGGGACGCTACGGCCGGGGTGTAGGGCCTCCAGGAGGAAAGCCCTTGAGGCCGCTGTAGCCGCCGCCCATCGTAAACCCGGTGTTATAGTTCCCTGAATCTCCAGTCGATGTAATAGATGGACCCAGCGTCAATGTGCGCAGGTCGCCCAATTCCCGTAGAGTTGGTTTCGTGTAGGGTTTGCGTTTTGCAGCGGCATGGATCTTTGCTTTTTCAGCAGAATTCGGTTGCTTAGTGGTCATTTGGAATTCCTGTAATCATTTTTAATTATAGCAGATTATGTCCGGTAATAGTATGTCGGTGCCAGGCTTCATAGGCAATACACAGCCAGGGCACAAGCCGCTCAGCAACATCCTCTTCCGGTATCACATTCCAGCGGCTTGAGATCCACTTTTCATCCACAAACTCGCGCCAGGCGGCATGCGAATCCAGAAAACAGGCCTGCTGGATGGCCTTTTCGCGCTCCATGCCGCGCAGGAATAATGGAGTAAAAGAAGTGCCTGTGGGGCGAGCACGGATCATCTCGGGCAGGATACCCTGCATGGCATTCCGCAGGATATGCTTGTAATATCCACGATGAAAGAGCTGATGAGCCGGAATGGCCAGGACGAATTCCACCAGACGGCGGTCTCGATAGGGATGGCGCAGCTCAATTCCGTTCCGGCTGGCATTGAAAGTTTCTCTCGAGCTATTTAGAGCATTCGACGTTCCGACCAGACCGGCCTGGCGTTCCGAGAGAATCGGGGCAGCGCCATCAGCGTCAGACCGAAGCAGCAGTCGGGCTGCCGCCGGTGTCAGCCAGGTGGGTATGGCACGTCTGCGAAGTGAGCGCGGGCCTTCCGCAACGACATGGAAAGCACGCCTGGCTGAGCGCTGGAGATATCCGGCCCTCAGGGTCCAACCGAGGCCGGCATATCGAACAAAGAACGCCAGATCCTGGGCGGCTTCGCGCATCCTTCCTTCTGCAACGAGGTCAGCCAGCCATTCTCCCGAGCCAAGGTATAGCTCGTCACCAAAACTGCCCGTCAGCAGAACGCGGAATCCTTCGGCGTGTGCCCGTTGGTAGGTGCGTTCCTTGAGCAGGCGGTAGAGGTTGCCTTCCGGATTGTTCGGGTTGCGCGGCCAGTCCGACCATTTCCTGAAGGTCCAAAGATCATCGCAGGGAATCTGGACCGAACAGATCCCGCAGCGGGCCCGCAACGCATCAATATATTGGCGCTCATCACAACTGGACAATTCATCGAAGACATAGGAGAAGGTTGTGAGCGAATCGGGCGCGAGCATGCGTGCAGCCAGACAGGCCACCGAGGTCGAATCCAGGCCGCCGCTCATCAGCACTCCGACCGGCGTGATGGAGCGCAACCGGCAACGAATGCTTTGTTCCAGCAGGGCGCGGAAATGCTCTGCATATTCTTGATCGGACGCGTAGCGCACCCTGACAGAGGGATCGGCCCGCCAATACTGCCAGCGGCGTTCCGCAGAATTGTTTACCGCCAGCACCTGCGCAGGCAGAAGTTCGCGCACGTCTTTGAATAGCGTCCGCCCATCCTGGGGTGCTTCAAGGGCAAAGTAATGTGCCACGCCCACATCATCCTGATCGGGATCCCTCTCCTGCGCGGCCGCCACCGCCCACGGCTCGGAGGCGACCAGCAGGCGCTTCTCAGTAAGTTCGTAGAACAAGGTCCGATCGCCCAGGGCATCGCGAACGCAGAGCAGTTCATTGCGCCTTTCATCCCACATTACGAGCGCAAACGGACCAATAAAATGCTCAAAACAACTCTCCCCCCAGCGTTCATAGGAACGCAGAATCAGCGCGGCATCCGAAAGGGGGCTGGCTTCAGAAGATGGAAGA
>DATJBI010000068.1:0-35230 GCA_035515435.1 Anaerolineales bacterium
GGTGAAGGTACTGTCCCTCCGTGTGGCAAGTGGGGACGATGTTCTCGAATACGTTCACCAAATCCTGCAACAGCAGTTTCGTCCCCCAATAATTGACATCATCTGCATCTTCCTGTACAAACACGCTGCATGTTGTGTGCTGGGAATAAACAACTACGAGGCCATTGGTGATGCCCGATTTTTTCAGAAGCGTTTGAACATCTTCGGTCACATCGTGGAACGTCGGCATGCGATCCGATTGAATTTTGAATGAGTTATGAACGACTGTCATAGCATGCTCCGTGAGTATTATCTATTGCTTTACCGTGGATATGAACCTGGCTCGACGATATCGGCTGGATCATCACGCGATGACTACCTCGACCCCCATCTGTCTGGCCGAATCGATGAAGTCGGGCGGCGCGTTCGAATCGGTAATAAGCATGTGAATTGAGTTCAGGGCTTTGATCGGCACAAAACCAGCGCGGCCGATCTTACTGCTGTCCGCCACGAGGATTACCTGCTGGGAATGTTCCACCATCATGCGATCTACTTCAGCCATCAAGACATTGGCTGTAGTTGGACCACTGCCCAACGTTAAACCATCCGCGCCTAAGAAGACTTTGTCGGCTCTTAATTCCTGCAGTTGGGCAAGCGTTTGCGGACCCACTGTCGCCTGATAATCGGGCAGGTACAAGCCTCCGAGAATGGTGAGATTCGGGGAAGGCCAGGTGAGCACCTCTTGCGCGATCGGCAAGGAGTTCGTTACCAACGTGATCAGGCTGCTGTTACGCAGCGCGGACTGAACGTGTCGAACAACCTGCAAGGTGGTGGTGCCCGAATCAAGAAGCAGAATATCCTTGGGCTTGATCATTCCTGCGGCGACTTTTCCAATGCTTTCCTTGGCTTTGATATGCAACTGCGTTTTCTCGGCAAAAGAATCAGTGCGCGAACTGCCGGAAACAGGAATCGCACCTCCGTGGATTCGTTTTAAGCGGTGGCTGGCCTCCAACAGAGTCAGATCGCGGCGGATGGATGTCTCGGTCACCTCGAACTGACTCACCAGGTCAGTCACGAATACCCGTCCCTTTTCGAGTACCATCTGTGCGATCTGCGATCTTCGTTCAGCAGCGCTTAGGTCTTCCATGGCTTCTTCTCCATTGGCAAAGTATAAGATTTGCCCATTTTACTCGACATGAATATCCAACTGCGATGCGTATCGAATACTCGATTGCATCTTCATCAGGCTAAATTTCAACAACTTCCAAGCCCTGCATTTCGGCATAGAGCTTGATCTTCCTGGCACAATGACCATATGCCAAAGCCATGTGATGCGGCGAGCCGGCTTTGCACCACGCATCGCACCATTCTTCGATGTGGAGATTTTTCGGCTTGAATAACATTTGCGGAGCCGCTACAGGCCGCGGCTTGATCGCGATGGACTCGCCTTCAGCGATGTTCAATCGCCATTTTCCTCTAACGCTGACGAGCGATAGGTTGGTCACGGGTCCGGGGGCGTATGCAAATTCGAAGCCCGCGCCAAATCCATTGATGCCTTGATAATAAATGCTATGTTTGACCGCCACCTCGGCGGCTTTTGCGGCAAGAGCGGGATTGCCGTGTCCATCGTGCGAGAGGATCACCGCATCTTGTTTGAAGTCAATCACATAATTTTCAAGGAAGGTGGCTTGCCCAGCCAGTTCCTGAAGAATCAACATGGCGGTCACAGTAGTGACATCCGCTTCGGTCGAGCACGGGAAGCCGATCTCACAAAGTCTGCCGGTGCCATACGATGGAATGATCCCGACGCGCGGATCGGTTAACCATACCTGATCGAAAGAAGCCATGGCGTCAAACTTGCCGTCACGCGTGACCTTTTCAAGCGCGAGCGCAAGGCGGCAGGAATGTTCGAATTGATCCGCCGCCATATCAATCTTGTAGCGACCGCTCTCTTTTTTAACCAGCGCTTCCACCTCGGCGTTCGATAACTCGCTCATGGCCACCGAAACTTTTTCCGGCTCAACCGGCCAGCATATCGGTCCAACATATTGCCGCAGACTCAGTTGGTCAATCATCAAGTCGGTCATTCCTTCAAAGGCGTGACCAATGATCGCGATGCGCGCGGTTTTCAAACGCCGCATGATGCCTGCTGCCGCGATATATTCCGCCAGCCTCTTATGGCCCGCGGGATCGTCCATCATCGAGGTGACCATCCAGAATGGCTTTCCCATCCGAAGCAGGCCGGAGGTCATTTCCGGCACGCCGGCCATGCCCGAATTAACCATGATGAGATCAAAGTTGGCGTTCTCCGGCAGGAATTCGATCTGCTGGGTATTCCATACCAAGACCGGCGCGGTCGTGTTCAGAAAACAGCGCGCAGGCACAGCGCCTTTGGTATAAGCCGCCTCAACGGCGATGATCAGATCCACGCCTGCTGCATTGAACATTTGCGCGGCGGCTTCTGCTTGATACTCCTCTTCCACCAGCCGCGGGCAGACGGTCTCGGCATACTTGCCGATGATGCCGCCAATTTTGTCCGCCACTTTTTGCGCCATGGGACGGACATGCGCGGTCTTGTTGTAATCGTCTTCGAGCAAAGCCATCACGAGAACACCAACCTTGGGTTTGATTGTCATTTCAACCTTCCTTTCGCAAATTGGGTTATGGGAGTCAGCATATCTAGGTCTTTTTGGAATAGCTGTGCTTGAAGTAGTCAAAGAGTCGCTGATCCAGTTCGCAGTATAACCGGTAAGATTCAGAATAAACCTCTGCATCATCGTTTGGCTGGATTTTTTCCTTTGCAACCACCATTGAACTGCAGCCTTCTTCAATGGATTTAAAAGCACCACTTGCCACGCCCGCCAGAATTGCATCGCCCAACAGAGCTGTTTCTTCATTGACCAGAGTCACAACCGGACGATTGCAGACATTGGCCTTTATCTGATTCCATAAATTGCTGCGCGCGCCGCCGCCGGTGGAGCGGATCTCACGGATAACAATGCCGGTGCGCTCAATGGAATCAAGATTGCGGCGTAAAAGAAACGCCACGCCTTCCAGCAAGGCGCGGACGAAATGTCCGCGGGTGTGGCTCAGCGTAAAACCGGTAAAGGAGCCACGCGCCAGAGAATTTGGTTCGGGGCTGAACGCTCCCATCAAATGTGGCAGCATAATCAAGCCATCTGAACCGGCAGGCACGGATCCGGCCAGCTGGGTCAGGCGGTCATAAGCATCCACATGATCTTCCTCAGCCTTGCTGATCTCATTCTGAAAGAAAGCATCGCGGAACCATTTGAACGCCATGCCCGCAGTCGGGCCAACAGGAACAAAGAGATAACGCCCTGGCACGCTATGATAATAAACCGGCACAGTTTCGGACTTGTCAATCATTGGATCGGCGATGGTCGCTTGAATCGCCAGAGCCGCACCGGTCGTTTCCGAGACAATCCCGGGTTTGAAATTACCCGCTCCAATCGCGCCGACTGCTTGGTCCATACCGCCAGCGACAACGACAGTCTGCGCGGTCAATCCCAATAGCGATGCAGCGTCTTTTGAAATGGCGCCAACCGTCGTTCCCGGTTGAACGATTTCCGGTAATTGTTTGGCTGTGATTCCTATTGCATCCTGAATTTCTTTCCACCAGCAGTTATTGAGCAGGTCATAATTCAGTGTAGTGCAAGATACTGAACCGTCGGTAACGATCGTGCCCGTCAATCGGAAGATCAAGTAATCCTGAACAAGAATGAACTTGGCGGCCCTTTCAAAGACATCCGGTTCATTCTGGCGCATCCACAGAATCTTACAAGCGGACCAGGTCGGCACGATTTCGGGAATGCCAGTGCGGCGATAAACAACTTTTCCAAATTGCTCCGCAAGAAACGCGGCCTGATCCGATGCGCGGTTATCGAGCCAGATCAGGGCAGGATAAATGGTTTTTCCATGGCGATCCAGTGTGATGGTGGTCTCCCCCTGACTGGAAACACCAACAGCTGTTACATCGTTCGGTTGAACGCCGGATTTTTCAAGCGATGCGCGCACAGCCTGGATACAGGCTTGCCAATACACTTCTGGATCAAGTTGCGCGCGATCGGCAGCGGGAATATCCATTTGGTATTCCTGGCGGCTCACGCTGAGGCAATGACCATCTGGCGAGAATAGCCCGGCTTTGATCGAGGTTGTTCCGGCATCTATAGCAAGCAAGTATTGCATTTCAATCCAATTATCTTTTGCGGCAATCTTGTCCGGCGGCTGGAAATCCTTAACGACTTTCTTCAACGCATCCGGCACACGCTCTGGTTCTTTCGGTCGACACACTGATAGAGCAATTGTGACAGCAATGAAGGTTAATCAGCATTCAGAATGGAGCAGGGCAACCTGCTCCATTCTCATGAACTTCCTTCGTGAATGTTATTGCTGGATCAGGGCCCAGCCATTGGCAATATCCGTGCCAGCTTGAGCAAGCGCCACATAATCCTTCGGGAAATGAACGACTTTGTAGGCATCCGAGGATGGGAATTTTGCCAGCAAATCCGCCGGCAATTGCACACTCGTGCGAATGGGATGCACAAAACCTTGAGCATAGGCCAGTTGGCCCGCATCCGAAAACTCGTATTCCAGCAGCAGCTTGGCTGCATTCGCGTGCGGTGCACCCGCAGTGACAAATTGAATATACATGCCTGCCACTGTGCCATCCGAAGGCAGTACTACCTGCAGGTTCATGTTCGGATTCTGGTCCTTGGCGCTTAATGCATCGAAGTCCCACTCAATCGTGATCGGGCATTCACCCTTCTGAATGCTGGCAACCGAGGGTGTAACACCATTGAGGATGCCGCCGGAAATCATCTTCTTGAAGAAATCGAGGCCTGGTTGAACATTGGTCTCACTGCCGCCGTTGGCAAAGGCCGCTCCGAGAACAATCATTTGAGCAGTGGCAGACGAGGAGGGGTTCTTCATGCAGACTGTGTTCTTATTCGCAGGATTGAGCAGATCCTGCCAGGTTTGTGGAACCGTCTTGACTACATCCGCATTAACGAGGAAGGCGATGGCACCCCAATAGGCGGCTGCCCAACGTCCCTGCGGATCCTTGGCATAATCGGGGATCTCAGCCCAATGGGAATTCTTGTAAGGCTGTGAGAGTTTGTTGTCTTCCACCAGCTTTGCAAAGCCTAGCCCCAGATCGGTTGTATCGGCCACGGGCGCCGTGGTTTCAGCTTCCAGTGTGGAGATGATGGTGCCGCTGTCCATGTCCGTATCCTGATGGGTAATGTTATATTGTGCGGTAAAGCCCTTGAACAGGCCGCCATAGTTCACCCAATCATCCGGCAAACCGTAGGACACAATCGTGCCTTCCTTTTGGGCCGCAGCAACCAACTGAGCCATGACGTCCACCGTCGGCGCGGGTGCCGCAGTGGCAGGCGCAGTGGTTGGAACAGGCGCTTGAGTAGGCGGTACAGGAGTTGCAGCGGGACCGCAAGCTGAAAGTGCCAGAACGAACGCTGTGATTAACCCCACAAACAAAGTGATCTTCTTAGACATCTTACATCTCCTTTTCTTTGATAGGTTTTGTCAGTCAATGAATGTTTGACTGTCCTAACGATATTAGAAACATTTTTGCCCTTCCGTGAAAGATGCCTCCTTTCTCAGGTTTCACATCTAGGAAGCCAATAAATCAAGCATTAGAGTCTTCCTGAAAAATGACGAGATTGGCCTCAACGGCCCGCAATGATCACCTCTTGTGCTCCCGGTCTTATCGTCAAAACATTTCGCGTGGCATCAAATTGCCATCCGGGCTGGTCGTCGATTGCTTCATGTTCCACCAGTGAACTTCCATCCGCGAGGATTTGGCGGGGCCGAAATGTCAAGCGTAGCCTCTGCGTTCCCAGAGCATCGAACGTCCGATAAGAGATTTGATACGGCTGATAGGAGATTTCCTGCACCACCGAAGTTGATCTGAGCATATGATCCCGATCCTCAGGCGCAAGCTCAGGCATCGAAGCCATGCCATCAATGAAATGGGGAACGTAGTCAAAGTAGCCATCGGTGAACCAGCACTGGTTATAGTAATCTGGCCGATCCACACCAACGGTTACCGTGCCATCTTCATTCGTCATATAGCTTGCCCAATTAAAGGAACGAAGGGCCTGTTCTCTATAAGTCATGTCGCCGGTTTGTTCTGCGTAAAAGGCCGAAAGATTCGCGAAACGCGCCGTGTGACTGCCCATCGGAAAATAGCAGAGCTTCTGCTCGTGAATCGGGATCGCCGTGAAGAAAGGGTGTCCACCTAAGGTATTTTTCACCCAATCAATCAATCCCTTAACAATTTCTTTCCATTTCGGGAACTGCCCCATTTCTTGAAGGAGATAGCGTGCCGTTTCCAGCGGCGATAGCTGATCCCGGTTTTCGTTAGCGGGATCGAGACGGATGTCTTCGAAATGCCCCTTCCAAACATTATTTTGAAGTGGATATTTTTCGATCCAATCCCAGACCCGATTCCTCACAGATCGATAGTTGCTCTCGTTTAATCGGGCCAACTCGTCGAATAGTCTGACCGCAGGAATCATGTGCGCAGTATATTCTTCAACGATGTCCCCGTCGCGCGCGTCGACCCGAAAAGGCCACGGTGAATGAGACTCGTCGCCGGGACGGATTTTTCGCGCCAACACTTCCGCACATCGTGAACCAATTTCCAGGTATTTCTTTTCGCCAGTCATTTCATAAAAATCTATGTACGCCCTGCCCGCCTGTGCGATCTTGTCTGGCTCGGTAACATAGACACCGTCCGCCCGCGCACCGAAGTAAACACCCGTTCCAGGATGAGCCGAAGCATAAGGGACATCCGGCCAATCAAAGCCGCTCGGCGTGCGGTATTCCCAGAGACGGTCAAGCATCGTTCGAACGATTTGTATCGTACTGGCATCCCCTGAATACGGATAATACTTGAGTAGCGTGGTTACAGCCCACGAAAATTTTCCCGCGGGGTTATCCGGCCAGGTGGTCGGTCGAAGCGGGTCAGTCCAAAAACAGGAATACTGCAAATACCATGGCAATCCATTTGCGGGATCAACCGGGCAATTTCGGATGAAATCCATTGCCAAATGGACAACGCGATCATAGGAGGTCCAAGCTTCCAGCCTTTCTTGCTTATCGAGAACCAGCTCGTGTGCGTTGATGAAGATCATTCTTTTGCTGCCATCACCTGACAAGCGCTCATCGGAAATAACAACCAGATCTTTTGGTTTAATGCAACCGGTTTTGTGTTGGCCACCGTCACATCCGCCACAATGCGCTGCCCGCCTGTGTTTACACCGAGACGTGTAACTGCACCATGGAAGGTAATAGTTTCAACCACGCCGGGAATTGCATTCCAATCGTTGCGCTGTTGGGGCAGTTCAGATTGGACATGAATATTCTCAGGCCGTACCAGCGCAACCACTTCTTCGCCGTCACGGAAGTTCTCCACACCCTCCGCCAGCAATTTGATATTCTTGCAAACCACCGAGTCCCGGCCTGATGCTGTTCCCAGGAATTGATTGGCCGTACCGATGAATGTTGCGACAAAGCGTGTTTGTGGAGCGCGGTAAATTTCTTCCGGCGTGCCGACCTGCTGGATGATTCCTTTATTCATTACTACAACTTTATCCGAAATTGACAAGGCCTCTTCCTGATCGTGCGTTACATATACGGTAGTGATCGCCAGTTCGGATTGAATGCGGCGGATTTCACCGCGCAGCGCCACTCGCACTCCCGCATCCAAAGCAGAGAGTGGTTCATCGAGAAGAAGAACACGCGGCTGCACGGCCAGCGCCCGCGCCAGCGCGATTCGCTGCTGTTGCCCGCCGGAAAGCTGATGGGGGTAACGATCGGCGGTCTCTTGCAAACGCACCATTTCAAGGACCGTATCGACTTTTTTCCTGATCTCGTTCTTCGGGGTCTTTTTCATCCGAAGACCAAAAGAAATATTGTCACGCACAGTCTTATTCGGGAATAACGCATAAGCCTGAAAGACCATACCGATATCCCGCCGGTTGGGCGGAACGCCCGTGATATCGTTGCCGTCGAGCTGGATTGAACCGTCATCCAGTTGCTCAAAGCCAGCAATCATTCGTAACGTAGTCGTCTTGCCGCAGCCGGATGGCCCAAGAAACGAGACGAGCGTTCCTTTTTCAATGTCCAGGCTGAAATCATGGACAACATCTACGCCCGCAAATGCTTTGGATACATTTTTTAGTTCCAGATATGTCATATGTATACATCCTCTGCTTATCTTGCTCGTAACGCCTCAGGTGAGGTGGCCTTTCCCGTTGTTCCCACCCACAGAATCATCATGGAAACCAGCCAAGCGATGGTAAACGAAATCACCGAGAAGGCCGCCGCGACATTTCCATTGATGCGGGTATATTCCAGAAGCAGCAGCGGGAATGTCTTAAATCTTGCGCCCACAATTAACGACGTTAGCGTGTATTCTGCAAAAACAGTGGAAAAGACGAGCAGACTTCCGCTCAGGATTCCCGGCAGAATATTGGGGATAACTACTTCCGCCAAGATCTGCACTATGTTCGCTCCGAGACTTTGACCTGCCTCCGTCAGAGTATGTGAATCGATCGCCTGCAACGCGTTGGACACCGGACGGTACATGAACGGCATGGAATACACAACGACGGCACCGATCAACAGGAAGGGCGAACGCGCCAGCGGAGCGAAGTTATAGACCTGAACGAGGGCCAGTGCCAACACCACCGTTGGGATTCCAAAAGGCAGGATCATCAAAAGTTCAATCAAAGGCTGGGCACTGGTCAAACGCATGTGAACCCAATAGACAGTTGGGACGATAATGATCAGACTGACAAGGACCGTCGCAAGCGAGAGAATTAGGGAATTGCGCAGGGTGCTCGTAAAGTACGAGGCGCCGGCCGCCCTCGCATAAAATTGGAGGGTGTACCCTTCGGGCAGGATCGTGCGGTCCCAGCGCGTCGCCACTGAAAACACATAGGTCGAGAGAATCGGCAACAACATATAGAAAAGGAAGAGGCCAATAAAAAACGCTTGCCATCTCGGCCGATGCATCTTTTTTGCGGATTCTCGATTGGTCTTCCGGAGGTCTTTCATCGCATCGAATTCCATACATCCAGGCGTTGGTCAGGATTTCGACCAGCGGCGGGCGCGGTTGGCAGTCACCTGGTATACCCCAATGCTAAACCCCATGATGATCAGGGACAGGACAGCCATGGCCATGCCCGTGCCGGGGTCCTGATACACCTCGCCGGAGATCATATAACCGATCTGTAGCGTGACCAGTGACATGTTCGATTGAACGAGCGCATAAGCGGTTGCATATGCGCCGAAGGCGTTGGCAAACAGCAGAGTGAACCCCGCGATGAGCGATGGCATCAAGATCGGTATGCCGATTTGCCACCAAAACTGGAAAGTGCTGGCCGATAAGCTTTGAGCGGATTCCTGCCATTCCTTCTTGATCCCGGCAAAGGCAGGCAGAATGAGGAGCACCATGAGCGGCAGTTGAAAATATACATAGGCGAGAACCAGGCCTGAGAAAGAGTAAATGCTAAAGCCTGGGTAAAGTTTGTAATCTAAATAATGTGCAAGAAATTGGGTGACAACGCCATTCAATCCAAGGATGATCACAAAAGCAAACGCCAATGGAACGCCCGCAAAATTGGTTGTCACATCGGAGAGGGTGATCAGGGCGTCGCGAACGCGCGCAGACGGCCAGCAATAAATTGCATAGCCGATAAACGTGCCGAGAACGACGCCGATCAGAGCAGTCAATCCCGATAAATTGATGCTGTTCAGGAACGAATTAACGTATAGCGGATGTTGCAATCCAAGGTAATGGGAAAGCGTGAATTTTCCACTCGTCTTTTCAAAAAAACTTCCCCGTATCAGGAGCAGAATGGGCACAATCTCAAACGCGAGGCAGAAAAGCAAGAACGGAGCAAAGCCTATCCAGTTCGAGAATCCGCCGGTTTTCCTTTTTTTAGGTGTCACGATTTACATCCTATACCTGATATTATATACACAATGTTTCGTTTGTCAACTGATTATGTTATGTATTATTTTGTTTGACTATTTGTTTTTAGATTGATATAATTATATTCATCACATTTCGTGCAGTATTTGTGCGTATTTTAGGTTCAGTCTATAACAGGAGATGCTAAAATGGCAGAGGAACTCAGCAAATTGACCGCTCAATACCCTGATGTGAAGAGGTTCGAAAAGGGAATTGGTGGGTTGGTCGCTGAAAATTTCTTCCAAAAGGGAATCGACATCTTCATTAACCGAACGCCCGGACGCCTGGATTTAATGGGCGGAAATGATGATTACACCGGCGGCTTAGTATTTGAAACCACAATCCGCGAAGCAACACTGGTCGCCATCCAGCCGCGCACAGACCAGAAAGTCATTTTCTATAATCCGGCGGTGAAGGCATTAGGGTGGAAAGATAAAATCGAATTCGCACTTGCCGACCTGGTCGAGAACGGTCAGGTAAAACCTCTGGAGCAGGTGCGTGATTGGATCAACAGGGACCCGGAAGGCGCATGGTGCGCCTACCTCCTTGGCGATCTATATTTCCTGATCAAACAATATCCCGAAAAAGTGAAACAGGGCTTCGCGCTTTACCTCGAGTCGGATGTGCCACTGGGCAAAGGCGTTAGTTCGTCTGCTGCTTTAGAGGTTGCTCCGATGAAAGCCATGGCGAAGATGTATGGCGTGGAAGTTGAAGGGATTGAGCTCGCCTCCTGGACACAGTGGGTGGAAATCGCCCTGACGCAATCAGCCTGCGGGATCATGGACCAATTTGCAGTTGTGATGGGAGATGAAGGGTATTTCGTCCCTATGCTTTGCCAGCCATGCCAGCCGCTGCCACTCGTCAAATTGCCTGAACACTTGCGATTTTGGGGAATTGATACTGGTGTGCGCCATGCGGTGGCCGGGATCGAGTACGAATCTGCTCGTGCGGCAACCTTTATGGGCTACCGCTTCTTGTGTGATTGGGAAAAACTGGAACCAAAATTGGATGAGAGCGGCGCCCTTCCCCGCTGGGTGGAGCCGAAATGGAATGGCTATCTTGCAAACGTTTCGCCATCTGAGTTCCGATCGAAATATGAGCAACGTTTGCCGGAGGTCATGGCGGGCGCGGATTTCAATAAGGAGCACAGAGTGCACCTCGATCCCTTCACGCCAGTGCGGCCGGAAGTCGATTATCCGGTTCGCGGTGCTACCCGCTATGCCGTTGAAGAGAATTGGCGCGTGCATAATTTCTTCAGCTTGACCTCCAAACCCTTCACGACGATTAATGAGATCACAACTCAACTTTTGGGCGAGCTGATGTACCAGTCGCACATCGGGTACAGCCAATGCGGACTCGGCTCGGAAGCTACAGACCAGATCGTTGAACTGGTCAGATCCGAGAAATCCAATGGATTATTGGGGGCCAAGATCACCGGCGGGGGCGCAGGCGGCACTGTGGCGGTCCTCGGGTTAAATAACCCAAACGCGGAAAGAGCTTTCCGCCGAGTAGTGGAAAAATATCATTCATTGAGCGGCAAAGAACCGTTCCTGTTCGAAGGTTCTTCCGCTGGGTGCGATAAGTTCGGCGTATTGCAAGTATGCTATTGATGGGTTTCAGCACGAAACGAACTTAATGATATATCGTTTCTTTATGAATGACGTTATTATATGTTTGTATTTATATTAGAATTTGTTTTTTTATGTTGACATATTTATTTCATAATGTTATAATTTACTTGGAATACGAAACTTAATGGTCAGATTGTTATCAAAAATAAGATTGTTTTTGTGAATATTAAAACAGATATATTTTCACGCCCCACCCTGCCTACTATATGGGTGCGTAATCTTGTTAGCAGAACTATCCATGGAAATCTTCCTTCTCGGAACCGGTACGGCAATTCCGATAAAGCAACATTCGCCAGCAGGCTTGGTCATCAAAGCCGAAGAGCAATGCCTCCTCTTTGATATTGGCCCAGGAACTCTGGGGCGGCTGTATCTGGCAGATGCTACTTACGATCAGATAAACCACCTTTTGCTCAGTCATCTTCACCCCGATCACACGCTGGATCTAGCAACGCTGCTCTTGATATTCAATTGTGCACCGAATGCTGAGCGAATAACCCCTTTCCCCATCACCGGTTGCCGGGGCCTCGAAGATTTCATTAAGTCCATGGTGGGTCTTTACCCAGAGATTGCTCCTTTGACTTTTGAACTGCAACTCCATCAAGTCTATCGAGATGAATTCTCGATCGGAAATCTGAAAGTTCAATCTGCACCGACGGGCCACACGCCAGAAAGCGTGGCCTACCGGCTGAATGACGGAAAGCATTCAATGGTGTACTCAGGCGACGCAAGTCCGCGTGGTGAGCTAGTTCAACTGGCGAAAGGCGCGGATCTTTTGGTAAGCGAGTGTTCATTTCCTTCCGGCTGGAAGACAGAAGATCATCTCAACGCCGATGCCTTGGGCGTCATCGCCCAGGAAGCTGGAGTCAAATCACTGGTGATCACGCATTCTTACCCGCCCGCACTTGCAGTTGATTTGATTGGTCAAATCCATCGCCACTATCACGGAGAGGTGCAGTTAGCCGTTGACGGCCTGCACCTCTTTTTATAACAAGGTGAAATGACCGTTTCACTTAACTCCCCTCACCGAACAACCAAAGCAACTGCCTCTTGGGCAGTCTGGCTGGGCCTGTTGCCGTTTATTATTTTTGGTCTAGCTTTTGAATTCCTGCCGCTGCTGACCGTCATCACATCCAGCCTGACGACCAAGGGTTCATTTACCCTAAAGTTTTACCAGCAGGCAATGGATCCGCTATTCTTAAGATCATTTGGGAACAGCATTCAGCTTTCTGCGACCACCGCATTCCTGGGGGTGGTATTCGGCACGTTGGTGGCCTACGCGATCATAACAACAAAAAATAGATCCATTCAAAATGCGCTGACAGCCCTCTCAGATGTGACCACCAACTTCGGGGGTGCCCCGCTTGCTTTTGCTTTTATTGTGATTCTCGGTTCGACAGGAGTCATTACATTACTGCTAAAAGAAGTGGGCATCAGTCTTTACCCAAACTTCCGCATCTATTCTATTTCCGGACTGACGATTGCCTATTTGTATTTCCAGCTTCCATTGATGATCCTGCTCGCCATCCCGTCACTCTATGGCTTAAAGCGTGAGTGGCATGAGGCCGCCCTGAATCTCGGCGCATCCACGTTCCGATATTGGCTTGAGATTGCGCTGCCAATTCTCTTTCCCGCATTGATGGGTGAATTCCTGTTGCTCTTCGCCAATTCATTTGGCGCTTACGCCACCGCCTATACTTTAACAGGTTCGGATGTTGACCTCATTACCATTCGTATTGGAGCTCTCATCACCGGGGAAGTCCAACTCGCACCTGAACTGGCGGATGCTCTGGCAATCATTTCCCTGCTCATCATGATTATCTGTGTGATCGGGTATATGCGGCTGTCCAACCTTTCAAATAGGACCCGTCAATGAAAAAATCAAATGAGTTATGGCGCCCCGTAGTGATCGGATTATTTCTGGTCTTCATGATCTTGCCGGTGATTGCAACTTTGCTCTTCTCTGTATCCACGCGTTGGGACCACACTCTCTGGCCGGAAGGTTACACGCTGGACTGGTGGAAGGATGTAATTGCCCGAAGGGAATTTGCCTTGACGATCAAAAATTCCTTCTTGGCTTCATTTGGCACCATGGTATGCCTCTTGGTGCTGGTCACGCCCACCACTTATTGGATGCGATTGAAAGTGCCTCAAGGGAAATCGATCATTGAATTGATGGCCAGCTTCTCCTTCGGTGTTCCAGGTGTGGTGCTCGCTCTCGGATTAATCAGTTTTTATTCCAATGTTCCGCTGCCCATCATCAATCATCCTGTCATCCTAATCGCCGCTTGCATGGTGCTCGCTCTGCCCTTCATGTACCGCCCTATTGTCAATTCCCTGGATGCCATTGATTTCCGCGTACTGACGGAAGCCTCCCAGAGCCTGGGCGCCAATGGCTGGGCGATCCTTTCCGAAATCATCACCCCGAATATCCTGCCCGGTATTATCAGCGGTTGTCTCTTGGTCTTTTCGACGGTATTTTCTGAATTCACACTTACTAATTTACTAGTCGGTACGGTTTTCAAAACACTCCCCATTTATTTGGTTGCGTTCACCCGTTTTGATGCTCGCCAAGCCAGTGCGCTGGCGGTTGTCAGTTTCGTAGTAGCCTGGGTCACCTCTTTACTGATTATATGGGTAACCAGCAAAAGCGGCGGCGAGACCGCGCACATTGTAGGCCACTAGAACCACTGCTTGAACCCTGTGTAAATCCACCCGACCCGGATGGAAAATATAAAGAAGGAGAAAATGGTATGAAAAAGTTCTATATGCTCTGTGCTGTGGTCGCCATTCTGGCGGCCTCCTTGGCAGGTTGCGCGCCAGCCCCTACTGCCACCACGGTAGCTCCAGTGGCAACCGCCGCACTGGCTACTGCCGTACCCGTTGCTCCAACTGCGGTTCCTACGGAAGACCCGGAAACGGCCAAAATTGCAGGCGCCAAAAAGGAGGGACAAATTATCAGCTATGGAATGTCCGATGACTGGGTGAACTTTGGCAACATGTGGCAAAGCCTTGAGCTTCAATATGACATCGTTCACACGGATACCGACATGACCAGCGCCCAAGAAATCACTCACCTTCTGGCAGAAAAGAATGCCCCGGTGATGGATGTGGCCGATATCGGCTTCGACTTTGTAGGTACCTTGATCGATGACAACCTGGCTATGCCCTATAAGAACACATCCTGGGACAAGATAGCGGCACAGTACAAGGATGCCGACGGACGCTGGGTGGTGGCTTACTGGGGCGCGATCAGCTTCCTCGTCAATACCGACCTGGTCAAAGATTCTCCCCAAACCTGGGATGATCTTCTAAAGCCTGAATACCATGATATGGTCTGTAGCCGCGATCCAAGCCAGTCGACCTATGCCACCGGAGCTGTGCTGGCAGCCGCCTATGCGCATGGTGGTGGTGAAGCCGACGTTCAGCCTGGTCTGGATTTCTTCAAGAAACTGCATGACACCGGCAACTGGCGCAATGGTGTGGTGCTAAATGTTGCTTCCGTGCAAAAGGGCGAATGCCCCATCTCCATCGTTTATGATTTTGATGGCTTTGCCAAACGCGATGCCACGGGCTTGCCGCTGAAGGTTGTCATCCCGCAGGATGCCACCGTAGGCATGTATTTTGTTGAATATATCAGCGCGGTTGCGCCGCACCCCAATGCCGCAAAACTCGAGCAGGACTTCTGGCTTTCTGACCAAGGTCAGATGATGCTTGCGCAAGGTTATGCACATCCCGCCCGCAGCGACGTTCAGCTTCCGCCCGATGTGGCTGCCAAGCTGCTCCCAATGAGCGCTTACGGCAACATTCACTTCCCGACAAGTTTTGACTCCTTTACCCAAGCCATGCATGCAATCGTGAGCGGCTGGACGACAATCTCTGCCCAATAGTCAAAACCAAAGATATCTAATGAATCGACCGGCGTGGTTAATTAATAACCCGCCGGTCTTCGTATTACAGCTCGGAGACGGGCAAGTTTTGGCGCGACGCGGTCACCCGCAGGAACGCAAACTCACATACCAGCGGACCCTTACTGCCTTCTTTAATTGTCGCTCGCAACCAGCTGCCTTGGGGAATGGAGGACATGGCAAGTTCCAATGATTGGGTGCCGACATTATACAACTTCGCTTGCAGAAAATAAAAACCGCCCTTCCGTTAACCTGGCAAACGGATGAGGTCATGAATAAACAGTTACAGGTTGTGTAGTGGGTTCAGATATCAGCAATGTGGAAAACCAATCATGCGCAGATAGTGAGTATCCAAACATCCTTATTAACACTTATAGCTAAAAAGTGATGTTATGGTAAACTATGTTCACACCACCCAGCCCACAGGTGTTTTTATGAAACCAGGTGATTTTCACAGCAGTAAGGCTGGTCAAGCAATTCGAACCCAGAACGCCTATTGGGCATTCATTCCTGCGCCACTTCCTCCGGATCTGGAGTGGTTGCCAACCCTGATCACGGCGCTTTCCGATGCAGAACGTGAGCTAGCCAGATTAACTACCTTGGCGGGCAACTTCCCTTTTCCACGCCTGCTTGTCCAGCCTTTCATCCGACGCGAAGCGGTATTATCCTCCCGCATCGAAGGGACACGCGCTTCCCTGACGGATCTGTACAATTACGAATCCGCTCAATTGTCCTTTCCGGAACCAGATAATGACGTGCGAGAAGTTCACAATTATGTATTGGCATTGGACTATGGGTTGGAGCGCTTGAAGTCTCTGCCGGTCAGCCTGCGTCTGATCCGTGAATTACATGCTAGATTATTGGATGGGGTGCGGGGCGGACAACTCACTCCAGGGAAATTCCGCAGAACGCAAAACTGGATCGGTCCAGCGGGCAGTACCATCAAGACCGCCACGTATGTTCCACCTCCAGTGGATGAGATGCTTGATGCTCTCAGTGCAATGGAAAAATTCATCCATGCCAATACTGATCTTCCGGCATTGGTGCGCGCCGGCATGATCCATTACCAGTTCGAGGCGATCCACCCCTTCCTAGATGGAAATGGACGGGTGGGGCGGCTTTTAGTAATACTATTGTTGCGCGAATGGGGTGTGCTACCCCAACCTCTCTTGAATCTGAGCGCCTATTTCGAACGCTATCGCCAGGAGTATTACGATCATTTGCCGGCAGTTTCCCAGCGTGGTAAATGGGAGGAATGGCTGCGTTTCTTTTTGCGTGGCATCACTGCTCAGGCGCAGGATGGTGTCTTCCGCATGACCCGGCTTCAGGGTATCCGTACTCGCTATGAAGAGTTGGTGCGGGCGGATCGCAATCCCCAACGTATGGCTGCTGTGATCGACTTTATGTTCTCACGTCCCATTCTGACCTTGAGACAATTGGAGTCTGCTTTGGATATACCCTATATGGCTGCAAAACGGTATATCGACAAATTGGTGGAAGCAGGCGTGTTGCAGGAAACAACCGGATACGCGCGCAACCGGGTCTTTATTGCTTATGAGATCTTTCAGGCGTTGGAGAATTCTGAATAGACCTGATTTGATATAAGAATTCGTTTCGTTTTCCAGCCTCAATGATGATTCCTAATCCTGGTAAGTTGAGTGCTTCAAGTTTACCGTTGCAGATCCATGCCCTGATCTGTTTTGACGTGGCTTGGCAAACCTGTGCAACCTGATAAACCGTGAAATAACTGCCGCGTGGGATAGAGGTTGGCATGACCTTTGGTTCCCTGTTTTCGATCAGTTCTCTGTCTCCTTTTCTTTCCCGCACTTTCTGCCATAAGCGGCGATGAGCCTATAAACCTTGCTTAGGGCTTGTTCTGCATCTTCTTTGTCATACAATGAAATATGTTTCAACAAGCTCTCCTGTTCTGAGAGAAACTCGACAAAGGCTTGTGTTTGATCTGCGCTAAGTCCAATTTGGTTTTTCAACACCCAATCTCCTCCCAACTTGTCGATGGAGTATTTGCACTGCTGGTTGAAAGTTGGAAGGCTGAGGAGCCAACCACCAAACCTTTGGTCTTCCACGCATCATTGTCTTGCAGGTGCTCAAGGAGTTCAATCGCATATCCTGCATATAGATGAGTAACGATACGAAGATCTGCATCCCAGATAACGATTCCTCGCTGTTGCCAATCTTGCTGTTGAAGTTGTGCAAGCCAGGAGGGAGAGTTTGGTGGGGATGCGAAGTACCCCTCGAAGTTGAGATGGATTCCCCATGTGGTCTGATCTAGTATGGTTGAAAGATTCTGCATAGGAACCTGCCTGTAGTGATGAATGGACAGGGTCCGTATAAAGCGAGCAAGGTCTGGGATCAGACAAGCTGTCGATAGATAGCAAAAAGTGGATTGATTGTTTACGGGAATGTTTTAAACGAAAACACCCCCATATGTGGGGGTGTTCGTCCGTTTCATGACGATTCATTCTTTATTTAGCAGGTATATTCCAGGCGGGTCGGAACCTATACCCATATACCAGATATGTACCGCGCGGCGGAGATCTTTGTGCGGTTGTGAAACTCAAAACATGCCTATTGGGGGAATGCAAGGGCGATAAAAGTGATGTATAATAATAATGTATAAAGGAGAGCAATATGTCTGAGCATATGATCAGAAAACAGATATATCTACCCCGCCGACACAATCTGACACTTAAACGGTTGGCAAAGCAGCGAGGCATAAGCGAAGCGGAGGTAATTCGACAGGCATTGGAACGTGAGGCTCAGTTATCCGCATCAACTATCCAGGGCAGCAGGCAGGCGCTGAATAGTATCATCGCCTATGCTCGTTCTCTTCGGAGGCGGCCCGAACTCTTGCAAGGCAAACCTTACATATTCAACCGAGAACAATTATATGAAGAGCGGCAGAATCGCTGGTCCAAACCCAAAAGAGGTTAATCATGCCCTCTGTTTTGCTGGATACCAACATTCTGATCTATACGTTTGATCCACGCGACGAGGCACGCCAAGAACGGGCGATTGCCATTTTGCTCAAACTTGAAGAAGAGGAAAAAGGTTGCTTGAGCACACAATGCCTCTCCGAATTCGCAAGTGCTGCGATGACGAAGCTTGGTCTTTCTGCAGATGAAATTATGGGCAAGATCAGTGATTGGCAAAATGCCTTTCCTGTCTTCAGTTTAACACCGCAAATTGTTCTGGAAGCCACACGCGGTGTGCGCGATCACAAGCTCTCCTATTACGACGCGCAAATTTGGGCAAGCGCTAGACTTAATCAAGTACCTGTGATCTTTACGGAAGACTTTCAGGACGGGCAAACTTTGGAAGGGATTCGATTCATCAACCCTTTTGCAGATAAATTTGTGATTGATGAATGGTAAGTAAAGATGGCGTTACCTAAAATCACGGAGAGCATGATCCGCGCGGGGGCGGGACCGGAGAGCTTTCATCGCGGCGAGGAGTATTATCGAGACGGCGCAATTTCGAACACTGCCGTTCAAGGGGCCCTGCTAAGCGGTGAGTGCGCCGGGACCTATGCGCCCTATTACCGGGTACAAGTGGAGTTGGACGAGGCTGGCATCGCGGAGGCCTCTTGCACGTGTCGCTACGAATTTGGCGGCTACTGCAAGCACATCGTCGCCTTGTTACTTGCATATTTGCACCGTCCAAAATCGTTCGCCGCGCGCAAAACGCCGGCGCAACTCCTGGCTGACCTGGATCACAACGATCTCGTCGCCATTCTAACCAAACTGATGCAGGAACAACCCGAGCTGTGCGATCAGATCGAAGCCCTGACCTCAGTTCCATCGAATCCAAGGAAAAAACGCAAGAAAGTGGACATCGAGGTCTACCGCCGTCACATCATCGACATCGTCCACAGCCTGGATGGAATGAGAATGTCGGAGGCGTATTGGCATGTAGGCGGGCTGGCAAATCAATTGCACGAAGTACAACAAGCAGCCTCGAAATTCTTGGATGTCGGGGATGCCGAGGCCGCCCTCGAAATCCTGCTCGTGTTATTGGAAGAAGCCAGCCGGGCTATTGAGTACATTGACGACTCGAACGGCGAGTTGGGCGGCTACGTGGCCGAACTGGGCACGCCGTTGGCTGAAGCGATCTTGAGCATGGAACTTAGCCAGATCGAACGGGCGAAACTGGCAGGCAGGCTCGAGATATTGATCGAGTATGCCAGCGATTACGGAATGGAGGGCAACCTGCTCATTGCCGTTCAGGCCGCGAAGTTTGGCTGGGGTGAGATCCCTGGGGAGGCGGCAGCCTTTCGGGAAACCGCGTCCGAGGTGGAAGGGGAGGACACGCGGGAGGATTGGGATGAAGAAGACCGCTCAAACGAGGAAGTGGCGTACGAGCCTGAGGCATGGGATCGGCCAACCCTCGCCGATCTCACCGAAGCCAAGTTGAATGTGCTGGATCGCCAGGGCCGCACGGAGGATTATCTCGCCCTATGCAAGAAGGAGCAGCGGCATCTACGCTACGCCCTGAAGTTGTGTGATCTCAAATGGGTGGGTGACGCTGTGGATTATGCCGGGAAATATCTCGCCACCGCACCAGAGGCCCGGCAAGTGGCGCAGCGGCTGCGGGAATTGAACCGCGTGGCCGAAGCCATTGAAGTTGGCGAACATGGCCTGACGTTGAAAGGGCTAAAGGCAGGGCTGGGCGCGTGGTTAGGACCGGTGGAAGAGGCCCAGGGACGAACAAAGCTGGCATTGGCAGCTTGGCTGGCGGCCTTTCCGGAGCAGCCGTCCCTTGAAACCTATAAAACAATCAAGCGATTGGCCGAATCAGGTTGGGAGCGCTTGCGCCCGGAGGTCATGGCGAAACTTTGCAGATCGTATGACCAGCAGGTTTTGGCCGAAGTGTTATTGTTCGAAGAGGAATGGGATGCGGCCATCAAAGTGGCCGAGGGCCGCGAGGTATGGTATCCCATCGTCGAGACGGTGGCTGACGGCGTCATGCCTCATAGGCCGGAATGGGTCCTCCAAATCAGTTTGAAGCACGCAGAACGCTTGATGGCCGAGCCCAAAAGTAAGAATTATCCCATCGCGGCTGCCTGGCTCAAACGAGCGAAACAAGCCTATAAGTTGCTCGGAAAAACGGATGAATGGAAGAAGTATTTGGGGGAGACAAAGGAGAAATACAAGCGCAGGCCGGCGTTGCAAAACCAACTCGCCCGCCTATAGCCAGACTTGGAATCGCCTTCTTACCGCCCAATATGCACCTGTCCACTCAGGCGTCTGGACTCGGTGGACAAGACAACGGACGAACCTGCCAAAAACTAGAGCCGGTCTTCGATTGAAAGGCCGGCTCTTTATGGTAGTTGTCAAAATTTAGTGTGGTGTAAGTTGCGCAGGCCGGAATCTTTTTCTGTATGCCCGATAGGTACCGTGCCGGAATGCTCACGGTTGTAATTTAATTCCGGGGATCTATTGTGCGGGTTCGGCACCGGTCGGGAGCCCTGAAATAATCAAAAGAACCGGCACAGAAAAATCGTTTCTTTGCCGACGTCGTTTCCTGTGCCGTCTACGTGCCGCCTACGTTCGCCTGCGAAACTTATACCCGTAAACGATCAGGCCCCGCTCGTCGCCGTCGTTGCGCATCTTGCGCGTCACCATCTCGACCGGCATTCCGATCTGAACCGGTTGATCGCCCAGATCCGTCAGCTGGGCGGTAATCATCGGCCCTTCTTCGAGCTTGACGATTGCCACCGTATACGGTGCACTGGCGTCGTAGCCGCTGGGCGCCTCATAGATGGTCGTATATGAATAAACTTCGCCTTTGCCGTTAAAAGTGTAGAGTTCCTTCGCCTCACCGCCGCAATTCGGGCAAACGTCGCGCGGCGGGAAGATCTTATAATCGCAGTGCGGACAGACCTCGCCCACCAGGGAGTATCGCTGCTGTTTCAGTCGCCAGTGTCTCGGGATTTCCATTCGTCGTGTCCTTTCATCAGGCCTAATTCTATCCCGCCGGACTCTCAAACCCTATCAGAATTTGTTCAGTCCAATTTTTGTAAAATGTGAGAAACGGCGGTGGCAGCCGGGCCGCCCAGGGATTGAATTAATCCATATTGGGCGTCCCCGATCTGGTTCGTTCCCGCCTGGCCTCGTAACTGGGCGGCTGCTTCGACGGCCTGATACACGCCGCATGCACCACCGGGAAAACCGCGTGCCTTGAGTCCGCCCATCGTGGCACAGGGGATCCTGCCCTTCAATCCAATGGCGCCCTCCGCCGCCAGTTTCCAGCCCTGCCCTTTGATCGCATATCCGACGGCTTCGAGCTGCAGCGCGGCGTAAATACTGAACATATCGTGATATTCAAAGAAACTGACCTGGCCGGGCGTGATGCCCGCCTGCTTCATCGCCCTGCCGGCGGAAAGCCGGGCCGTGTCAAATTGCAGAATATCCTTCCGATCGTGCAGGGCAAGCATATCGGAGGCGGATGCGGAACCGGCAATCATCACGAGCGGGTGCGCAAAACCGGGTGGAACCAATTCGCGGCGGGTCAGAACGAGGGCGGCCGCGCCGTCCGCGTTTGGTGCAATGTCAAACATATTCAGCGGCTCGCTGACCATTTCCGCCTTTGTATATGCCTCAAGCTGGATGGCTTTTTGGAACATGGCGTTCTTATTCCCTGCACCGTTGGCGTGGGCCGTCAGGGCAAAACCGGCGAAGCCATTCCCCGGGACCTGGTACTCATGCATGTAGCGGCGCATGAGAAGCGCGGCCTGCCCGGTGGGTGTCATTCCCTGCACGGCTTCAAAGTCCGAATCGCCGGCAGTGGAAAGTGCGGCTTCGACCCCTGAACCCAGCTGATCGGTGAATTTTTCCACCCCGGCCACCAGCGCCACATCGACCATGCCGCTTGCGATCGCCAGATAGCCCTGGCGCAGGGCCGCCCCACCCGAGGCGCCCGCGGCTTCGACGGTGACGGCCTCGATGCCGGCCAGACCCGCATAATCCGCGATCAGCGCGCCGAGGTGCGCCTGGTTGGAAAGATTGGGCGCGAGCATGTTGCCGACGAAAAGGGCCCGCGGCTTCAAACCGCCCGAATCTTGGACAGCCTCTTGAATGGCGCCGAAGGCCAGATCGCGCAAGCCAATATCCCAGTGTTCGCCGACCTCGGTCTGACCCATACCCGCGATAACGACATCTGTCATTTTTCTGCTTCCATGTCAGGGGCAATTTATCGTGCCCCGCGTGTTCTATTTCATTTGCAGCTTCCCGCGATAACGCGCATACGTGGCGTAATCGATCTCCGTGCGGCGCGCGATGTATTCCTGGGTCTGGGTTGCCAATCCCGCCCGGGCAGCGATCTTGTCAGTGACCAGGATGTCAAAGGCGTCGGAACCCGCTCCCGATCCGAAAGAAACAACCAGGATTCGATCTCCAGGTTGGGCGATGTCGAGAGTCGCCGTGAGCCCGATCATCGCCGCGCCCGCGTAGGTGTTGCCGATCACAGGCACCAGCAGCCCGGGTTGAATCTGCTCCATCGAAAACCCGAGCCCCGAGGCGACGCGCTGCGGGAACTTCGCGTTGGGTTGGTGGAACACGGCCCACTTGTAGTCCTGGGAGGTCGTGCCTGAGGCTTCCATCAAATGCGTGGCGGCTTCCGTGATGTGCTTGAAGTACGCCGGTTCGCCCGTGAAGCGCATACCGTGCTCGGGGTACTTTTGATTTTCGCGCCGCCAGAAATCGGGCGTGTCGGTGACGTAGGAATACGAGGCGTTGATGATCGCCAGGGACTCTTCGGCGGGGCCGAGGATGTACGCCCCGCCGCCCGCACCTGCCGTGTATTCGAGGGCGTCGCCAGGCTTGCCTTGCGCGGTGTCCATGCCGATGGCCATCGCATAATGTCCCATGCCCGAGCCGACCAATCCCATCGCAGCGACCAGGGCTTCGGTGCCCGCCTTGCATGCAAATTCCCAATCGGCGGCCTGCGTGTTGGGGACCGCGCCGATCGCTTCGGCGACCACCGTTGAAGTGGGCTTCACCGCATACGGATGTGACTCCGACCCGACCCAGACCGCACGCAATTCAGCCGGATCGATCTGAGCGCGCTTCATGGCGTTGCGCGCCGCTTCGATCGACATGGTGATGACATCTTCATCCAGTCCGGGGACGGCCTTCTCTTTAATGGGAAGTCCGCCTTTGCCGCCGGTCCACACGCGCGCGACTTCCCTGGCGGGCAGACGATAACGCGGCACGTACGCGCCGTAGCCGATGATGCCAACGGGCCTGGCAGGTTTGAGAAGGGTGGGGAAATGGGGTTGAGGAGTTGCCATAATATTATTTCATTTCCTTATTCGCAGTTCATTTTCAAATGTGATTTGCAGGTCAGCTTTGTGTTGCAATTGACACGATCAGAATAAAACCGGGCAGAGGGCCTGCGTCCCGCCAGGGACCAGAACCCGCAAACGCTTCACCAATTTCCTGGCCGGGCCGTTTTCCCTGCTCCATGCAGGAGTTGAGAAAACCAAGGGAGACTGTTTTTTGCCTCGTCCAGCTGCCCGGGTGTGGAGAGTTCCATCTTCGCGACAAACCGATATTTTGACCTTTCCAATACTCACGAGGGAACCAATGGAAACCTCCCGGTCTCCGATCGTTTCCCATTGAGTTTTCCAGGAACTGCCTTCGAGCCGGACAAGTGGGTCGAACGCTGAAAAAGACCCCACCAGCCAACCGCACAAGGTGGTTCCTATTGGGGTGCCTGGCGTTGTTATCAGCCTGCCCATGTTTGATGCGATTGCCTGCTCTCCGAAGCTTTGGCATCAGCCCGGCTGGCTGGAAGATCTCTTCTGGCTGCCCGGCACCTCGGGCGCGCGTGCTATTTTATCCTTTTCAAATCCCTTCTGCTCGATCAATTCTCACCTATTCGAGCGATAGATATAGGGCCCAATCCACAGGCTGCCGTCCTGGCGGGGTGCGTCGTTATTTGGGCGGAGTGCCAGCACGAAAGAGACGGTCTGGCCCGCGAGGGCACTCAAGTCGGCATCCACGTTGAGCGCCGTCCTGCCGGCTGCGAAATTCCATGACAAGAAGGGGCCGGAGTATTTGCCGTTGGCATCGTAATACTCCAAAGCATATTGAACATTACAGGGCGCCCCCTTCTGGCACCGGAGCGTGGCACGGAAACGATCTCCGGAATGCACGCTGAAGGCCGGATAGCTAAGGAAGAAGGCGGCATTTCCATTCCAGGCCGGGACCGTGAGCAGGATCGAAGTGCCGGGGGGCAAATTTTCGGCTGCGGGATCGATGACCTTTGCATAACCGCCGGAAAGGTCGGCACTGCCGGGCGGGCAAGCCGCAAGATGTTGCGCGCCGTTCATCCACCGCGCGTCGCATAGCCAGGCAACGAAATCAAGCGCGATGGTTCCCAAGATGGCGGAGGGTGTGGGGGGCGCGAGCGTTGAAGTTGGCGGAATCGCCGTGGGGCTGTGCGGGGTCTGCGAAGGCGGGATCGGAGAGGGGCTGGGTGCGGATGGAGCCAGGAAACTGCATCCCAAAATAAAGATGAGAGTGATGGAAAGAATGCCGGATCTTCTCTTCATGTTCGGTCTGCCCGGTAAATGCTATCCAGCCCTCATCGATCTTAGGATCTCTTCCGCGCGATCAATTCTCACGACCTTTTCCGTCACCATCCGGGCTGCCACCTTTTCGATCATATCCCCCGTCGCGCCCGCCGCGATGGCAACCTGCCGCGCATGCAGGGACATGTGCCCGCGCTGGATGCCCTCGGTGGCCAGGGCCCGCAGCGCCGCCAAGTTTTGAGCCAGTCCAACCGAGACAATGACCTGGGCCAGTTCGCTGGCAGTTCGCACGCCCATCAGCTTGACCGCAGCCTGCGCCGCGGGATGAACCTTGGTGGCGCCGCCGATGATTCCCACCGCCATCGGCATTTCGAGCGTGCCCACCAGGCTGCCGTCCGGATCCCTGTGCCACTCGGATAAGGAAGTGTATTTGCCCGAACGCGCCGCGTACGCATGCGCGCCCGCCTCGATCGCGCGCCAATCGTTGCCGGTGGCGATCACCACCGCGTCCACGCCGTTCATAATGCCTTTGTTGTGGGTCGCGGCCCGGTAAGGGTCGGCGGCGGCGAAGGCGTACGCCGCGAGGATCCCGTCCCGGACCTCTTCGCCCGGGTAGGCTTCAAATGCCAGTTCTTTGAGCGGGATGGTGCAGCGGGCGCGCGCGGTCCGACGGTCAGCCAGGTTCGATAAAATTCGCAAATGGACATGTCCGCCGGTGATGGATTCAACGTGCGGAGCAAGTTTCTCGCACGCCGTGTTGACCGCGTTCGCTCCCATCGCATCGCGTACATCGTAAATAAGATGAACAACGAGGAAAGGGCCGATCGGCGAGTCTTCAATGATCCGAACCTCCAGGTCCCTGGCGCCGCCGCCGAATTTTTTCAGCACCGGGTCGATCGAATCGGCCTCGGCGAGCAACTCCTGCTTGTGTTCCTGGATCTTCCGCCTGGCTTCATCCAGATTCACAAGGTGGATGACCTGGATCTGTCCGATCATCAACGGCTCCGTGGTTGTCGCGCTGAATCCGCCGCCCGCACGGGCCAGTTTCGCCATGAACGAGGCGCCTGCCACCACGGATGGCTCTTCGATGGCCATCGGTACAAGGACATCCCGCCCGTTGACCGTGAAGTTCAGCCCGATGCCCAGGGGCAGGGCAAATGTGCCGATCGTATTTTCGATCATGCGGTCCGCCGCGTCCAGGGCGAGGCCGTCGCTGAAGGGCCGCAGGTCGTCGGGGGTCAGCTGCGAGGCGTCGGCCAGTTTCTTGCGGCGTTCATCCAAGGTCAAATTGTAGAATCCGGAGATGCGGGAGGTTGCCATGTTTCACCTGTGCAGGTTATATTTTATGACACACTTCTTCCAAAATCTATCAAATTTTGTGGGATAATTGCCGGGAGGTGTCTTTGAATGCTCTTAACGCGTGAACAATTACAGGAGCGTCTGATTGCTTTGCATCGGGCCAGCCTGGAACTAGTTAAAGATGTCTCTCTGGAACATCTTCTGGAACGGATTGCGACCCTGGCATGTGAACAGGCGGAAGCTCGTTATGCGGCACTGGGCGTGCTCGATGATGAGGGGAAACTGGACAAGTTTATTTCGGTCGGCTTGACAAAGGAACAGATCAAACGCATTCCGCACCCGCCGGTCGGAACAGGGCTGATCGGCGCTTTAATGAACACCGCGGAGCCCCTGCGGGTGCCGGTCATCGGGGAAGACCCGCGTTCGGTCGGTTTCCCCTCCAATCATCCGCACATGACCTCTTTTCTGGGCGTTCCCATCCGCACCAGCGACCGCCAGTTGGGGCAGATCTATCTGACCGAGAAGATCGGTGCGGCGGAATTCACCCCGGATGACGAAAAGATCATCCAAATGCTGGCCGCGTATGCTGCGGCCGCCATCCAGAATGCACGCCAGGTGGAACGGATGCAGGAGCGGGATTCCGCCCTGATGCGCCGCAGTGAAGACCTGGCCCTGGTCAATGAATTCGCATCCGCCCTGACCTCGTCCCTCGAACTCGACGAGATTTTGAACAAGACCCTGGCCGTGGTCATGGCATATATGAAGGTGGATGCCGGCGAAATCTTCCTGCTGGATGAAGACAAGGAGACCCTGCGCATGGTCCTGCACCGCGGTCAGGCGGCGGAGGCTTTCTGGGTCAAGAGTCGATTCAAAATCGGGGAGGGGATTGTCGGTCTGGTGGCGCAGTCGGGTCAGCGGATGATCGTGACAGATTTGGCGGAGGAAGCGCGCTACTTGCGGCCGTCGGTTGTGGAGGCGGGATTTCGTCAAATTGCGGATTTTCCCTTGAAGGCGGCTGAGACCTTGATGGGGGTGATGAGCGTCGCGACCCGCAGCAGCGAGCCGCTGGAGGAGGAGAGCCTGAAATTCCTGGACGGCGTGGCAAGCTGGGCTGGTCTGGCCATTGAAAATGCACGTCTCCATCAAAATGCGCGGCGTTTGGCAGTGCTGGAAGAGCGTGATCGCATCGGAATGGACCTGCATGACGGCATCATCCAGTCCATTTATGGCGTGGGGCTCTCGTTGGAGAACGCCTTGCACACAGTGGACGAAGATTCCGGTGCGGCCAAGGTGCGGATCCAGGAGTCCATTGACGGTTTAAATCAGGCCATCCGGGATATTCGCGCCTATATTTTGGATTTGCGCCCGCGTCAATTGGGCAACGACGGGCTGATGGACGGATTGAGACGACTGGTGACCGAATACCGGGCCAATACCTTTGCAGAAGTCTCATTGATCGGCCCCAAAGGCGGGCTGGATCATCTGCCGCAGACGTATTCGCTGGCCCTATTCCATATTTGTCAGGAGACTCTGGCGAACGCGGCCAAACATTCGGGCGCCAAAAAGGTGGATATCACGGTCTGGATGACTTCCGAGCGCGTGGTGATGGAGATCCGTGATGACGGCAGAGGTTTTGATCTGGAGCAAATGGCGATGACGATCGGTCACGGACTGGCAAACATGCAAACGCGCGCCCGGTCGGTGGGCGGTGAAGTGGATATTACCTCCGTCATCGGTGATGGTACAACCATTCTTGCATGGGTTCCGCGCCGCGCGCATCCCTAAAATCGGAAATCGTTGATTCTTTAACATTTGAATCACTCAAACTAGATGTTCACTCGACGCCGGCCCAAGTTCTATTGCGTTGCGTTCTTTTAACACACAATTCTATGCGGCTGGGCCTGCGGTGTTTGCGAAGTCCGCGACGCCCATATATGGGGGTCGCGGGGCGCCTGGAGGATGCAGTTGGCTGAAACGCCTGTTCTGATTCTGAAGGATGAATATGTTGAGCGCGCGATAATTCTTTAACATTGATCAACCTTAAAAAAGGAAATGTTTTTAAGTAAGCGTAGGCGAAAAGTGTTGTCGGTGCAGAGACTTTTCTGCTACAATGTGTTCACGCTGAACGATGGATGTGGAGTTCGAAAACATCTGAAGTCCCTGATGGTTAGTTAGATCCAATTGAAATATTTTCATCGCTCCAAGCCGCGGTTTTTTGCACGTTGGCCAATATACTCTCGCTCCTGATCTGAGGATTGATCTATGAACTCGGAATACGCCTGGCAGTCCGTGCTCGGACAACTACAAATGGAGATGCCCAAAGCGGCTTTTGATACCTGGGTCCGCGACACCCAGCCGGTATCATACGAAAACGGCGTCCTGACGGTGGGTGTGCGGAATGCGTATGCACGGGACTGGCTTGAGAATCGCCTGGCAAGCACGGTGGATCGCCTGTTGGTCGGCGTCCTCAATGCAAACGCCTCGGTGAATTTCGTGGTGGTGGGGGAAGACCGGCCCGACCTGGCCCAAACGGGAGCCGCGGCAGAGGCCGCGCAGGGCGCGGCGGAACCGCCCGCCCGCAACCCCACGCTGAATCTGCGCTACACTTTTGAGACGTTTGTGGTCGGCGCCGGCAACCGTCTGGCCCACGCGGCCTGCATGGCGGTCGCCGAAAAACCCGCCCGGGCTTACAATCCGCTTTTCTTATATGGCGGAGTGGGACTCGGAAAGACACACCTGCTTCACGCCATCGGAAATGCCTGCTACGCGCGCGGCCTGAACGTCTTGTACGTGTCCTCGGAAGAATTCACGAATGACATGATCAATGCCATCCGCACCCATACGACGCAGGCGTTCCGCGAGAAGTACCGCTCGATCGATGTCCTGCTGATCGATGATATACAATTCATTGCGGGCAAGGAAAGCACGCAGGAGGAATTCTTCCACACCTTCAATACGCTGCATGGTCAGGATAAACAGATCATCGTTTCTTCCGACCGCCCCCCCAAGGCACTCGTGACCCTGGAAGAACGTCTGCGCTCGCGTTTCGAGTGGGGACTGGCGGCAGATATTCAGCCTCCCGATCTGGAAACTCGCCTCGCAATTTTGCGGGCCAAAGCGGAACGGACCGGGCGCTTCATTTCGGATGAGATCTTGGAGACCGTGGCCCGGCGCGTGGAGTCGAATATCCGTGAATTGGAGGGGGCCTTGAACCGCATCATTGCCTTTGCCGATCTGAGCGGTTCCTCCTTGACGCCCCAGCTGGTGGAGATGGCGCTGGTTGACCTTCTGCCGCAGCATCAGAACATCCTTCCTGAAAAGATCATCGAACTGGTTGCGCGCGAATGGCAGACCAGCGTGGAGGCCCTGCTCGGACGGGATCGCACCCAGAAAATAGCCGAGCCCCGGCAGGTTGCCATGTATCTCATGAGAAAAGAAACCGATGCCTCACTGCCAATGATCGGGGAAGTGCTGGGGGGCCGCGATCACACCACGGTCATGTATGCCATTCAGAAGATTGCCGGTGAAATCGAAACCAAAGCCGATCTGCGCAAGCGGGTCATCAACGTGAAGCAGCAGCTTTACAGCCAGGCGGCCACCGTCTAAAATGCCGAGAGCCTCGACGAATTCGTCGAGGCTCTCAGTTTTGGGCATGTTCGTTGATCGCAAAGGATGAGCGGGAAGTCTGGGCCTGCCAGTGCTGGTACAGATTGAGACTGGCAATATAGAAATATCCGAGCCAGTAGACGCCCATCCAGGGAATGATCGCCCATCCCAGACCGGGCTCGAGCAGCGCGATCGTCAGGAGCGAATAAAGGCCCAGGCCGATTTCGCCCCACACAATGGGGCTGATGGGTTGCAGGTAGGCGCGGTCAATTTGTCTGGTTGAGTTCGGCTTGTTGGTCAGGTTCAACTTTGGCGTGCGTACGAACGTTCCGCCCTTGCCGATCAGGGCCTCCAGGATGGCGATCGCCGAGTTGAGCGAAATCCCAAATCCGATGATCGTGATCACCGGCAGGATCTTCAGGCGTCCTGCCAGCGAGGGAGTCTCCTTTGCGCCGGCCATCGCATAAAGCATGGGCGGGCCGAAGGTGGCGAGAATGGAAATGGGAAAGATGCTGAAAAAGCGGGGCGCCAGCAGGCCCACGGGCAGGGTCAGGAAGAGCATGATGATCATGAGCGGATGAACGATGTAGGCGGTTAATTGCAATAAACCGCTTATGCGTTTATAGGGCGGAATATCCGGCCGGCGGAACAGATGCCCGACGATCTTGCGCGTTACCTGGATGCTGCCTTTTGCCCAGCGAAACTGCTGCTTCTTAAATGCCTCCACGGAGGCCGGCAACTCCGCTGGGACGATCACCTCGGGCAGAAACCTGATCTTCCAGCCCTGCAACTGAGCGCGAAAACTCAGGTCAAAGTCTTCCGTCAATGTGTTGGTCTGCCAGCCGCCGGTATCCTCGATGCAGGACCGGCGCCAGATGCCGGCCGAGCCGTTGAAATTCATGAACAGGTGATTGCGTGAGCGCGCAGTCTGTTCCACGATGAAATGTGCGTCCATGGCAAGTGCCTGCGCGCGGGTGAGGAGATTATATTCCCGGTTGGTATGTCCCCAACGCGTTTGCAGGCAGCCCAGTTCTGGATCCTGAAATTGAGGCACGGTTCTCTTCAACCAGTCCGGGGCAGGGATGAAGTCGGCATCGAAGATCGCCAGGAGTTCGCCGCTGGCGGTCTCCAGTCCCTTGGCCAGCGCACCGGCCTTGTAACCGCCTCGTTCGATGCGGAAGACACATTCGATGTTGACGCCGCCGGCGCGGTATTCTTCCACGAGACGGGCGGAGAGCAGGGCCGTGTCGTCGGTTGAATCATCCAGCACCTGGATTTGAAGACGGTCCGCCGGATAATCAAGTCTGGTGACGGCCCCCAGCAGCCGCTCCAGCATGTACCGTTCGTTGAATACCGGGAGCTGCACGGTCACCTTTGGCCATTCCTTCGGTTCAGGCGGAGTTTGTTCCCGGTCGGGGCGGCGCCTTGCCAAAACAAAAAGGATGGCCGTGATCATGGCATTCAAGCCATAGAGCGACATGACCAGCATGCAGAGCACGTACAAACTTCCCGATATATAACCGATCACAAGCATAGGTTTCCTTCTGGCCTACGAAAGAGAGGCCTCCCTGTTTTCTTTAGGGAGGCCACTATATAATCATATACCGGAAATATTATAGCCCCCTTTCTGCTTTTACGGAATGAGCACCTCCAGGTTCAAAGAATCTTGTCCCGTCCTGCCGACCATCCTGGCTGCCCGACCCGGGTCGGGTCCCTCCGTCTTAATTGCACTGCCCTCTGTCCCAGCCTGAATTGTGCCAGGAGGCAGCCTGGGATGGCCGCGGTCTATCGGGTATAGTTTGAGATCAGTTGTTTGAAGCGTGAGTCCTCGCGGATGAAGTCGAGGTCGGGATCGTGAATGATCCACTCCACGTAGGTCTGTTTTTTCTCAAGAGCAGTCCGCAGCAGGGCAATGGCCTGATCTATGTTGCCGCAGATCGCCTCCAGGCACGCACGGTTGTATTCGCTTTCGCTATCGTAGATATATCTCATGGCTTTGCCTATGTGTTTCTGAGCGAGTTCTTCCAATCCTAGTTTTCGATAATATCCGCCTAACGTGGCGTGCGCCAGATAGTGATCCGGATCCAGTTCAATCACTTTTTGAAAAGCGGTAATCGCATCTTCGTCGCGCCCGGCCCCCGCGAAAGCCAGACCCAGGTGGTGATGATAAGAGGCCCGGCCGGCATCGATGGAAATGGCCTGCTGGTGTGCCAGAATGGACTCCCGGTACGAACCGGCAGACTTATAAAGCGTTCCCAGGGCATCCCAGGCCGAGGCATTTCGATCGTTGATCTGGACGACTCTTTTGTATTTTGCGATCTCCGCTTCGAGGTCGGCACTCTCCTTCGAATTGGCCCCCGACACGGGGTCTCTTGATTCGATTTGCAGCGACTGTTCCTGAGCTTGATCGACCTGCTCTTCGTATTGCTCGACTGGAATGAATGCGGCGGCCGGCCGCTCTTCCACATCCACAATTACATCCTGCCTGTATCTGCTTTCCTGATGTTCCGCGTTGGAAAGGCTGGCCCGTTGTCCCCCCGAGTACAAAAGGGGCTGGGTCTCGGCCCGCGCCCGGTCCGCCGGCTCAATTGAAGCGGGCTCGCAGAACCCATTGGGGGCCTGCTCGTCATCGGATTTCCGGCATTGATCGAGGGGTTCCTCCTCCAGCGCGGCCGCTTCCACTTCCGGGTCCTCGGCCTCGGCGCGCGGCAGAAAGATTTCAGCTTCCTCCGCAAAAATCGGAGACCATTCAACATCCTCCTGATCGGCATTGGCTTCTGTCCAGTTCGTCAGGGAGGGGGCTTCGGGATCGATCTCCAGGGAGGCACTCTCCTCGGGTTGAGGCAGCTCTACGATCGTCCAGGCGGCCGTTGCCATGTCGGGGCTGGAGGTCGGCGGTGTCTCATCCGGGTCGGAGGCGGCCGGCTCCCCGGGGTTGGACGGCGCCGCCGCACTGGCCTGCAGGGCAATGGATGGATCCGAGGATGCGTAAAGCATCTGCCCGGGTTCCTCGTCACCTTCCTTGCATTCCGGGTCCAGCTCATCGGCGCATTGGAAGGCGATCACCGCCTGCTCGTAATCCTTTAACTGGCGGTACACCTTTCCAAGCCGGTTCCAGGAAATGGCCTTTTCCCGATGATCCGCCAGCAGATCAAGGCTCCTTCGAAACAGCTTTACCGCCTCATCATATTTTCCCTGGCGCACATAGGCCACAGCCAGGTTGCTGTATGGTCTTCCATAGGTGCTGTCCATCTGGATGGACCTGAGGTAGGCATGCACAGCCTGCTCATAGGCTCCAGACATGAAATACAAGTTTCCCATTTCATTCCAAAGTTCATGCTCGCTCATGGCAACTCCTCCGTCTGTGATACGCGGCTCGGCATCTGCTCCACCGAATAATTACCCAGCAGGCTGAAACGGGACTGCAGCGAGAGCGTCGTATTTTCCGGGTCAAGCTCATCGGCGCGCTGGTATGCTGAGATCGCACCATCATAATTATTTAGGCGGCGGTAGACATTTCCCAGACGATTCCAGGAAACCGCCTTGTCTTTTTCACTGCTGAACAATTCGATGCTGCGTTGATATAGCAGGATCGCCTCCGTGAAGCGGTTCTTCTGCACATAGGTCAGGGCCAGGTTGCTGTACGGCCAGGCAAACCAGCGGTCCAGTTGAATGGCTTTGCTATATGCGACGATTGCATCGTCAAAAGCACCCGTGTTGAAGTAGATGTTTCCAAGCTCATTCCAAACGTGAGCGTTCTTGGTATCCATTTCAATCTGCAGTTCGCCGGAGGGATCGACCATGGTGGCCGGCTCCTGCAGGGCCTCGGGCATTGAATCTTCCGCCTGCTCATCAACCTTCAGGACCAGGTCATCATTGTCCTTCAGATACTCGTCGTAGGCCAGCCGGTCAGCCGAAGGCGCTTCCTCGGATTCCTCACTTGCCTCGATTTCAACTCCGGCGTCCGGCGCCGCGGTCGAATCCGCCCCGCCGTCTGTCTCCGGCCCGGTTGTGACCGGATCAGCCTGGTCTTCTGGCGCAGCCCCGGCCGTTTCTTCAACAGTCAAGGTCGAGGCCTGAATGGTGCCACCGTCGGAGGTCTGTGCCGTACCGGTGTCGGGGACCTCGTCCGCTGGTGCGGGCGCTTCCTGATCGGTCTGTCCGTCCGTCACGACGGCTGCCGCGGCCTGGGTATCGGTCTGTCCGTCCGTCACGACGGCTGCCGCGGCCTGGGTATCGGTCTGTTCGCCCGTCACGACGACTGCCGCGGTCTGGGTAGCGGTCTGTTCGTCCGTCACGACGACCGTTGCCGCCTCAGTGGTTGTAACGTTCAATACGACCGGGGTCTCGATGTAGGTCTCGCTTGTTTTCGGGAGCACCACCGGAGCGGGCCCTGGCTGGCCGGCTGATCCTTGATCCGGCTGGGGAGCAGGCGAGCCATCGGATTGAGCGGCCCCTCCGGCGGCCTCCGTCTGTGCCGGGCCTGCAGCAGGGCTTTCGGCATTTACATCTGCGGCCGCTGCCGATCCCGATGCCGCCGGCTCAACAGTCTGGGCCGCGCCTGCGGGCGCTTGAGGCTCTGCCTCCGTCCCCTCGGATAGGGCCGCGGGATCAGGCGCAGCGTCCGGGGCGGCGGCCTCCAGCGAGGCCGCCTCTTCCAGCTGACTCTCTGAGAGGATCAGTTGAATCATCGGGCTCGGGTTCTGGGTGAGTGTGGGTGCCTGCGCCGCATCCTGCTCCTGCGTCTGATCGGGGTTGCTCTGCACTGGCGCCGCGCCTTCCGGCACATCGTCGAGTTCATCGCGGAAGCCGGCATTTTCTGCATCCAGATCGTCCGCCGTCTGGAAAGCCCGGACCGCAAGATCATACAGGTTCAATTTGCGATACACATTGCCGATGCGATTCCACACGACCGCCTTGTCCTTGTCGTCTTCGATCAGGTCAACTCCCTTTTGATAAAGGGGCAGGGCCTCCGAATACTTGCCCTGGCTGACCAATGTCAATGCCAGATTGTTGTACGACCATCCGGATTCGGGCGCACATTCAATGGACTTGTTATAGGCCTCGACCGCCTTGTCATAAGCTTTTGTCCGAAAACGGAGGTTGCCAAGTTCATACCAATTCTGCGCATTCGAGGGGTCGAGTTCGAGGGCCTTCTCATACGCACAGATTTCTTCCTGGTTCCGATCCTGTTTATCGAACACGTTGCCCAGTCGAATCCAGGGATTGATGAACT
>DATJBI010000069.1:0-4035 GCA_035515435.1 Anaerolineales bacterium
CTTCACACTCCCAATTCAACTGCCAGCACGTCGTAATAGGTGCCTGCGCCGAACCCGTCGAACAAAACGTGATCGCCCGGCCTGATCTGCGGCAGCTGGCGGAGAAATGCGATCATGTTCGAGGCTGCGCTCACGTTGCCGAAATCCTTCAACAGCCACGGCATGGGAAAGCTGATGCCTTCCTTCAAGAGTTGTTTTTCTTTGAGCTTGTTTATCTTGTAATTGGCGTGATGGACGATGGCGGTCGCCAGTTTCTTGTCGGGTGTGCCGAGTTTCTCCATCAATTTTTGATAAGAACCGAAGACGTCCGTCACCGCCTGGACTCCCGAACGGACAAAGAGCTTCACCATGCCCATCAGTCCGGCCATGGCGACGTTTGAGCCGTCCTCCGGTTCGTGCATCAAGCCTGCGACCCGGATGAAGGATGCTCCTTCCTGAACCACGTCCACCAATTTTCCGATGGCCTTGAGACCCGAATGCGGATACACCATGCGCACTTTTAAGAGGCCTTCTTCATCAAATACATCCATGCTTTTGCCGACGAGGAACCGCAGGGTCTTTCCGGGAATGAGACCGATCATGCCAAAGCCGTTTCCAAACAGCTGCAATGCATTCTTGTCTTGTGAGCGGCCCATAAAGCGGCTCAAGCCTTCGATGCCGCCGACCAGCACTTTTTTGCCGCGCAGTTCTTCGGCGATGTTGACTTGACCGGCCCGGCCCAGGTCGGGGTTGAGGGCCAGGTTCAATGCCCCCACCGATCCGTCGCAGGCCTTGTGCACGCTGACCTTGAGCGCCTCTTCCGGGATCCCGGCGCGCAGCGCGAGCTCGGATACATAATCCGCCGTGATCGGTCCGCTTGTCCCGACGAGCAGTCCCTGGACCTGGGACGGTTCCCAGCCGTTGCTTTGAGCGGCCTCTTTGATCAACCGCGTCCCGACCTCCAATTCCAATTCATGGTTTTCCTCGTCGGTCAGGAGCGGGACGTGCTGGCGGCTTACGAATCCCAGTTCCCCAAGCTCCATTTGATCGTGCTCGTCGAGAGCATGTCCCATGCGGCTCGCAACAAACTCAGGCAGTTGGGCGTTGTTGTAACTTCTTCCCCAGGCGCCATATGCGCCTCCGATCGCGAGTTCCTTATTCGACACCTGTTCTATACCAAAGGGAATGCCCCCTCCGATCTGGATGGTATCCTGCCTGACGTTTGGGCGCTCGTAGAACGAGTCCGCCTCCCCAGGCCTATTCTCTGCATTTGCTTCTTCGGCCATGATAGTATGCTCCTTGCCTATTTTTAATTATAACCCTGATGGTCTCGTTTCGCTTCGCACTAACGACAGGGGCGCCGCCGCGCCGGATGCCTTCAGGACTGCTCCTGCCGTTCGATTCGCCCAGGTCAGCCATGCTGGCCTGAAGCGTTCGTGCAATGCGCCCACGCCCGTGCTCAATGCCAGCCACCGCGAAGCGGAGCCCAGAAAGATTCCGCCGGCCGGAAAGAGCGACGTGCCGAAACGGCCGCGCCCGCCGGGCGACTTCGGCTGGGCGGCTGCCTCGCCGGCCCGCTCAGGATCGTGCCCCGGCCGAGGTACAGCAGGAAAATGCCGCCGGCCAACCCAAGCCAGAATCTCACACCGATCAACAGATCCCACCCTCAAACCAAAAGCGGCGACCGAAGCGCAAAGCAGCTCTGCGGTTGCCGCGCCAGGGCCCGAGAGAAATCCGATCGAGCGTCCGCGGGCGAGCGTGCGCCGAATGCACAACACGCCGATCGGTCCCGCCGGGGCGGCAATGGCAAAGCCGATCAAAAGACCCTTGATGAGGAATGCATTGTGTAAGAAGCGCACCGTTGAGGGTGCGCTCGTCCGTTGCTATGCTGTTTTGCCTACTGCGCGGCTCCGGGTGCCGCCTCATCTTTCCGTCTGAACCAGGTTCTCCATTCGCGGTTTTGCCAGACCACCAGGATCGGCGAGGCGTTGAAGATCGATGAGTAGGTTCCGCTGAAGATGCCGGCCAACAGAATGATCACGAAGTGCCGGGTCGTGTCGCCGCCGAACAGCGCCAGCGCGAACAACGTGAACATCACGGTCAGCTGGGTGTTGATCGAGCGGTCCAGGGTCTGGACCACGGAATGATTGACGAGCGTCTCGTAATCCACGCGGCGGTAGATGCTGGCGTTCTCACGGATGCGGTCAAACACCACGATCGTATCGTGAACGGAGAAGCCGATCACGGTTAACAAGGCCGTGAGGAACAGCGAGTCCGCTTCCCAATGCAGGAAATATCCGAGCATGGCCTCCACCCCGAGCACAACGAATACGTCGTGGAACATGGCAATGATCGCGGCCGTTCCGTAACGCACCGGATGCTCCACGCTCCGGAACGCGTACCAGATATAGAGGATGATGAAGATGGCCGCGGCCAGGATGGCAAATCCTGCCGCCTGGGTGACTTCGGCGCCGACCGAAGCCGAAACGGATGTGAAGTTCAAGACCGTGACCGTGGATCCAAATTTCGACTGCATCTCGGCCACAATCTTGCCCTTGGTGGGGTCATCGATTTGCTTGGATGTGATCGAATAAGCGTTGGTGCCCAGGGGCTGGATCAGGGAATCCCCCAGGCCCTGACCGGTGGTGGCTTGGTACTCATCATAGACCGCCTGCACATCGCTGATGGATGGCAGCGTTCCGGAGAATTGAACCTCGAGCAGAGAGCCGCCTCGAAAGTCAATGCCCAGGGAGAGGGGGCCTTCGGCGGGGTTGCTGGCCCAGTGGATCGCCATGAAGATAAGGCCCGGTACAATGACGAGCAGCGAGATCAGAAAGTAAAGATAGCGATTCTTGATGATGTTCATGAAGAACTCCTACAACCCGAACCAGTTCGGGTGTTCATCGAGTTTCAGATTATCCAGCACAACATGCAGATAGGTGCGGGTCACGATGATGGCAGTGAACAGGGAGATCACGACACCCAGGGCCAGGTTGATGGAGAAACCTTTGACCATGCTTGCGCCGAACGTATTTCCGAAGACGTAGAGAATGAGGCACGTAATGAGCGTGGATGAATTTGAGTCCCGGATGGACGGCCAGGCGCGCCGCCAGCCAAGATCGATCGCCTGCCGCAGGGTGCGTCCCGAGCGAAGTTCTTCCTTGAGCCGTTCAAAGATCAGGATATTCGCATCCACGGCCATACCGATACTCAGGATGAAACCGGCGATGCCGGGCAACGTCAAGAAGATGGGGATGATCTTGAAGAGCATCAGGGAAATCAAGGTGTAGGTGACCAGTGCCAGGTCGGCCAGAATGCCCGGCAGGCGATAGTAGAGTCCCATGAATAGAATGACCACCGCCAGGCCAATGGCGCCCGCCAGCAGACTCTTGCGGACTGACTCGGCCCCCAGCGTCGGACCGACGGTTTGGCTTTCAACCACTTTCACCGGCACGGGCAGGGAACCGTACCGCAGCTGGACCGCCAGGGCGTTGGCGGTATCCGCGGTAAAGCTTCCCTGGATCACGCCCTGCCCCCCCGTGATGGCAGAGTTGATCACGGGTACGGAGATGACCTTCTTGTCGAGCACAATGGCGAGATATTGACCGACGTGGGAACTCGTGTAATCGCTGAAGACCTGGGTGCCGCTGGATTTCAGGGTGAAGGCGATCTCGTACCCCCCGACCGAACTGGTCTGAACCGAAACCGTATCGAGTGCCGCACCGGTCATCACGGTGTGATAGATTGTCGCGGGCGCCGCGGCCGTTGGAGAGGCCTGCGCGGTCGGAGAGGGTGTGGTATTTGCAAGCGGCGTGGCGGTCGGAGCCGATTGAGCGGTCGCGGTCAGGTCCGGAGTGGCGGCCCCCGGCTGGGCCGTGCCATTTGCGGCCCCTTGCGCCGCGGAGGCCGTACCATAGTCCGTCCGGACCGTGGTGCCTTCTGGGACCGGACTGCTTCCCATGTCCACGAATTCGAGCAGACCAGTTTGCTGCAGCGCGGCCACGACCTGTTCTGGATTACTGATACCTGGGAATTCGGCTACGATCCGGCAGTTCC
>DATJBI010000070.1:0-4057 GCA_035515435.1 Anaerolineales bacterium
AGGTAAACAAGACCCTGGGTAAAAGCGCTAGTGTCGTGCGGATATGCGTGGACCACTTTGTACGAGTATTCAGGCACGGAAAAAGGTGGTTGACCTGTACTCATCGACTGGCCGGAGAGTCCAGGCATTCCGGTAATAAGCAGAACCGCACCAGTAAATGAGATGAAAACTGCCAGGGTTTTCATCATAAGCATATCTTGACGGCGTCCGCATTCTCGAAGGCGATCACCTGTTCAAAGTTTTGACAGTAGCAACTGTCGCCAGCTGACCCCCTCGGTAATTTCATTCAGCTTTGTGAACGCAAAATAAATCTTATACCACAACAATAAAGTCTTATTAAGGTTGTATCAATAGCGACGAAGGAGATGTGAGGCTGTAGTTGGCGGAGCGCGGGTCAACGCGATATGAAGAGGGGATCGGAAAGATGGTTCCGATTTCCGGACAAGCCTGAATAGCGTGACGGATCCGGTGGGCATAGGCGCGGCCGGAGCCACAGGTTGCAGGATTGATATGCTGCTGACATGACAGATGACGCAGGATTCGGGACAATGTCCGCAGGGGGCATTCGATGCATAAATGTGGAATGTACTCGCACCGATCGCGGCAAAATAGGAGAAGAACGCTACGAAAACGATGGCTTCCCGGCTAAATAGCTCTATCCGTCCTTTTTCCCCCATTACAGCGCTCGCCGCGTTTGGTCGACTAATCCCCAAAATATTCATCCCAGGTTGGACGTGATTTCATAATTCACCTTACGATTCATGACGACAGGATGATAACTCCCTGTTGATGGATGGTTTCATTGGCAGGAAAATCATCACGATCTGCGAAACGTCCGGAGACACAGGAAAAATCCGGTCAGCACAGCCGGAATGCTCAATATCTGCCCCATATGCAATGGCATCCTTTGTTCAAAGGCGACCTGATTTTCTTTGAAAAACTCCACAAAAAAGCGAAATCCAAAGATCAGTATAAGGAACAATCCAAGAAGCATCCCCTTCGGAACCAGCGCGCCGCGACGTTTGTAAACAATAAACAAGATTACAAATATGATAAGGCATTCCAAAGCCTCATATAGTTGTGCCGGGTGGCGCGGCATTCCATCGACTCTTTCGAAGATCACCGCCCAAGGTATTTGCGTTGGAATGCCGATAATTTCGGAATTAAAAAAATTGCCGGTGCGGATAAACATACCGGCTAGCGCTACCGGAATCACCATGCGGTCCAGCAACCACAGATACGGCTGATCCATATGCTTTCTGCTGTAAAAATACAATGCCAGCAAAATGCCGATTGCTGCGCCATGGCTGGCAAGTCCTCCTTCCCATACTTTCAATATCTCGAGCGGATTGCTGAGATAATAGGATGGATCATAAAAAAGACAATGTCCAAGGCGCGCCCCTGCCATGGTTCCGATCAGCATATATAGCAACAACTGCTGCATATCCTCCTGCGGTTTCTTTTCCTTTTTGTATATCCAGTCCAAAATAAAGATCCCGCAGACGAATGAAAGCATGAAGAACAGACCGTACCAGCGAATTGCGACCGGGCCGATGCGATAAATTTCCGGATCAACATTCCAGTGGACCATAAATTACCTGGTTGCAGAATCAATGCCCATATCTGCTCTTCTTCGATTTAGACACATATCGCTTTGAATTGTGCAATTGGACTTGCGGCTGCGCCCGGCCGATCATCGACAGGATAAATTTTGGCCGCATCTCCTGATCATGTTCACTTCTCGATTATTTGTGAACATTAAGTTCTCCATTGAATAAGCCCAGACCGGAACCAATAAGGAACCAGCCGAAAGCCACCAGAATCACTGTTGCGCCGGTGGCGGTACGCGCCCAATCTTGAGCGGAGATCAGCAATCCGATAACCACTGAGGTGGCGCTGACCAGAAGCGCCCACCAGACCATACCGCCTGCGGAGCGGGAAAAGTTCCGCGCCGTGGCCGCCGGTACAATCAACATTGCTGTCACCAGTAGGACGCCGACGGCCCAGACCGAAAAAATGACGACTAAGGACAAAAGCCCTGCATAGATGTACTGGTAAGCGGCTACCCGCACACGATGCACTTTGGCGACAACCGGGTGGAGGCCGATATAGAGCATTCGATTGTAACCATAAATCTGGAAAAATGTCAGAACCGCGAGAAGCGCGATCATCGCCCAAATATCGCCATTTTCGATGGTGAGGATATCTCCGTAAAGAAACCTTTGAATGTCGCGAGCCACATTCTTATCCCTGCTGACAACAGCAAGGCCGAACGCAACCACTCCGGAAAAGAACACGCCAATGACGGTGTCTGTTGACAGGGCGCTTCGGCGCTGGCCGGCCACAATTGCCAGCCCCACCAACAGACCGAAGGCGGGCATGGTCCAGTGGGGGTTGATGGCGAGAATGAGTCCCAGCGCCACGCCCGTGAAAGCCGAGTGACTGATGGCGTCGGCGAAAAATGCCATGCGGAAGTTGACCACCTGCACACCCATCAAGGCCACCATGGGCGCGAGAAGCAAAAGGCCCACGAGCGCCAGCTGCATAAAGCGCATCTGCATGCATTCGAAAGGCAATAATTTGGGGATGATGTCGTAAAGTACATTTAGTTCAGGCATGGCTGGACTTTCCAGTGCAGCACGGCGATGAACAACTGAACGCCCGGCTGTCCACCAACCCCATGTGAATGCCGAAAATCGCGGTGAGTGTTTCGGCGGTTAGCACTTCGCGAGGGGAGCCTTCAGCCGCAACCTTGCGGTTGAGGCAAATCACGTGGGTGGCGTGGTGAGTCACGGTAGGAAGATCGTGACTCACCATCAATTGGGTGAAGCCACGCTCGCAGCGCAGCTTATCCAGCAGTTCGCAAAAAACATGTTCGCCTTGGAAATCCACACCGGATGCCGGCTCATCCAAGACCAGCAGGTCCGGCACCTGTCCGAGCGCCAGCGCCAGGAGCATACGTTGCATTTCCCCGCCCGAGAGAGCTCCGATCCTTCTTCTTTCCAATCCATCCGCTTTTACGGAGGCTAAGAGTTCCAGTGCGCGTTCACGATATGACCGGCGTACGCCGAACCACAGGGGACTTCGTTGCCAACCCATAACCATGAACTCCAGCACGGTGAGCGGCATGCCCCGGTCGAATTGAAGCCGTTGCGGAACATAGCCGATGCGCAAGTGCCGCCCCTCATCCGCGCGGGAGATCTGGATGCCGCCCGTGTAGGGCACTTCTCCCAGAAGGGCCAGCAGCATCGTCGTCTTTCCCGCGCCGTTGGGGCCGACGATGGCTGTGCAACTTCCCTGGGGGATTCTGGCCGATATGCTTTCCAGGATGGTATTGCCGCCAAGGGCCACCGTGACGTTCTCGAACGTTACGGCGGCTCCGTTTGGCTGGCGGACATATGACATAATCTTATTTAACCCCAAGCGTTGCTGCGATGGTTTTCATGTTCTTGCGCATGACCGTTTCGTAGTATGTGAGCGGCGCATTCTCCGGGCCCGTTGCAACAGGGTCCAGCATGGCGACAGGCACTCCGGTTTCTTTCGACAGGGAGTTGCCGACCTTTCCAGGGTATTGCGGCTCGATGAATATCGCTCCCGTGCGCGTATGCCTGATGGTTTGGACAATAAACATCATTTCGTAAGCGGAAGGTTCTTGGCCATGGGTCTGCATGACGGCGACGATCTCCAGTCCAATGTCGCGGGCCAGATAATCAAATACACCGTGCGGTTGTACGATACGATTATTCTTTAAGCGCTTGCCAAGGGCGGCCATCTCACAGGCGAGATTGTTCATGGTTTTGGCATAGGCCTGCGCATTTCCGAAATAGATGGCCGCACCTTTCGGGTCGGCCTTGGAGAGGCTGGCCGCGATGTTCATGGCGAGCCTTGCCGTCATGCCGGGGCTGGCGAACAGGTGCGGATTTGTGCCCTCGTAATGGCGCTCGGCACTGCCGTGAGTCTTATCCTTGCCTGTGTTGCTTTGTTCGTACTCAAGCAGATTGGTGATGCCCGCAGAGGAATCGATCAGCACCAGCCGTGGGTTCGCCTTTTTCACCGG
>DATJBI010000071.1:0-44004 GCA_035515435.1 Anaerolineales bacterium
CAGTAGGAGCGCCCGTTTTTGATTACCCAGCAATTTCCCGAGGTATCCTAATAATAGGCCACGAAAGATATATTCCTCTTGAATTGCGACATTCGAGCCTTGAATTGCAAATTCTTGGGCCACGTACCTCACTGATGTGTAAAGCGATGGATCTCCGGCTAAGTTACGGAAACCAGGGCTGTGTACAGTGAGATATGACATCGGCATTGCGAGCAACACGCCAGATACCAAGCCTACTATAGCCCATGCAAAGGTACTTGTTCTGGGAAATGAGAAGGGAGTGCCCTTGCGAGGCGCTCTGAATAATAGAATTCCAGCGGCGACCCATGCAACTACTCTTAGGCAACTACCCAAGTCCCCGCTGGGCGAGGCATCGAGTCGAAATATGGTTCCCAAAACGATAAATAGTACCAGTGACAACGAGTCGATATTGTACTCAGCCAGTGTATCCCATGCAATCAGCATGAAAATCCCTATTAAGATATATTCAGCTGAGGCAAATGTTGGCATCATCCAATCTGTGGCCTGCGTTGTTAGAGTAGGCGTTACCACAAACGCAATTTGCTCTAGAACCACGTACCAAAGGAAGAGTTTGATAAAAGTCGTTGGTTTCATTTAAGCAGCTGCCTGGAAACATCACCCCACCCGCCGCCGCTCCAGAACCCTCCAGTCCATGCATCATCTGTACCAAGTGGCTCCGACGGCTCGCCACAATACCGACAATCTGGTGGGGGGGGGTTGAATGAGGCATCTCCGAATAGGAATGCACATCATCATTCGGGGTAGGGCTCGGCGTATTATAAACGAATGTCCAACAGGAAGATGTCCGGCCGGGTCCTGGGACAGAACATGCTATCACACTTTGCCCCGGTTAATGGGATTTTGCGGTGGAGTTGAAGTTGAATAAATCCGAGCAGGCGTAGGCGTCCCTGTTGGGGTAGTCGCTGCAGGCATTGGATTCCTAGTTGGCTTAGGAGAATTTGAGCCGCCGGTTCTGCTGTTCCCTCTGTCACTACTCCATGGGTCTGGGAGAGGGTCGGATAAAGGCTTAGCCGGATCATCGCCATATGCAGTATCGCCGCACGAACCAAGATAGCCATCATCGCAAGCAATCTTGTGACCTGTTGGGCCAGTCGCATTGATTGGATCGTCGAGCACATACATGTAGCGATTCAGGGATTGAGGGTTATTGAGGTCGGGTATAATTGAATCAGGCTGGGTCCACTGGTTAAGATAAGGGTCCTTCTCGATTCCCGCCTCGAAATGTCCGGCATCGAGTTTTGGCACCATACGGCATTGATGTCTGGGAGCACGCCTACTATCTCAAATATCAGAACCACCGCGCGGACTACGTGACGGCCTGGTGGAACGTCGTCCACTGGGAGGCCTTTCTTTTGCACCTGCTGCGGTTCCAGCGGGATCGATCCGGGCGCTTCACAGGATCTTCTGCATGACCTGGGCAACGGCCCGATACGCGGGGAGTTCGTCCGATAATCCTACCAGCGGCTTGCCGGAATACTCATAGGTTGTGATCTCGGGGTCGGCTGGGATCGAGCCGATCAGCGGCACATCCAGTCGTTCAATAAAATCGCTCAAGGCTTCCGGCATGGGCCGCTCCAGGCGATTGAGGATGAGATAGGCCTTTTCGATGTTGATATCCAGTTCCTTGCGCATGTCGGCGATGCGCTGTGCCGCGACAAGACCGCGTTGCGTCGGGTCGCTGACGATGAGCAGATGCTGCACATCACGGGTGGTGCGGCGTGAAAGATGCTCCATGCCGGCTTCATTGTCAATGACCACATACGCGTAATGCCTGCTCATCGCGTCGATCACTTCGCGCAGATTATGGTTCACCGCACAGTAGCATCCCTGTCCCTCGCCGCGACCCATCGCAATCAGGTCAAAGCGGCTGCCCTCCGCCAGGGCCGAATGGATCTGGTAGTCGAGATACTCGCGTTTGCTGATTCCGCCGGGCATGGTCCCCATCGCCGCCCCGCCGTTCAGCAGGGAGGATTTGACCTGCTCGAGCATGCCTTCGCGGATATCGCCCACCGTCCACTCGAGGTCGAGACCGAGCACCATGTTGAGGTTGGAGGAAGGGTCGGCGTCAATGGCGAGAATGCTCCCGCCCTGATTCTGTGCCAGATACTTGATGATCATGGCCGCGACGGTGGTCTTGCCGACCCCGCCTTTGCCAGCGAGCGCAATGGTAATAGTCATCACAAAGTCTTTCTTCTTATTGGATGTTTTTTGAGCAGCAATAATTTCTCAACGGCTTTCGCTTCGGCCGGGCTTTTGACCGGGATAAACAACCACTTGCCGTCATGCAGTTGCGGAGTCTCTTGAAGCAGCCGGTCCACGCTCCTGCAAAACTTCAGATGAAGGGCCTGCTCCGATTGATCTCTTCCCAGGACGACCTGGGCTGTAAAGCTTCCCTGCCCTGGATACAGGCACACCAATGATTTGCCGCCTTTTCGATACCAGAGATTCCAGCCGTAATTCTTGCCGCCATAAGCAAGTTCTCCGGTCAGTTCATAGTTGTTCTCGATGAATTGAACGATATCTTTCCAAAAACAGAGCTTGCCTGCAAGCGCCGCCTCGATCTCCTTCTTGGCCGGCTGATGTTCTTTATCGAGAAAATAACCGATGGCCATGGCTGGGATGCTTCCGCGAGATTGGATCATGCCCGGCTGGCCCGGGTCTGCACTGGCGATCGTGCGATCATTGCCGGATCTCGTTGTCGGCCAGCTCATTGAGCCTGCCATGGATCTGCTGGAGGGCCTGCTTCAGACTTTCAACGTGATCATACACAGGGATGCCCAATCTGTCCGCTTCCTGCACTTTCAGATCGGCCGGTAGAAAACCGAGCACCGGCAACCCCGGCGTTTCATCTTCAAGGAATCTGGCTTCTGCCTGGTTTCGCACCTTGTTGCCGACCAGATATAAACGCGCCAGACCGATATCGTTCGCCAGTTTCTTGATCTGTGCGGCGGTGCCCAGACTGCGCCGGGTCGGTTCGACGACAATCAGCATCGCATCCACGAAATCAACGGTGGCGCGTCCGAGATGCTCGACGCCCGCGTACATATCCAGCAGAAGCACGTCGTCTTTGCGGAAGAGCAGATGTGTGAATAACGTCTTGAGCATCGCCGACTCAGGGCAGATGCAGCCCGATCCACCCGTATCCACCGATCCCATCTCAAGCAATCGCACCCCGCGATGCAGAATGCTGAATCGTTCGGGGATGTCGTCCACGCGGGGATTCAAAGTGAAGAAGCCTCCCACCGTTCCGGGCTTTGCGCCGGTGCGCTCCTCAATGAGTTCATCCATCTCTGCGATCGGATGAAGTCTGGCGCGCAATCCATCGGGGAATCCCAGAGCTCCCGCCAGACAGGGGCTTGGATCTGCATCCACCGCCAATACCTGGCGGCCCTGATCCGCATAAGTCTGAGCCAGCAGGGCGGTCAATGTGGTTTTGCCGACACCGCCCTTGCCTGTGATCGCGATTTTCATATTCCGATCATACATCAATCGAGCACGCCGGGCCATAGCCTTTCATCCTCAAATTGGAGGACGGCTATAACTTTTGTCCGTCTTTCCGATGACAATACACACGATTTATAAAAGCGGCCTGGTGCTAGAATAGATGAAAGAATTGTCTTCCTCCTTTAGCGGTACCGTCCGAAATTCACATTACTCAGGAGGTAGCATGCAAAAGAAAACGTTCGAGGTGCCAGCTCTCTACGCGGATCATCACGTTACGGAGGTGCGGGGCATCCTTTCGCAATTGGAGGGGGTGACGGAGGTCTACGCCAGCAGCGCATTCCGGATTGTTGAAGTAACTTATGATGAGAGCAAGATTAACGATCTGGAAATTGCCGTTAAGCTGGACGAAGCCGGTTATCTTGGGGAGTGGAGCGCGCCGGTCGAAACGGGGGTGGCCGCCCAACAGGATGGCGGATCAAAGCCGTATTTCCGGCACACCACTGTCTATGAGACAACCAAGAAGACGGTAACATTTGCCCAGCGCGTCAATTATTCTGGACGCCCGCTCTGGCCCTGCCCGGGGATGGGCCCGATCTCGGTCGCCCGGGAAGAGGAGACGGATCATGCCTAAGAAACGCCAGATCACCGAATACTCGACCGACCCGGCCGCTCAGCAAATGCTGGCCCGCGCCGAGGAATTGGGCCTCGAAACAGCCTTTACGCGTGCCGACAAGATGGTGCCGTGCAACATCGGCGCCGCCGGCATGTGCTGCAAGCAATGCGGGATGGGACCCTGCCGCCTGACGAAGAATGGCGAGGTCGGGGTGTGCGGGGCGACGCTCGACACCATGCAGGCGCGCAACCTGACGCGTTCGATCTCTGCGGGTGCCGCCGCGCACTCCGATCACGGACGCGACATGGCCTTTCTTTTGAAGGCAACCGCCAAAGGCGAAGCCCAGGGATACGCCATTCGGGATGTCGCCAAGCTGCGCATCGTGGCGTCGAAGTATGACATCAAGATCGAAGGCCGCGCGCCCGAAGAGATTGCCAGCGATCTGGCTGATCTTTACATTTCGCAGTTTGGTCAGCAGCAGGGCGAAGTTGTGCCTGCCACCCGCGCGCCGAAGAAGCGGCAGCAGATCTGGCGCGAGCAAAAGGTCTGGCCGCGCGGGGTGGATCGTGAAGTGGTGGAGGCGCTGCACCGCACCCACATCGGCGACGATCAGGACTCCGTCCATATTTTGAATCATGCCGTGCGGACGGCCCTGGCGGACGGCTGGGGCGGCTCGATGATCGCCACCGACATTTCCGATATTCTGTTCGGCACCCCGGCGCCCATTCTGGGTCAGGCAAACCTGGGCGTGATCAAAGAGAACATGGTCAACGTCGTCGTCCATGGACATGAACCCAGTCTGAGCGAGATGATCGTGGCGGCTTCGCAGGACCCAGAGATTATCGAATACGCCAAAGCCGCCGGTGCACAGGGTGTCAATCTTTCGGGGATCTGCTGTACCGCCAACGAGATCCTGATGCGCCAGGGGATCCCCGCCGCCGGCAACTTCCTGCAGCAGGAGCTGGCGGTCATGACCGGGGCCGTGGAGGCCATGGTGGTGGATGTCCAGTGCATCATGCAGGCCCTGGTCGGGCTGGCGCAGAACTTCCACACCAAGATCATCACGACTTCCCCAAAGGTCAAGATCACCGGCGCGACGCACATTGAATTCGATGAGCACCACGCCATGACCGTGGCGAAGACGATCCTCAAAACCGCGATTGACAACTTCAAGAACCGCGATATCTCCAAGATGCGCATTCCGCACATCAAGCAGGACGTGATCCCCGGCTTTTCGCATGAATACATCAACTACATGCTGGGCGGATCCTATCGCGCCTCGTTCCGTCCGCTGAACGATGCGATCATGAGCGGACGCATCCGCGGCGTGGCGGCCATTGTCGGCTGCAACAATCCGCGCTCCAGCCATGACTATATGCACACGTTTGTCACCAAAGAACTGCTCAAGCAGGATGTACTGATCGTACAGACGGGCTGCGGTGCGATTGCATCCGGCAAGCTCGGACTGATGTTGGGCGAGGCCGGATTGAGCGAAGTCGGAAGCGGTCTGCGCGAAGTTTGTGAAACCGTGGGCATCCCGCCCGTTCTCCACATGGGCTCCTGTGTGGACAACACACGCATCCTGACCGTGCTCACGCAGATGGCCGAAGAGGGCGGCCTGGGCGACGATATTGATCAGATCCCCGCGGTGGGGCTCGCGCCCGAATGGATGAGCGAGAAGGCGCTTTCGATCGCGACCTATTGTGTCGCCTCCGGTGCGTACGTCATCTTCGGAGGCGCCTCGCCCGTCAGTGGCATGCCGGATCGAATTCAGGACAGCGACACGGTGTTGAAATACATCAGCGAGGGCTGGGAGAAGATCTATGGCGGCAAGCTGGAATTCATTCCCGGCCCGCAGCAGATGATTGAAGCCGCGCTGGCACACATCGATAAGAAGCGCGCCGCCCTCGGCTTGCCCGCCTGGGAGAAGAATAAGTTCGGTCGGAGTGGAGACGCAAGGATGATCGCGTTGGAGAACCTGCCGATCGAGCAGCGCCGGGTCGCAATTTACGGATAACGATTTCGGGAATCGGGAACAGGTGCGACTCCCCGTTCGCGATTCCCAACTCCCGTTTGGAGGCATAGATGTCACGATACATAGCAACTCGAGCCATGCGCGGCGCGAACGCCCTGGTCACCGAAGCGGAGATCATGCTCAACCGGGCCGTCCGCGAAAAGGGCGCGGACACGCCCGTCTCGTTCCCGAACACCGCCTATTATCTCCCGACGATCCTCGGAATGACTGGCAGGACGGTGGAGAAGGTCGGCGATCTGCAGCCTGTGATGAAACAGGCGCGGGACATGCTCCATCCGGTTCCCTCGGAATCAAAATGGACGCCGTATCTTGGCGAGACCCTGGACTCCGGAATGGCGACCCTGCTGGCGGCGGAGACGATTGAAGCGGTGCGCTTCGCCTACCACCTTCAGCCCGAACCCATGCCGGGATTCCGCCTGGCCGGTGGCACCTCCTTTACGAGCCCGGACGGCAATGGAAAAGAAGGAACGGCTGACGGTCATTTGAACGGGCCGATCGATGACATTCAGTTGCGCTCGTGGGGCATCCAGCTGGTGGATGGCCGTATGCCCGGCTTCGCCGCGATCGTGGGATGTGCGAAATCCAATGCGGTGGCCGTCAAGATCGTGCGCGAATTGCAGCGGCGGAACATTCTGTGCTTCCTGAGCGGCAACGTCAACGGCCGGAGCATCATACATCAACTGCAGGAAGAGGGGGTTGAACTGGGATACGACACCTACACGGTTCCATTTGGAACGGACACGATCAGCGCGATCTATGCGTTGGGGTTTGCCACTCGTTCGGCCCTGACCTTTGGAGGGCTCAAGCCCGGCATGTCGCGCGAGATCCTGCTGTACAACAAGGACCGGGTGTTCGCCTTCGTGCTGGCGCTCGGCGAAGTGGATGATCTAAAATATGCGGCCGCGGCGGGTGCCATCAATTTTGGATTCCCGGTCATCGCGGATACCGTGATCCCGGAGATCCTGCCCACGGGCGTGACCACGTATGAGCATGTTGTTTCCATGCCGTTCAACCAAATTGAAGGCAAGGATGACCTGGAGAAGGCTGAGAGACTGGTGCAGAAGTGCATCGAAGTGCGCGGCGTCAAGGTCAAGGTTTCAAACGTGGACGTGCCGGTCCCTTACGGCTCTGCCTTCGAAGGCGAAGTCGTTCGCAAAGCGGATCTGCGCGTCGAGTTCGGCGGCAAGCATTCGCGGGCCTACGAATTCCTGCAAATGGCAAAACTCGATGAGGTCACCGATGGAAAGATCGAACTGGTCGGGAAGGGTTTTGAGGACATACCGCCGCAGGGTTCAATGGACGTGGGCATTGTGATCAAAGTAGCGGGACGGCAGATGCAGCAGGATTTTGAGCCAGTGCTGGAGCGGCAGATCCATTACTTCATCAATGGTGCCAGCGGCATTCAGCATGTGGGTCAGCGCGACATTGCATGGATCCGCATATCGAACGCCGCCGCAGACAAAGGATTCAACCTCGAACACTTCGGCAGAATCCTGCATGCCCGCTTCCATGAGGACTTCGGCGCGATCGTGGACAAGGTCCAGGTGACGATTGTCACCGAGCCGGGACTGCACGCCGAATGGCTGGAAAAGGCGCGCGCCGCCTACGATTATCGCAACAAGCGGCTGGCCGACCTGACCGACAGCAAGGTCGATGAATTCTATTCGTGCACGCTGTGTCAATCGTTCGCACCCAATCACGTGTGCGTGGTCTCACCGGAACGGCTCGGCCTGTGCGGCGCATACAACTGGCTGGACTGCAAAGCCTCCTTCAGCATCAATCCGACCGGCCCGAATCAACCGATCAAACTTGGCAAACAACTGGATGAGAAGAAAGGCTATTGGCAGGGGACCAATGACTATGCCAAGATCGGTTCGCACGGCGTGGTCAATGAGGTCTCGATGTATTCCATCATGGAGAACCCGATGACGGCCTGCGGATGTTTTGAGTGCATTGTCATGCTCATCCCCGAAGCCAACGGCGTGATGGTTGTTTCGCGCGAAGATACCTCCATGACGCCCGCGGGCATGACGTTCTCGACTTTGGCGGGCATCGCAGGCGGTGGACTGCAGACTCCTGGCGTGATGGGGGTCGGCAAGTTCTACCTGATCAGCCCGAAGTTCATCTCGGCGGACGGCGGCTTCAAGCGCGTGGTATGGATGTCGTCCGTGCTGAAGGAGACCATGTCCGATGAATTGAAGGCGGTCTGCGAGCGCGATGGCGATCCCGACTTCCTTGACAAGATTGCGGATGAGAGGAACGTAACGACGGTGGACGAGCTGCTCGCCTGGCTCGAAGCGCACAATCACCCGGCCCTGGCGATGGAAGCGATGTTCTAGTCGGTTCATTGGCTGCTCCGTGCCCGGCGCGGGAGATAGGGCCTGCAGGAGGGTCCAGACAGAAACAAGATCCCTGCCCGCCGCCTTGGCTGAATGAGATCCGTCTTGGATCTTACGATCAGCAGCATGGGCGGACGAAGCGTAATGGTGTTCGAAAAGGAGTAAAGATGCAAGGCAACGAAAAACTTCTAAAGACCCTGAATGACCTCCTGGCCGACGAGCTGACGGCCATCAGCCAGTACATGGTGCATTCCGAGATGTGTGACAGCTGGGGCTACGAAAAGCTTCACAAAGCTGTCGAGAAACAGGCCGTGGATGAGATGCACCACGCCGAGTGGCTCATCGGCCGCATCCTTTTTCTGGAGGGCATTCCGGTCGTATCCAACCTCCGTCCCATGAAGATCGGCCAGAACGTTTCGGAAATGATCGGCAACGACGAGGAGGCGGAAGCGTCCGCCATCCAGGCCTACAATGCCGGCATCCAGAAAGCCGGGGAAGCCGGCGACCAGTCCACAGCCGACCTGTTCACCACCATCCTCAAGGAAGAGGAAGGGCATTACGACTGGAATAAGAAACAGCTGGCCCAGATTAAACAGACCGGTTTGGAGAACTATTTGAGCAGCCAGATCGGAGTGGCCTGAGAGCGGTCAGCCAGGGCAGGGCTGACATCCCTCCCGTTCGGCAGGCTTGCCGCTTTCTGCGGGCCAAATCAGGCGATGACCACCCCTATGCTTGTCCGTGACCTGATGACTGTCGGCGTGCCGACCTGCAAGACGGGCACACCCATCGTGGATGTTGCCCGCTTTCTGGTGGAGCACAACGTCGAGGAAATGGTCGTGATCGGGAGCGAAGGGGAGGGCGTGGGCGTGGTCGGTTACGAAGAGCTGGTAGGCGTGTATGGACGAGAGAATGCCAGGTCATTGACCGCCGAGGCGGTCATGCGCGAGGGCGTGCCCGAACTGCCGTCCGATATTCCCCTGTCCGCCGCGGCGCAGATGATGAAGGACAGAGGCATACGCGTCGCATACATGACACACAACTCGGCGGGCATCATCTATCCGGCTGCGATGATCTCCTACAAGCACATCATCCGTCACCTCGCCGCGCAGGATGCCAGCGAGTTGAAGGATCTGGGTTTGGCGGCGGAACGAAAATCGCCGATTGAGCAGTTCATTGAGCGAAGAGACGAAGCAAGGAAACGAGCGGGGATGGGAAAACGGGACTGGTGAACCGCAAAAGTCAGCCCCGGAGCCCCATCCGCGAATATTGAATGACAAACCTCGGAGGAACACATGCCCATTGAAATTCCCAAGGATAAATGGCCCGGCAGCATCCGCACGGTCACCATCGGCGCGACGAGCGCGGAAGGCGGCACGCGCACCCAGACCATCACCGTCGGCGGCGCGACCACGCTGCCGTTCATGCACTTTGAAGCACCCCTGAAAAATAGGCCGGTCATCGCGATCGAGATCAAGTCCCGCAAGCCCGATGACTGGTCACCCCTATTGAGCGAAGCCTGGGGCGATGTGATGAACGATCCCGCGCCATGGGCGAAGAAAGCGGAAGGCCTCGGAGCCGATCTTCTCGTCCTGGCCCTGGCCGCTGAAGATTCTGTGGACGAGGCGGTGAAGGCGGTCAAAGCTGTCCTGGCCGCCAGCGGTCTGCCGTTGATCGTATGGGGACCGGGTCAAGCAGAGAAGGATAACGAACTGCTTGTGCCGGTGGCCGAAGCGACCAAGGGGGAGAAAATCATGCTCGGCATCTGCGAAGACAAAAATTATCGCACGATCGTCGCGACCGCCATGGCGAACGGCCATTTGGTGCAGGCGCGCACGCCCATGGATGTCAATCTGTCGAAGCAGTTGAACATCCTGATCAGCGACATGGGCATGCCCAAAGACCGGATCATCATGGACCCGACCACGGGCGCGCTCGGCTATGGCATCGAGTACGGCTACTCGGTCATGGAACGCCTGCGGCTCGCGGCGCTGCAGGGGGACGCAATGACCCAATCCCCGATGATCGTCACGCCCGGCTTCGAAGCCTGGAAGACCAAAGAAGCAAAGGTCGGCAGTGGCGTACCTGAATCGTGGGGCGCATGGAAGGACCGGGCCATCAATTGGGAGACGCTCACGGCCATGGCGCTCGTTGAATCGGGAGCGGATGCAGTGGTGTTGAGGCATCCTGAATCGGTTAAGCGTGTGAAGGACGCGATTGCAGAATTGATCACAGCGTGAAATAGGAATGAGAAGTCATCAGCCGCGAAGGTTGCCGATCCCCGAATTCCGAATCACGATTCCCGAAAGGAAACATTATGGCTCTATCAGGTATTCAGATCTACAAACTGCTCCCACAGACGAACTGCAAGGAATGTGGCTTTCCGACCTGTCTCGCGTTCGCGATGAAACTGGCCGCCAAACAGGTTGAACTCGGCACCTGTCCTTACGTCAGCGAAGCCTCGAAGAAACAGCTGGCGGAGTCGGCCGCGCCGCCGATTCGACTGGTGGCGCTGAAGGCTGGCACAGAAGTCAAAGCGGGCAATGAGGTCGTGATGTTCCGCCATGAAAAGACGTTCTATAACAAGCCGGGTCTCTTCATCCGCCTCAAAGCCTCCGATCCTGACCTTGCCAGGAAAGCTGCCGAAGCCGATGCGTATAAGGTCAACTACGTGGGCATGGACTTCACGGTCGATGGCTTTGCGGTCGTTGCCGATGCAGATCTGGGTGCCGCCATCAAGACGATTCGCGGCACAACGAAACGTCCGTTGATCTTGATTGGCGATCCCGGCTCCCTTGCTTCCGGACTGCCGGCTTGTGCGGGCGAAACCCCCTTGCTTTATGCGGCGGACGCCTCCAATGCGGATGCGATGGCTGATCTTGCCAAAGGAGCCAAGGCGGCCCTCGCCGTCCGGGCCGACTCGCTCGAGGCGCTTGCAGAATTGACCCAGAAAATCCAGGCCAGGGGCGTGGATGACCTGGTGCTCGACGTGGGCGGCACGAATCTCAGCGAATGGCTGACGCGTTCCACGCAGGCCCGGCGATTGGCGATCAAGTCCAACTTCCGCGCCCTGGGTTATCCGGCCATTGCGTTTCCATGTGATGCCAAGGACGAGGGCATCGCCGCCGCCCAGGCCATTTCAAAATACGCAGGCTTTGTCGTGTTATCTGAGTTCAAACCGGAGCTGCTGTATCCCCTGCTTGTCCTGCGCGAGAACATCTACACCGATCCGCAGAAGCCGATCCAGGTGCAACCCGGGATTTACGAGATCAACGCGCCGAAACCTGAGAGTCCGGTGCTGGTCACAACCAACTTCAGCATCACCTACTTCTCGGTTGCCAATGAAGTGGAGGGCTCGGGTTTATCTGCCTGGCTGGTGGTGTGTGATGCCGAAGGGATGTCGGTGCTGACGGCCTGGGCCGCGGGCAAGTTCGACTCGGAAAGAATCGCCAAGTCCATCAAGGGATTCGATGTCGCCAGCAAGGTCAGCAAGAAACGCCTGGTCTTGCCGGGCCACGTCGCGGTGCTGTCCGGCGAACTCGAGGAAGAACTCTCCGATTGGGAGATTCGAGTCGGACCGCGCGAAGCCGTGGACCTGCCGGCGTTTATGAAACAGGTATTGAATTGAGGTCGCGCGGAGGCGCCGGCCTGCTCGGCCGCGCCCTCCTGGACCGATAAGAACCCATGGAACATACCCTGACCTTCAGCGGCGAAAAAATAAACGCCACCGTCAAAGTGCCGACCAATACCTTGCTGGCGGAGGCGGCGCATCTGGCCGGCATCGACATCGGCCAGCCCTGCGGCGGGCAGGGGCGCTGTGGGCGCTGCGCGGTGCAGGTGAAGGACGGAAGTGTTCGCCGTCGCAGCACCCTGCGGCTTTCGCCGGCGGATGTTGAGCAGGGATACGCGTTGGCCTGTCAAACCGTCGTGGAAGGCGATGTCGCGATCTATGTGCCGCCGCAGGAGAAGATCGAACGGCGGCTGACGACCGACCGTGTGGTGGGTGAGGTTACCGTTCCCGGCGATTACGATTATCTGAATGACCAAACCGTCCGGCGGATTCAGCTGCGTCTCAGTCCGCCGTCGCTGGACGATCAGACCGATGACTGGTCGCGCCTGCAGACCGCCCTGCGATCGCAGCACAACTTTGAGGATGTGACCTGTTCATTAAATCTTTTGCAGAGGATGGGCTCTGCCCTGCGCGACGGCGAATGGAATGTCACCGCCATCGTCGACCTCACGGCCGCGAATCAATCCAGCGAAGCTGCCAGGTCCGTCCGGCTCATCGACGTTCAGCCGGATCTGATCGATGATTACTCTCCGTTATGGGGGGCGGCAGTGGACATCGGGACAACCACGGTCACGGTCTGGCTGGTGGACCTGGTCAGCGGACAGGTCAAAGCGCAGGTCGCGGAATACAACGGACAGATCGCACGCGGCGAAGATGTGATCTCCCGCATTATCTACGCGGATAAGACCGGGGGCCGGGATGAACTGCGCCACCGCGTCCTGGACACGATCAACGACCTGCTCAGCACGGCCTGCCGGCGCGTGAAGGCCCAGCCGGAGCAGGTGGTCAAGGCCACGGTTGCGGGCAACAGCACGATGATGCATTTGTTTCTGGGGATTCCCGCTTCAAGCATCCGCCTTTCGCCGTTCATCACCGCCGTGAATCATGTGCCGCCGATGACTGCCCGCGAAGTGGGTTTGAACCTGCACCCGGAGGCCGTCGTGGATTGTCTGCCCGGCGTGGCAAGTTACGTCGGTGCGGATATTACGGCGGGCGTGTTGTCCTCGGGTTTGGATAACGCAGACAACGTGACCCTGTTTCTGGATGTGGGGACGAACGGCGAAACCGTTTTGGGGAATCGCGACTGGCTCGTGACCTGTGCCTGTTCGGCGGGACCGGCCTTCGAAGGCGCAGGAGTCGTGAACGGCATGCGCGCCACCCAGGGCGCGATCGAGGAAGTGTGGATCAACAGCCAAACCTTCGAGCCGACCTACCGCGTCATTGGGGGAGGCAGGCCCAAAGGCATTTGCGGCTCGGGCCTCATCTCGCTGCTCTCCGAGATGTTCCTGACCGGCCTGCTGGATAAGGCTGGCAATGTCGACCTGACGGCGAAGACTGCCCGAGTTCGCGATGGAGCGCATGGCGGTGAATATATTGTTGCCCGCCGGACCGAGTCCGAATCGGGCGAAGATATTGTCATCACGAGAGTGGATATCGATAACCTGTTGCGCGCCAAGGCCGCAATTTACGCCGGCTTTACCGTGCTGGCTGAAAACGTCGGCATTCCGCTTGAAACCACGGATCGGGTTCTGATTGGAGGCTCGTTTGGAAAATACATCAACGTGGAGAAGGCCGTGCAGATCGGATTGCTGCCGGATATGGATTGGTCGCGCTTCGAGTTCCTGGGAAACACCGCGGTGAAGGGCGCGTACTATGCACTGCTTGATCGGCGCCGGCGCGAACGAATTACAGAGATCGCCAGGCGCATGACCTATGTTGAGCTGTCGTCGGACAATACTTTTTATGAGGCATTCACATCGGCCTTGTTTTTGCCGCACACGGACCTGGGCAAGTTTCCAAGTGTGGCGGAAGCATTGAAGACTTAGCGTGCGATTCGAGATTGGATCGTGGCCGGCCCCGCCGCGGCGATCGAATCTCGAATCCCGACTAGCGAGAATTGGAGGCACACATGTACATCATTGGAGAGAACATTCACATCATCTCGGAAAAGGTGAAGGAGGCGCTGGCCGCGAAAGACCGCGAATTCTTCATGGATATGGCGGTGCGCCAGGTGGAAGCAGGAGCCAAGGCCATTGACATCAATCTTGGCCCGCGCAAGAAGGATTGGGCGGAGGTCTTTCCATGGATGATCCAGACGGTCGAGACGGTGGTGGATGTGCCGCTTTCGATTGACACAACCAATCTGGATGGCATGGAGGCCGCCCTCAAAACCATCAAGAAGGCACAGCCGATCCTGAACTCCACCTCGGCCGAGCCGGAGCGGCTGGAAAAAGTACCGCTGTTGGCAAAGAAGTACGGCGCCCGCGTGATTGCCTTGACCATGCGCTCAGAAGGCATTCCGGTCGAAGCCGATGCGCGTGTCAACATCGCGGTGGAGACGCTGATCCCTCGCATGATGGAAGTCGGGCTGCCGATGGAAAATCTCATCATTGACCCGCTGGTCCTGACCGTCAGCGGGTGCCAGCAGTACTGCCCGCATCTCATCGAGGCGGTCCGGACCCTACAGTACGCCTGGGACCCCGCCCCCAACATCTCGGTCGGTCTTTCGAACGTCTCGAATGCGGTGCCGAATGAGAACCGGCCATTGATCAACCGGGTCTACTGTGCCATGCTGATGGGCGTCGGCCTGCAGATGATGATCGCCAACCCGTTCGATCAAAAGCAGAATGATGTCATCCATTGGATAGAGACAAAAGACACTAGCAATCCGCTGGCAGGCGCCTACAATAAGATTGCCGAACGAACTGCCGCAGGCGAAGAACCTCAGATTGCAGATTTTGATCTGTCCGACCCTGAACAGGCCGAGCTCTGGAAGACGACGCAGATCCTGTTGAACAAAGTGATCTATGCGGATTCGTATTTGATGAATTAGACAGCTGGCGATCCGCCATCGACCCTTGTTGGCGCTCGATGGCCGGTCGTCCCCTCGAAGGAGGAACCATGCCTGGATTTACACCTGGTCGCCGCTGGCAACCGCCCTTTTATCCCTTCAAGCGCGAGACGTTTGGAAATCGCGTGCTGGAGACGATGGAATTTGCCATCAAAGGTCCGATGTTCGGATGTCGGATGTGCGGCAACTGCCTGCTGCAGGAGACCGCCTTTATCTGCTCCATGGAATGTCCCAAGGGAGAGCGCAACGGTCCCTGCGGCGGCTCGACCAAGGAACAGTGTTACGTCGATGAAACGCGTCCGTGCATCTGGTACCGGATCTACGACCGCGCCTTCAGGATGGGCCGCCAGGAAATGTTGTTGGAAGTGCTGCCGCCCCTGGACTGGGACAAGATCGGCGGAGAAACGTGGGGCGATGTGGTCCATCAGGTACAAAAGATCGGGACCGGCCGGGTGTTCGCGGGATTGCTCGGGCGCGATCCGGCCCGGCGAGCTGAAACCTGGAATTCCATTTTCCGTCCCGTGCGCCAGCCGGATTGGTGGCAGGGCGATGACCAATATCACGCGCCGAAATACACCGATCCGGTCTCTGAGCTGGAGCGGAGGCTTAAGGCAGGCGAGTTTGTCGTGACCGCCGAGGTCGCGCCGCCGATCTCCGCCAAGACCGACAAGATGTGCAAGAACATTGACACGGTCAAACCGTATGTGGCGGCCGTCAATTTTACCGACAACCCGTCGGCCACGCCCCGCACGGCTTCGTGGGCCTGCTCGGCGATGGCGGTCAAACAGGGTGCGGAACCTGTGATGCAGATCGCGGCGCGCGACCGGACGCGGGTGGGGCTGCAGTCCGAAGTGCTCGGTGCCTATGACCTTGGCGTCCGTAACATTCTTTGCATTTCCGGTGACTCGATGAAGATGGCTCCGGAGCCGCGCGGCCGCATGGATCTCATTGATATCGATTCGATCCAAATGCTGTGGATCTTGCGGCGGATGCGCGATGAAGGCAGGTACATGGATGGTCGTGAGATCAAGACGCCCCCCAGATACTTCCTCGGTGCGGCGGCTTCGCCGTTTGCTTCCGAGCCAAAATTCCAGGCCCTGCGCGAACACAAGAAGATCAACGCGGGTGCGCAGTTCTTCCAGACCAATCTAGTCTACGATGTGAACCACATGGAGGTCTGGTTGAATGAGCTTGCCAAGCGGAACATCCTGGACAAGGTCTATATCCTGATCGGCATCACTCCGCTCAAGACCTTCAAGATGGCGAAGTACATGAATGAAGAAGTTCCGGGCGTGGTCATTCCTGACTCGATCTTGAGGCGCATGGAGGTGGCGGAGAAAGCCGGGAACGCCCAGGAGGAAGGGGTGGCGATCGCCCTGGAGCTGATCGAGAAGATCAAGAAGTTCACCGGCCAGGGCGTGAACGGGTTGCACATCATGGCCGTGGGCTGGGAGGAGATCGTGCCGCGCATTGTCACCGAAGGCGGCGTCCTGCCAAAGGGCTTTGTCGCACCCGCACCGAAGGCGGAGAAGATCCCTGCCTGACGAGGCTCTGAACCCGCATGTCGGAAATCTGCCTTTTCGATGCCGGGCCCGTGAATTCTGAAATTGCCAAAGGAAGCCAACCGCTTGTCATCTGGTACTTGCCGCATTGATTGGAGGGCACATGCTTCCTGAACAGATCAAGAATTTTCGCGAAATGGTCACACTCAAAGACGGGACGTATGTCTTGTTGCGCCCCATGATCGCGGACGATGAATCGCGATTGATGGAATTCTATTCGGCGGTCAGCGACGACGATCTCCGTTACTTCCGTCATCCGGTCAAGGAACCGGCGATCGTTCGGGAGTGGTGCGAACTGCTCGACTATACCAAGGTTCTCCCCATTCTGGCGCTCGCCAAGGAACGTGTGGTTGGAAACGCCTCCCTGCATTTTTGTGAAGGTCCCAAGCGCCACATCGGAGAGGTCCGCTTATTTCTCGCCAAGGATTATCGCAAGCGCGGTCTCGGCGTGAAGATGTTGCGCGCCCTCATTGACCTGGCCCGCCGGCAGGGACTGGGCGTCCTGATGGTCGAAATCGTGGCGGATGAAACCAAAGCGATCAAGGCTTTCGAGTCATTGGGTTTCAAAGTGCAGGCGACCTTGGATGATTACTTCATGTTTCCCGATGGCGACTCGCGCGATACCGTCCTGATGACCATGCCCCTGCGCCTCAAAACGGAAGAGTTCTGAACATGAGTTTGCGTCGCATCATCAAGGAGGCCACCGGCCAGGATGTTAATCTTTGCCATGCCTGCTTTGACTGCGATGTGGAAGTTCCGAATGAAATGGATATCCCGCTGGGCAGCCTGATTCAACTGGTCCTGTATGACGATGAAGAAGCGCTTCAGGCGCGGACCCTTTGGTCCGATTCAGTTTTGGCGGCTTCGCATGCCGCCTGCAAACGCGGGCTGGATCTGTACGCGGTGATGCTCGCTTTGCGTGCTGAATCCAGACGCCGCGCCCCCTGATCAATCTTTTGATATGGAGGGTTGCTGCACTGGCAACACTCCCCGGAGGAAGGACACCATGAACATTGACGAATTGCTAGCGAAAGCCAAAAAGCCCTCGGCCGATGCGATGAAACTGCACCCGTTCTATCGGGGCAAAATTGAAACCACGCTCAAATGCACGGTGCACAGTTTCAATGATTTTGCCATCTGGTACACGCCCGGCGTGGCCGCGCCCTGCAAGGCCATCCAAGCCAACCCTGAATTGGTTTACGAATACACCAACAAATGGAACACGGTCGCGGTCGTGAGTGACGGGACACGCGTTCTGGGGTTGGGAGATATTGGTCCCAAAGCAGGCTTGCCGGTGATGGAGGGCAAAGCCCTGCTTTATAAATATTTGGGCGGTGTCGACGGAGTTCCCCTGATGCTCGGTACCAAAGATCCGGACGCCATCATCAACACGGTATTGATGCTCCAGCCCGGGATCGGCGGTGTCAACCTGGAAGACATTGCCAATCCAAAGTGCTTTTATATCCTGGATACACTGCGCGAAAGGGCTGAGATCCCGATCTGGCATGACGATCAGCAGGGCACGGCCACCGTCACGCTGGCGGGATTGATCAACGCCTTGAAGGTCGTCGGCAAGAAGATCGGCGAGGTCAAGATCGCCTTCGTGGGAACGGGCGCCTCGAATGTGGCCTGCTCGCGGCTGATCTTCGGCCGGGGTGCAGATCCGTCCAAGTGCTTCATGGTCGACACCAAAGGCATTCTTGGCAAGCATCGCAAAGACCTCGAGATGCGCAAAGCCGAGTACAAGGATAAATGGAAATTGTGCAACATCACCAACGCCGAAGGACGCGCAGGCGATATCCCGGATGCCATGAAAGGCGCGGATGTCCTGATCGCCCTGTCCAAATCAGGGCCGGGCGTGATCCAGCCTGGGTGGATCAAGAGCATGGCAAAAGATGCGATCGTGTTTGCGTGTGCGAACCCCGTCCCGGAGATCTGGCCGTGGGAGGCAAAGGAGGCCGGCGCGGTGGTCGTCGCAACCGGACGTTCGGATTTCCCTAATCAGGTCAATAACTCACTCGGCTTCCCCGGGATTTTCCGCGGCACGCTGGATGTCCGCGCCCGGACGATCACGGATGAAATGTGCTTTGCAGCCGCGCAAGCTCTGGCAGATCATGTCGGTGCGAAGCTGGATGCAGACCACATCCTGCCCAACATGGACGATTGGGAAGTGTTCCCGCGCGAGGCTGCGGCGGTCGCCATGAAGGCGGTCGAGCAGGATCTGGCCTGCTGCCCGACCACCTACGAGCAGGAATTCCAGAATGCCACAAACATCATCAGGCGCTCGCGCGAGTTAACCAAGATGATGATGGAGAAGGACTTTATCCACGAGCCGCCTCCTGACGAGGGCGCACCGGATGTGGATATCGAAACGATCAAGTCCGCCTACTGAGATGGAAAGGAGAATCGGATGTATGACCTAATTATCATCGGCGGCGGACCCGCAGGGCTGACCGCTGCAATCTACGCAATTCGCAAGCGCCTTAACGTTCTGCTCCTGACCAAGGACCTGGGCGGCAAAACCAACTTTCGCCTGGCCCTGCCCTGGATCCAGGAGTATCAGGTCATTCGCGGACTGGAGATCGTCAACAAATTCCGCAGCGAATTGGAATATCTCGATTTTGCACGCCACATGGAAGAAGTCGAAAAGGTCGCGAAGAAGAACGGCGGCTTTGCCGTCATCACCAAGAGCGAAACCGAACTGGATGCGAAGGCGGTCATCATCGCGACCGGCGCCCGGCAGGTCCGCATGAACGTGCCCGGCGAAAAGGAATTCACGATGAAAGGGCTGTGTTATTCCGCGCTCAGTTACGCGCCGCTCTTCATCGATCGGAGCACCATCGTGATCGGCGATGAAGACCTGGCTTTGCGTTCGACGGGCGAACTTTCCACGGTGGCGAAACACGTCTACCTGGTATGCAACAACGACGGCGTGTTCAACACCCCGCTTGGCAGAAAACTCAAGTCGGCGGAGAACGTGACCGTGCTGAAGGGCTACGAGGTGCTGGAGGTCAAAGGGGATGAATATGCCCGGGCCCTGCGGCTCAAGGACCCATCCGGCAAGACCGTCGAGTACGAGGCCGACGCCGTGTTCGTCGAGAAGGCGCTGACGCCCAATTCTGGCATGGCAAAAGACCTGGTCAAGCTGGATGAGCGCGGCCGCATCATCGTGGACGACATCAATCGCACCAGCGTCCCCGGCGTGTTTGCGGCCGGCGACGTGACCAATAATTTCGCCGAGCAAGCGCTGATCTCGGTGGGCGAAGGGGCGAAGGCGGCCTTGAGCGCCTACGAATACCTGCTCCCGATGCTTTGAACGATCCAAAAAGGTCTCCATCCTGACTCAAAGGACCGGCGTTAACCAAGCCGGTCCTTTGAATTGATCGTCTCGATGAAGGACTTTCCGCTCCTATTCCAGCGTCGGTGCCTGCGTTGAGCCGCGCCCACCCCACTTGCCGGGCCAGCCCGGAAGGAAGGCGGCCATGATCAGCGCCGCGATGGAGGCGTAGAACGTCAGGGCGTATGCCGAGTCAAAACCCTGCATGGATTGGTCGCAGGCGAGTTGCAGGGTGGATAAGATCTTGGCCTTCGCCTGCTGGACCGCGGATTGGGGCAGGGAGGCCAGGGAATCGAGCGCGCCCGGGGGAAAATTATCCTGCGCCGCGACGCCGGGCGTTTCGCATACCCCAAATGGCGTGGTGACGTTGACCAGTTCATTCTGCATCTTATTCTGCATCGCCTGGATGTCGGGCGATAGGAAACCAACCAGGATCGTCGCCAGCGCTGCCACCGAAATCGCCTGGACCACAAAGCGGGTACTGTTCAATAACGATGAACCGCGCGGCAACAGATCAAGCGGAATACTGCTCAAGGCGCTCACATAGGATGTCTGCAGAGTCAAACCGATCGCGAGCCCGCGCAGGGCCAATAAGAACACAATATAGGGGATCGGGGTGGTGCCTTGCAGCACGGACAACTGCCAGGTATTGATGCACAGAATTAAGAAACCTATCACCATGATGGCGCGAGGACCGATCCTGTCATACAGCCTTCCCGCGGACGGCGTGGCAACCGCCGAGGTGGCCGCGACCGCCAGCAGGATGATCCCGGCCTCCAGGGCCGTCCGTCCGCGGAAGGCCTGCAAATAGATCGGCATCATGAATTCCGCGCCGAACAAAGCCACCGTTGCGATGTAACCAACGAGAGCCGCGATTAAAAATGTCGGGTTGAGGAAGAGCTGCAAATTCATCATCGGCTCATCGGCCACCCGCAGTTCGATCAGCCCGTGGACGATTAAGACCGCGAAACCAGATCCGAGCGCCAGCAGAGTGAGCTGGCCGCCCCAGCCAAAATTCTCCGCGATGGATGCCGCATATAGGATCGCGCCGAATCCAAGGATCGCTGTGAGCAGTCCCAGCGGATCGAACAGGGGTCGCCTGGTGACGCGGAAATCCAGCAGAAAACCTGAGCCGAGAGCCACGCCCACGATCCCGATCGGCACGTTGATGAAAAAGATGGCCCGCCAGAGATTAATGTCGACCAGCCATCCGCCCAAGATCGGACCGAGCGCAGGCGCGACCACCAGGGCGATCCCCAGGACGCCGAACGCCGCACCCTGCTCTTTGGGCGGAAAAGCCCGGTAGAGCTGGGCAGGACCCAGGGGTTGTGCGATGCCGCCGCCCAAGCCCTGCAGCGCGCGCGCCGCGATCAAGAGGCCGAGCGATGGCGAGATACCGCACAAAAAAGAACCCAACGAAAAGATCGCCAACCCCAAAAGATAAACGCGTTTGATCCCGAAGCGGTCCGCCAGGTAGCCGGAAACCGGGGTGGTGATGCCCAGCGCGAGCACATAGATGCTGATCACCCATTGGGCGTCGGCCAGGCTGGCACCATACACACGCCGCAGGGTTGGGAAGGCAATGTTGATGATGGTCGAATCCAGGATGATCATGAAAAGACCAAACATCACCGTGATCAAAACTTTCCATTTTTGTTCCAAGCCCCCGCGATTTGCAACCGGCGAATTGAGCTCACCCACGGATAAAATTCCTCTCTTATAATGAGATATCTTCTATCTGATAGCGGGAAAAGTCCCCATCTTACGTTCGGCCGGGGGCCGGCCTCCCGGGAAACAAAATGGTCACCTTGTTCGTCTTTCCAATATAGAAAGGAGCAGTATATGCAAAATCGATCCGTTTACTTCTCGGCTCTGATCGTTGTAACCATGCTGCTATCGGCATGCACCCCCGCGCCGTCCGCCAGCCTGCAGAAATCGTCTGTCCCGCGGGACGCGAATCCGAATGTGCCTCCCGCCGATCTTGCAACCCTCGTGGATGGAAACAATGCCTTCGCACTGGGCCTTTACGAGGAGCTTGGCCACCGGGACGGAAATCTCGTGTTTTCTCCTTATAGCATTTCCCTCGCGCTGGCCATGACCTATGCGGGTGCGCGCGGCGAAACAGAATCGCAGATGGCGCAGGCCATGCAGTTCACGCTATCGCAGGATAAATTACATCCTGCCTTCAACGCCCTGGATCTGTTGCTGGCAGGCGAAGGAAAGGCACCTGGCAACGGCGGACAGCCCCTGCAGCTCAATATTGCCAACTCGATCTGGGCGGAACAGACCTATCCTTTCCAGCAAGCCTACCTCGATTTGATTGCGAAGAATTACGGAGCAGGGATCCAATTGGCAGATTTCATCAAGAACTTTGATCCGGTGCGGCAACAGATCAACCGTTGGGTCAGCGACCAGACAAAGAACAAGATCAATGATTTGCTGGCACCGGGTTCGGTCAACTCGAGCACGCGCATGGTGCTGGTGAATGCCATTTACTTCAAAGCCGACTGGGATGTCCCGTTCGATCCGAACGACACCAGCGATTCGCCGTTCACCCTGCTGGACGGCTCGCAGATCCAGGTCAAGATGATGAACAACAGCGATCTGACCTTATCCTATTTGAAAGGGGATGGCTACCAGGCGGTTGAGTTGCCTTACAATGGAAACACGGCCGCGATGGATATCATTTTGCCAGATGCCGGAACCTTCCAGACCTTTGAATCGAATCTGGACGCCCAAACATTAAGCAACATCTTCAACTCGATGCAGTCCACACCGATCATGCTTGGCTGTCCCAAATTCACCTTCAGCGCCGATTTCTCGCTCAGCGATCAACTTAAGTCGCTCGGCATGACCGATGCCTTCGACAGCAATAAAGCTGACTTCTCTGGCATGACCGGCGACCATGATCTGTTCATCGGCGACGTGGTTCACAAGGCGTTTGTCGCCGTCGATGAAAAAGGGACCGAAGCCGCCGCGGCAACGGCAGCCATCATGATGGCGATGAGCGCGCCATCGCAGTCAAAGGTGCGCCTGGTGATCGACCGGCCGTTTATTTTCGTCATCCGTGATCTTACCAGCGGACAATTCCTTTTCATCGGGCGGGTTCTCAATCCCGTGCAAGGATAGGGAAAGGGCGACGATCCGGGCCGCCCTGACGTTGTTTCGTCGGACTAATAACCGCGATAACCCTGCTCGATGCTTTCAACCGCACCCAGCCATTTTGGCAGCTCCTCAAAAAGCCGCTTCATGATCTCCTTGGTGCGTTGTTTGAACAATTCGTAATCGCCGTAGGCTTCTCCGCCACTTGCGCCCACCAGGTCGCTGACGCCGCGCAAGATCAATAGACGGATGCCGTTTCTCTGGGCGACCCAGGCAATCGCACCAGACTCCCAATCGGCAGCCACGGCACCGTACTTCTTGACGAGCATGGGTATGTCTTCTGCCACGATATCGCGGTCGCCTGAAATCAACAATCCGCGCAGGACCGGAAAGGGAAGGACCCGCGGCAGCCAGGATAGATCCAGTTCGGTGGAATAGTGGGCGATGGCCCCGGCGGCGTCCGTCATTTGCTCGAGGATGTCATAGACAATGGTTCTTTCCACCAGGATGATCGTTCCGTTTTCAATGCGGCCCTCAAATCCGCCGCAGGTTCCCAGGTTGATCAACAGATCGGGTTTGAATCGATCAATTACATATTGGGCGGTCGCCGCCGCAGAAATCTTGCCCCAACCGCCCTGGAATAGCATCAGATCCCACGGACCGAGTTTCAGGTTGAGCAGTTCGCCAAAGGGTGATTGCTCAACCTGTCCACCGGGGAAAAGCTCTTTGACCATGCGCCATTCACCAACCGCAGAGACAATGACGAGCGGTTTCATGGTTGCCTCCGAAAGTCCGTTTCCAGGGCGCGCGAGCCGTGGAGATAATCGGTTAACATCTGCAAGGCTGCCTCGGCAGACGACGATTTGTTCTGAAGACGATTTCCTTCGAAGCAAAAGATGCGCGCCCATTCTCCCTCGGGAGCGGACAATCCGATCCACGTTGTCCCGACCGGTTTATTTGGCAGGCCGCCGCCGGGCCCGGCGATCCCACTGACCGAGATGGCCACATCCGCCTGGAGGGCTTGGCGCGCGCCGCGGGCCATTTCCAAAACCGTTTCGCGCGAAACGGCGCCGTAGGTTTGTAAGGTGTCCCACGAAACGCCCAACAGCGCGACCTTGGCCTCATAGGCATACGCCGCGACCCCGCCCACAAAGTAATCAGAAGAGCCGGGGACGTCGGTGATCCGGCTGGCAATGAGGCCGCCGGTGCAGGATTCCGCCGTCGCCAGCTTCAGCCCATGCTCTCTCAGGAGATCTCCAATCTGCATTTCCAGCGAAACGGTCAATTTTTCCTCCAAGACGGTTTATCCATTATAATCCCCCCGTTGTACTCGCCCTTCAATTCATGAAAAATAAAGGAAGAAAATGAAAACCAGCCGCTCTCTTTCATTGGCGCTCGCCGCCATCGTGTTTTTGCTGACTGCCTGTGGAAAACCAGCTCCATCTACTCCGGCACTCACCCAATCCTCGGCCACCCCTGCCCAAGCCGATACTCCCGGCCCCACCCCGACGCCCGATCCTTGTGCCAAAGAGAACCTGCCCGCCCAGATTCAAAAAATGGACGAACTGACGCGTCAGTTCGACGACGGAACTGCCATCGTCGATAACCTGCTCCAAGGTTCGTCCGTGAGCGCCGATCAACTCGCCTCCTATATTTCGCAACTCCAGGGCATGCGCCGGAATGCTGAAGATGAAAATGTTCCCTCCTGCCTGCAGAACCTGAAAGACCTGCAGCTGGCCCACATGAACACCGACATTGACTATTTCCTGCTCAAGCTTGGCAAGGGCGACCTTCAGACGATCGCCACCGCCGTTGCGCAGGATAATCAACTGAGACAGCAATACATCATCGAAAAAGCGCGCCTGCTTGGCATCCTGACGATCATCCCGTCGACGGCGACCGGCGCGCCGGGAACGCCTGCGGCCGGAACCCAGGCGGCTCCGACGGTTACGCCAACGCCATAGTTGAAGGCCAGCGGATGATCTGAGGCCCGTTCCGCAGTTTTGTTGGCCTCAAATCTTTGACCCCGGCTCCAAGGACCGCATGGCGCCGTGAGACAGCCAGCTAAAGGGCCAATCACCAAGGAAGGTATTGAGGCTGCTGCGGTGGTGTCTCGCCGATTGAATCGATCAACAGCTTTTTTGGCAATCATCGATTGCGGCGATCCCTGACAAGGCCGTGACGCATGAACCCACGAAAGCAGGGATTGCGGCGAACAGCGATTGAATTGTCCCAACAACCGCAGGCGGAGCAAAGATCGCCTCAAAGGCATAAGCCGACTGCGCATTTGTGTTCCAATACAGAATGGTAAATAATCATAACGGCAGCGCCGGCCGCAGGCAACCCTGCATTTAGCGGGAGGCTCAAAAGGGATTGACGCAGGTACCCGGCCGGACCCGGAGTTAGTGCGACCCCCAGACACATAAACACAGCCTCCCGTCATCGCGGGAGGTTGTGTTGTTCGATAGAGTACCGGTGCGAATCTAGTAGCCCGTGCCGCCTTGCTGCAGTTGCTGCAGAAGGCCCTTCAGCCCGGCGCCCGCAGCCAGCGATATGCCGCCGACGATGCAGCAACAGAGCAACAACACTGCGGCTAGGGGTATCAGTACCGAACCGACCGCTCCTCCCCAGCTCACTGGCCCCACGCCTTTGACTGCGATGATTGCCAGCACAATCCCATAAACCAGCAGGAGCCATTCAATCACAGTAAAGCAGAGACCAACCAACGGGATTGCGGCAAACAGACTTAGCACTCCGAAAATTACAGAGAGAGGAGCCTGGAATGCCGCAAAGACAGAAGCCATCTGATCGTTCGTTCCATGGCCACCGAACATCCTTGATACCCACAGAATCAGCGCCGTTCCAATCGCAAAGAATAGGGTGGCGATCACGGCCAGAATTGGTCCACCGCAGACCGCACCAACCAAAGTACCAACCAGGCCGCGCCCTCCAAACCCACCTCCGTTGCCCAACCCATACTGTTGCAAGATACTGTTATATCTTCCCAATGTTGCCCCACGTACCAACGCGCTTAGGAAAAATTGCACCAAAAAGCCGACAAATACCCACAGGTAGGCGGTCATCGCCTTGGCATTTGGCGAGGATGCAATTTCGGCATAGGTCGCCTCGCTCGGTTTGGTCAGTGCATCCATCCAGACCTGGAAGAACGACTTTGGACCGCTGGAAGACGGGGCCGGTGCATTTGACACGGGCATATTCATGTTCATAAGTGCCTCCTCTGATTTAGTTTGATTCCTTATAGCATGGAACCCAATCGATTTCAATAGCCCAAAACACCTATCCGCCCAAACAGATACGAGTAAAATTAAGAGATATGGAAACTGCCGAGCACCTGCAGGGCATTCTAGCCACGCTTCCCTCCAAGCCGGGCTGCTACATCTATCGCAATGGGGCGGGCGACGTGATCTATGTCGGCAAGGCCGTCAACCTGAAGAATCGGGTCCGGTCGTATTTTCATGCGGATGCGAGTCACGATGCCAAGACACGCCGCCTCGTTCGTGAGATCGCGAACATCGAGTGGATCCTGGTCGGGTCGGAGTTGGAAGCGCTGATCCTCGAGATGAACCTCATCAAGAAGCATCGGCCCAAATTCAATATCCGCCTCAAGGATGATAAGCGTTACCCGTATATCAAAGTTCACTGGGCGGATCCGTTTCCAAAGGTCACCGTGACGCGGCAAATGGCCGAGGACGGCTCGCGTTATTTCGGTCCGTACACTTCCGCCTGGGCGGTCTATCAGACGCTGGATGTGCTGCGCCGCATCTTCCCTTATTTGACGTGCGACCGCGTCATCACCGGAGGTGATCGGCGGGCATGTCTTTACTACGACATCAAGCTATGCACTGCGCCCTGCATCGGCGCCGCGACCCAGACGCAGTACCGCCAGATGATTTCCGATCTGATGGCTTTTCTCGCCGGACACAGCGAAGAGATCGTGGCGCGGCTGGAAAATGAGATGCAGAAGGCCTCGGAAGAGATGCGCTTTGAAAAAGCCGGAGCGTTGCGCGACCAGCTCAGGGCCATTCAATCGGTCATCGAACGCCAAAAGGTGGTCTTCGCAGCTGACTATCTCGATTCCGATGTGCTGGCGATGGCGCGCGCCGACGGCGAGGCCTGCGTGCAAATCTTCTTCATCCGCGGCGGCAAGTTGATCGGCCGGGAGTATTTCATCCTCGAAGGCACGGAGGATACGACTGATAACGAAGTCATCGCCGAGTTTGTCAAGCAGTTTTACACCGAGGCTGCGAGCATTCCGCAACAGGTGATGCTGCCGGAGGAGATCGAAGAAGCCAAGATCATCGGCCAATGGTTAAGATCAAAGCGGTCTGGAGAAAAAGTTGAATTTTTCGTGCCAAAGGATGGACAGCCGCAGGAACTGGTGCAAATGGCGGCTGAAAACGCGGCGGAGACCCTGTCTGCTTTGCGGGCGCAATGGCAGGCCGATACGCACAAACAGGAGCAGGCCCTGGCTGAACTGCAGTCCGCGCTGCAGCTCCCTGCTCCGCCGAACCGCATCGAATGTTACGACGTATCCAACACCCAGGGCGCGGCCATCGTCGGTGCCATGGTGGTGTTCCAGCAGGGTGTGCCGAGCAAGAATTTGTATCGCAAGTTCAACATCGAAAGCGTGGTCGGCGCCCCGGATGATTTTGCCTCGATGGAAGAGATGTTAACCCGGCGCTTCCGCAGATGGCAATCCGCCCAGCAAATGGCGGTGCAGCCCGGGTCCAAGCCGGACGCGTCGTTTTCTATCCTGCCCGACCTCGTCATCATTGATGGCGGCAAGGGCCAACTGGGGCGCGCCGTCAGTGTGCTGGAAAAATCCGGCTTGTTCGGGAAAGTGCCCGTGGTGGGTCTCGCCAAACAGCAGGAGGAGATCTTCTTCCCGAACAAATCGGATTCGCTGATGCTGCCTCGTCACTCGCAGGCTCTGTATCTGGTTCAGAGAATTCGTGATGAAGCGCACCGATACGGCATCACTGCGCATCGCAAAAAACGCACCAAACTTGGCATGGCTTCGCAGTTGGATTCCATCCCCGGCATCGGGCCGACCCGCCGGAAGTCCCTCTTGAAACATTTTGGTTCTGTGGATAAGATTAGGGAGGCTTCGGTTGAAGAGTTGAGTGCGGTCCAGGGCATGACGCGTACCGCGGCGGAATCAATCAAGGCGAACCTCGAATGAAAAATATCTGGATCGTTGACGACGATGAAGAGATGACGCTGGCCATCCAATTGATGTTGAAATTGCTCCATTGCAATGTGACCTCCTTCCTGCGGGCGCGTCCCGCGGCCCAGACTCTTCTAAGCGGCAAACAGCCGGACCTGATGATTCTCGACATCAACATGCCGGAGGTCAGCGGACTGGATCTACTGGAATATGTGCGGCGCCGCCAAGAATGGAATGACCTGCCGATCATCATGCTGTCCACCGAAGCGGCGGACGTGACGGTGGACAAGGCCATGGATCTCGGCGCGGATGGATATGTGTCAAAGCCCGTTACAATTGAAGAACTGGAGAAGGTCATGAATCAGGCCTTCCAGAAACATCAGAAAGGTTTGTTGTAAAGCATGGCAAAAGGAAAGTCGCAGTCCCGGAAAGTCAATCGTCCCAGCACCAGCCAGATCATCTTCGTGGTGCTGACGCTGATCATCGTTCTTTCGTTTATCTTATCGCTTTTCGTAAAGCTGTAAATAAGAATGACCAGGATACTTCTCGTGGGAGCCGGTGGCGCCATCGGCTCTATGTTGCGGTATTGGTTCAGCGGAGTCGTTCAGCAGTGGACGCAAAGCGCAGGATTTCCCTTCGGAACGCTGGCCGTTAATTTCGTTGGCTGTTTCGTGATCGGCTTTTTCTCGCAACTGGCAGACGCGCGCGGCGTGTTTACGGATGAGACGCGGGCCCTGGTTTTTGTGGGCGTCCTGGGCGGATTCACCACCTTTTCGACGTTCAGCAATGACACGATGAACCTGATCCGCGGCGGCGAAAACCTGTCCGCCATTTTGAACGTGAGCGCGCATCTGGTCCTGGGAGTGGGGGCGGTTTGGCTCGGACGCGCGCTTGCCTATTGGCTCTGGAGGTAACCATGACCACGATTCCGGACGACGGGTATTTATTGCGCATCTTCATCGGAGAGAGCGACAAAATGGACGGCAAGCCGCTTTACGAATGGATTGTGACGCAGGCCAAGGCGCGCGGCATGGCTGGCGCCACAGCCCTGCGCGGGATGATGGGATTCGGCGCGCACACGAAGATCATCCATACCTTCAAGATCGAACGACTCTCTGAAGATTTACCGGTGGTGATTGAGATTGTGGACAGCCAAGAAAAGGTGGAAGATTTCCTGTCCTTCGCAGAAGGCAGGATCAGGCGCGGAATGTTGGCGACCGTAGAGAAGGTGCAGGTCCGTGTCTACCGCAGCGGAGAGCTCAGGGAATAAGTCGCTTTGGTATAATTGCTGACGCTTCAGGAATAGGCACCCGGAGACAGGCTGAGAATCGTGCAGCTGTGTCTTTGGCAGTGAAAAGGGATTTATGCTTGACAAACTTTCAGGAATTGAACAGCGCTACGAAGACTTGGGAAAAGAATTGCTCGAAGTGGGTGCCAACTACCAACGCGCCGGCGAGATCAATAAGGAGCGCGTGGATTTGGAACCGCTGGTGGCCAGGGCGCGTGAATATCGCCAGGCGGTAAAAAGCCTGGAGGAGGCCAGGGCCATTCTCGCCTCCGAGAGTGACGCGGAGCTGAAGTCTTTGGCCGAAACGGAACTGACCGATTTGACCCCGAAGATTGAATCGCTGGAAAAGGAAATCAAAGGGCTGCTGGTGCCCAAGGACCCGCGCGACGAGAAGAATGTGATCGTGGAGATCCGCGCCGGCACCGGCGGCGATGAGGCCGCGTTGTTTGCGGCAGACTTGTTCCGCATGTACACGCGCTTTGCCGAAGCCAAACGATGGAAGAGCGAGATCATGTCAGAGAACGCGATCGGCATTGGCGGCTACAAGGAAGTCATCTTTGAGATCAAAGGCAAGGGCGCCTATTCAAAACTGAAATATGAATCGGGCGTGCATCGCGTTCAGCGTGTGCCCGTCACGGAGGCGCAGGGGCGCATTCACACCTCGACGGCCACCGTCGCAGTGCTGGCGGAAGTGGATGAGGTCGAGGTCGATATTCCGGACAGCGACATCGAGATCGAGGTCTATCGCTCATCGGGCGCGGGCGGACAGAACGTGCAGAAGAACTCCACGGCGGTCCGGCTGTATCACAAGCCCACCGGCATGGTCGTGACCTGCCAGGATGAACGATCACAATTACAAAACAAACTGCGGGCGATGAGCATTTTGCGGGCGCGCCTCTACGAGATGGAGGAAGAAAAACGCCGCTCGGAACTGGAAGATACGCGCCGCTCACAAATTGGAACGGGCGAGCGCTCTGAAAAGATCCGCACCTACAATTATCCGCAAAACCGCGTGACCGATCACCGCATCGGTCGATCGAATTACAACCTGCCGGCCGTGATGGACGGCGCGATCGATGAATTCATTGATGAATTGTCCACGCGCGCTGAGGCGGATCGCCTCGCCTCCTCGGGCGTCGATGACGACGATGAATAAAATCCTCACCGCCAATCTGGGCGACGTGCTGGAGGCGGTCACGCGGCGTCTTTCGCCTCTCAGCGATACGCCCCAATCGGATGCAGAAGTCCTGGTTGCGCATGTTCTCAATCAACCGCGCACCTGGCTGCTTGCCCACGACGATTCAGCGGTCGACCCGCGGCAGGCTGAGCTGCTCGCTGGTCTGCTCGGATGCCTCGAGCGCGGCGCTCCGCTTCCTTATGTAATTGGTCGTTGGGAATTCTTCGGCCTCGACTTTGAGATAACGCCCGAGGTATTGATTCCGCGCCCGGAAACAGAACTGCTGGTTGAACGGGCGATCGCCTGGCTGCGATCTTCCGATAAACACCGCCTGGTCGCGGATATTGGAACGGGTTCCGGCTGCATTGCCGTTTCCATTGCGATCCATGTCCCTTCTTGCCATATTCTTGCGACTGACATTTCAAGGGCGGCATTGCAGGTCGCCCGGCGCAACGCGCGCAGGCATCAGGTCGAACATCAAATCGAGTTCATTGAATGCGACATTCTGCCTGCCCCCTCTGCGGCCCTCCCCCAACGCGCGGGATCAGACGCGAGGGCCTTTGATCTGATTTGCGCCAACCTGCCTTACATCCCAAGGCGAAAATTGCAGGGGCTGCCCGTGTACGGACGTGAGCCAACCGTCGCTCTCGATGGCGGTACGGACGGGCTTGATCTGTTTCGACGGTTGCTGGCCGCTGCGCCCCGGCAACTTGCTCCCGGCGGCCGGATGTTGCTCGAGATTGAAGCCACGCGCGGACCCGCGGCCTCATCCTTGGCATATGCTGCCTTTGACGAGGCGGAGATCCATCTTTTTCAAGACCTGGCAGGGCAGGATCGTTTGCTGGAAATCCAATTACCCCATGCGGAGCCCTCGTGAAAACAGAAATCATTCCTGCTGAGGCGCCCGACGCATTTCAGCGGGCCCTGGAAACCCTCCAGTCAGGCGGGTTGGTCGCCTTTCCCACCGATACGGTTTACGGCGTCGGCGCCCTGGCGTTTGACAGCCCAGGCGTGGAATCCATTTACGCGGCCAAGGATCGTCCGATCGAGAAAGCCATCCCGGTCCTGATTGGCGATGTGGAGGACCTGGACAAGGTGGCCGCGCGCGTTCCGCTCATGGCAGAAAGACTTGCCGCCCGATTTTGGCCGGGCCCGTTAACCATCCTTGTGCCAAAGCATTCAGGTCTGCCCGACTCAGTTTCCGCGACGGACAGCGTTGGCGTACGCCTACCAGACCATGCCGTCGCGCGCAGCCTGCTGCGTGCCGCGGGCCCCATGGCTGTCACCTCAGCAAATCGATCAGGGCGGCCAAGCCCTTCCACCGCCGGAGAAGTACTGGTGCAGTTGAATGGCCGCATCGCAATGATCCTCGACGGCGGGAAAACGCCCGGCGGGGTGCCATCCACCCTGGTCGACTGCACTGGTGCCAAACCTGTGGTGATGCGCGAGGGGCCCATCAGTTTGGCTCAGATTTTGGCTTTAACCGGACCATAAATCTCTAATTCAATTCTTAAGTTTCGCTCAGGCTGGATTCAGGTGGTTGCATATAATAACAAGTGCATTCTCCTCTTCAAACCGCGTATGGGTCAGGGCCGACCCTAGCGCGGTTTGGGTTTTTAAAGCGAAAGACCCCGTGAAGATTGAGAGCTTCACGGCCTCCCGTTCCTAGGAAAGGGGCCAGGTGGGCTGGACATCCATATCCATCGCTGAAACCTGCCCCGATGTAAAACGATGGTGGCCAGCCGCCGCGATCATCGCGGCATTATCCGTGCAAAGCGCAAGGGGCGGAATGTGAACTCTAAATTCAGTTTGACTGCGGAAGGTATCCCGCAAAGCACGGTTCGCCGAAACGCCGCCTGCCACCAAGATCTCTCGGGCAGCAAACTCGCGCGCGGCCCGGATTGTCTTGTGGAACAGGACATCCACCGCCGCGGCTTGAAAGGATGCAGCCATATCGGGCCCAGGCATGGCCCGGCCCCTGGCCTCGTATCCCCTGGCTTCCTTCAGGACCGCAGTCTTAACTCCGCTGAATGAAAAGTTCCAAGTGCCCTCCAGCCAGGCGCGCGGGAATTGGAACCGCGTTGGATCGCCTTCCTCCGCCGCTCGTTGAATGGCCGGTCCGCCGGGATAACCGAGTCCCAGCAGACGCGCAACCTTATCGAAGGCCTCGCCTGCCGCATCGTCGAGGGTTGAACCGAGGCGCTGATAGGTCAGATGATCCGTCATCAAATCCAGCTCCGTATGGCCGCCGGAGACCAGCAGAACCATCAGCGGAAACTGCGGCTCTTCGGGTTGCGGATCTCCCGAGTTGTAAACCCAGGCTGAATAGAGATGCCCTTCCAAATGATTGACCCCGATCAACGGAAGCCCCGCGCCAAGCGCCAGGCCCTTCGCGGCGTTGACCCCCACGATCAGCGAGCCAGCCAAACCCGGTCCGCGCGTCACCGCGACCGCATCAATATCAGCCAGCGTGAGGTGCGCGTTGGATAATGTCTGCTCGACGACGGGCACGATCGAAAGCACATGCTGGCGCGAGGCAACTTCCGGGAAGACACCGCCGTAACGGGCGTGGATATCCATCTGCGTGGCGACCGTCGAGCCAAGCAGGAGGCGTCCGTTTTCGACGACAGCCGCTGCGGTCTCGTCGCAGGAGGTCTCGATCCCAAGGATGCGAATTGGAGAGGGTGCGTTCATTTTATAGGCGTCTCAAAAAGGATTGCGGTTGATCCAAAAAATCTCTGGTTGGATTGACGTGTTCAAGCTGGTCATATTTTACTTCGGGAATGCGCCTGCCGTCGAAACTCGAAATGCGCGCTGCGGGAAAAGCGAGGATGATCGGCGGATGCGCGGCACTAATGAACTGCGTGTCTTCTTCAATCATGCGTTTCAACGCGGAGACAAAAGTCAGTTGCCGGCCTGGAGAAAGCGCGGCTGCAGGCTCGTCCAGCAGATTTAGCCCGTCCGGCGCAAAGCACGCTTGAAACAAAGCGAGAAAACCCTCGCCGTGCGAGCAGCCATCCAATCCTGGCCGTGTCGCCTTCGAATGGCCCGGAGCTCGCGGGCATGGGGCCGACACGCCGGATCAGTGGCCGGCTTGGAGCGATGCGGATAATCCTTTTCCAGAGCCTCCATTTCCTGCCAAGCTCGTCCTGGCTTTGGCGCATCTTTTTTGCGCATCCGAAGAAGTTCCCGGCGCGCAGGAAAAAGCCCTTGTGCGTGCGCTCTTTCCGACCCGGACGGTAATCCTCCGCAGGCCTACAGACCGCCGAGAGGGTCCGGTCGGTCTTGCGACTTTCGCATCCAACCGTGACCGAATCGATCGCGCAGGCCAGGGATTCCAGCAGGGTGGATTTGCCCGATCCGTTCTCTCCGACGAAAAAGGCCACCGCAGACGAGAACTTGACCTCCCGCAACGATCTGACGACATCCAGACAAAACGGAAATTCATTTGCGTAACGCTCGCTGAATTCGCGAACCGTAAGAGACTCGAGCTGGATTATGGAAGGCGGCAGCGGCTTGGGGCGAGCGGTTACTTCTTCCACCTTTTCATCGGCAGCACAAAATCATAGGGATATTCGGCAAGGATTTCCATCTTGCCGTCGGGCCGCACCCAAATCGTATCTTCGATGCGGACGCCCATCTCTCTTTCGGGATAATACAAGCCAGGTTCCGACGTGATGATTACCCCCGGTGCAAGACGATGCTCATCGCCCACGGTCAGCGCACTAAAGGGGCGTTCGTGAATATTCAATCCCACGCCATGACCAAGCGAATGAACATAACCGTTCAAAGGCGCTTTGGTATTCAAGGGCGAAGCATGACCCTTGGATTCAAAGTATTCGCAGGCGGCGCGCTGATACTCCCTGAAGGGGGCGTTCAGATCGAAATCATCGGCGAGGGTGTTGTAGATCTCATGCACCTGATCGTACAGTTCCTGGGCTTCGGGCGTCGAATAACCGAGGCTCCAGGTGCGTGTGAAATCATAAAAATATCCGCCGCCCCGCTCGCACGGGAAAATATCGAACACGATCGTTTGACCGAGACGCACCAGATCGGCGGGATTGCCGGTCGAGTGCGGCAGGCCCGCATCGTGTCCGATCGCGAAGATGGTTCCTTCCGGATTCTCCGCGCCCCCTTCTGCCAGCCACAGATCGATCTTGGATTTCACCTCGCCGATGGTCAACGGGGAACCGTCCTCGCCCAATAAAACTTCGTCAGCACGGACCTCGCGGCTTGTCAAATAGTCCTGCACACGTCGAACGACGCCGGTGGTAATTGCTCCCATCCTGCGAATCCGCTCCACTTCGGATTCGTCCTTGGTTTCCATCGTTTTCAAGAAAACCGAATCCATTCCCGCTTCGCCGACAAATTCCACCCCGGGCATGAGGCTCTGCAATTTCATCAGCATCCCAAAGGCCGAGGAAAACTCAACCTGCCCATAAACCCCGATCCGGCCGTGCACCAAACCGAAACCCTCCAGGATCTTTTGCAGGCGCATCGCCAGGGCCAGCAAGGGATCGCCGTGGGCCTGGTTTCTCAACTGGCTTAGATCGAACTCGCTGAGAGATCGAGTCGCGAGTCCGCTCTTGGCCGCCTCGCCGCGCTCCATATCGTTATAGAACAACACGGGCGCCTGGCCGCGCTTCCTGACCAGCACGGCGTCACTCACATGTCCGCCCCCCACAAAATAATACATGGGCGGATTATGTTCGGCGCTGCCAAGCACTACGAGCGCCTCGAGATTGCGAGCCTGCATGATGGCATCAAGATCTGACTTCATTTCAACTCCGTGGATAAGGCCTGCAGAATGGATAGCAGCCGCTGGTCCTGTTCCGGCAATATGGTTCGCGGATCGAAAAGGATCTTATCGTTCTCGGTTCGCGCGATGACGGGCGGATCCTGCTGCCGCAATCTTTTCAGGAACTTGTCCGGACTCTTCACATTCAAGGACAAGACGGGGGAGGGAAACGACTCGCCCGGCAGACTCCCGCCTCCGACGGTCGCCTTGCTTTCCACGACCGAGCCGGCCCCTAATTCCCGCGCCCAGTCCTCCGCCCGCGCTCTGGCCTCGTCAAGCGGCATCGAGATCATCTTCCAGATCGGAATCTCGCGCTCGGCCTCATCCTTCAGATAATGCAAGAGAGTCGCCGTGAGGCCTGCCAGGCAGGTCTTATCGGCGCGCAGCGCGCGCGCCAGGGGGTGCTTCTTGATCCCGGCAATGAGCTCCGCTCTGCCAATAATGATCCCCCCTTGCGGGCCGCCCAGCAATTTATCGCCGGAAAAACAAATCACATCGACGCCGGCCGCCAGCGACTCCTGCACGGTAGGTTCGTGGGCGAGACCGTACTTGGCTGTATCCAGCAACGCGCCGGAGCCCAGATCGTCGAAAACCAGCGAGTCTGCCTGGTGCGCAACCGCCGCAATTTCCTTCAGGGCGGGCTCCTCGGTAAAACCGATCAACTTGAAGTTCGAGCGATGAGCATGCATCACAAGTCCGCCCGATTCGGCGAGGGCCTCTTGGTAATCCGACAAACGCACCTTGTTCGTTGTTCCCACCTCGACGAGCTTCGCGCCCGATTGTTTCATCACATCCGGTACGCGGAATCCTCCCCCGATCTCGACCAGCTGGGATCGCGCAATGATCACACGCTTCTTTGAGGCCAGCGCCGAGAGGACCAGCAGGACGGCCGAAGCATTGTTGTTGACCACAACCGCGGCTTCAACACCCAGCAATCTTTTTAGAACCGCCTCGGCATGAATCAAGCGTGAGCCGCGCTTGCCAGATTCGAGATCAAGCTCAAGGTTGGAATAGGCCAGCGCGACTTGGTTCATGGCTGCGACGGCAGCTTTCGATAGCGGGGCGCGCCCGAGATTGGTATGCAGGATCACGCCCGTGGCGTTGATGACCGACTGCAGCGTCGGCGCGGTCCAGGCCGACAGACGGGATTCGGCTTCAGACAGGATCGTCTCGTGTTCGGGCGCGGCGGCCTGAGGGTCAAGCTTGAGACGGGCGCGGACCTCCTCCAAAGCGGAACGCAAAGCATCTATCGTTAACGGACGACCGTAACGCCCATTCAAGTCCATGGCATGCGCAGTCTGCAGGAGCTGCTCAATCGATGGAAGGGTCTGAAGATTGGTCATCGGAATCGGCAGAGGAAAGTTGAGAATCAGGAGGCGGCGGCTGAGCGTGGACGGTCGGAGGATGCCAGCGAACGCGTTCCCGCCAGCGGATCAGGGACTCGATCGCGATCAATCCGCCGGCCAAACCCATCCATACCCATAACGTAACCAGGTGTCCCAGCTGAAACCAGGCCAGCGTGGTGCCGTAGAAGCCGACCCACAGCGCCTGACGAACGATGGCGTTCGACTCGGCGGGCGGTTCGGACGGGAAACGCAGGTTGAGGAAATAGGTGATCGGCAGCGCCGTGCCTGTCAGCGCGATAAACCACAATGCAAAGAATCCCCAGCGTGCCCAGACCAGCGGCGGAACCACAAAAATGAAGATGAGCGAAGCCAGTCCGCCCCAACCAATGATCATGAGGCAGACGGCAGAAAAGAGATATTGCCGGACGGAAGGCGCGCTGTTCATTAAGTGAATTATACTCGGTTGAGCGGAGCAGGCAGACACAGGAGATGATCGGATGGTAATTCCCAGGTTGTTGATCACCGGATGCAACGGAATGATCGGAAGAATTCTGTGGACGAAACTGGAACATGAGTTTGATTTGTATGGTCTCGACATTTCTCCCAGCCGGCAACCCGCGAGGATCTTTCAGGCGGATATTTCAAAGCCTGAACAACTTCAAGCGGTCTTCGAAGGCATCTCACCTCTGACCTATGTCGTGCACCTCGCCGGGGATCCCCGCGTCGAGGCGGAATGGGATTCCGTTTTTGTGAACAATATCGGCGGCACGAAAAATGTCTATGAGGCTGCGCGGCGGGCAGGGGTCCAGCGAATCCTGTTCGCGAGTTCAAATCACGCCACCGGGTCGTACGAAGGCTTTCCACCGAGCCTGCACACGAAGCAAAATCCAACGCTGATTACCACGCGGGATCCGATTCGGCCCGATGGGTTTTACGGCGCGAGCAAGGCGGCAGGCGAAGCGATCGCCAGAATGTACTATGAAGTGTTTGGGCTCGAGTCAATCTGCCTGCGCCTCGGATCCGTGCTCAGAGAAGACGATCCTGGGCTCAATCCGCGTTTTGAAAGCACCTGGCTCAGCCATCGGGATCTGGTCCAATTGGTGATGAAAAGCCTGTCCGCCGAGGTGAAGTTCGGAATCTATTATGGCGTTTCCGCAAATACGAAGCGCTTCTGGGATATTTCCGATGCCGGCGCAGAATTGGGTTATCATCCGGAAGATGATGCGACCGGTCGATTTTAGCGTCAAGTCGGGATTGCCACGCGCCTCGACGGCACCGGCCGTGGCCTGGAGAGACCATGAACGTATCTGATGCAATTCGCACCAAACGTGCAATCCGCAAATTTCAAGACAAGCCTTTGGCCAGGGAAACCGTAACCGGCATTCTGAATGCCGGACGCCGATCGCAGTCATCCAAGAACGAACAGACCTGGCATTTCATTGCCATTCAGGACAAAACGATCCTGCAGGCCCTGTCCAATTGTGGTCAGTGGGCGGGACACATTGCCGAGGCGGCGCTGGCGGTTGCGATCCTGACTCCGGAACCAACCGGTAAATTCCAGACAATGTTCGACGCGGGTCAAGCCGCAGCCTATATGCAGCTGGCCGCCTGGGAATGGGGGGTCGGCTCGTGCCCGGCTTCGATTTATGAGCCGGAAAAGGCACGCCAAATCCTGGGTTTTCCGCCTGAGCTTCATTTGCGAATCGTGCTTTCGTTCGGGTATCCCGCCCAGGAGGAAATGTTAACCGCCGCGCCGCACAGGGGCGGCCGAAGACCACTGCAGGAAGTGGCCCATTGGGAGCGATGGTGAACAGCCAAACACGGTTGTGAATCCCCCTTCAATCTATTCTTCGCGCCGGCCTGATTCCTCTGCCGCGGCCTGATCCTGAAAGGACCCGGTTTCCGATCAATGTTGCCCACGGAGAACCGGGTCCCTGCATTTGTGGATCTCTGCAAAGCTCTGCGGTCCCGACGGGATTCGAACCCGCGATCTCGGCCTTGACAGGGCCGCATGTTTGGCCGCTACACCACGGGACCATTGGCGGGCAGTAGTTTATCACAGGGCTGAATGAGCGTCAAGCAAAGAACGGTTCTGCGCTCGGCTCGAGCTCGTTCATCGATGGAATGCAGTAATGCATCGGGGCTTACTATTTTGTAAATGGTGCCCGAATATCCGTTCAACTTGACAGGGCTTTGTCGTGTGCTAAAATAGTCTCACTATTTCTCAAGATCACACCTCGAGCCACGGGGTGTTTTCGTGAAGGTGGAGGGTTGTTTTGACCAAAAACCGCACACAACAAATGGTGGATCGTCTGCGTGAGCTTCAGGCTTCCTCGCCGGACATTGAGGCCTCAGCCGTCGTCAGTGTGGACGGATTGAGCATTGCATCCGCCCTGCCGCAAGGCGTGGAGGAAGACCGCGTGTCAGCCATGTCCGCCGCGATGTTGTCGTTGGGTGAACGTATTGCTTCAGAATTGGGCCGCGGATCCCTTGAACAAGTGTATATTAAAGGTGAAAAAGGTTATGTGGTATTGATGTCAGTGGGGCAGGAGGCCGTGTTGACTGCGCTGGCGCGTGAACAGGCCAAGCTCGGCTTGATCTTCCTCGACATGCGCCGTGCCGCCGAAGACCTGACAAAATTGATCTGATGGAGACCGTATGAGCCCTGTTCAAAAGAGTGGTCTGTATTATCCAAACAAATTCGGCTTGATCATCCTTAAGTCGTTGGAAGAGGTGATGGGCAAGAACGGCCTGAATGCCATTTTGAATCTGGCGGGAATGAGCAACTACATTGAAAGTTATCCGCCCGATAATCTGGATAAGGGTTTTGATTTTGCTGAACTCTCGGCGATCGGCACCGGGCTGGAGGAGATGTATGGTCCGCGCGGGGGACGCGGTCTGGCACTGCGCGCCGGACGCGCCACGTTCTCGGATGCCCTGAAGAACTTCGGCGCGCTGGCCGGCGTGGCGGATCTGGCGTTCGTTGTGCTTCCGCTGCACGCCAAACTCCGCATCGGCGTGCCAGCCATGGCAAAGATCTTCAGCCAGCTCAGTGATCAACTCAGCACCGTGGAAGAGAAGGACAATGAATTCCTGTACACGATCCATAAGTGTCCGTGTTGTTGGGGGCGCCATAATGCGGATAAACCGGTCTGCTTCATCGCGACGGGACTTTTGCAGGAAGGTCTTAAGTGGGTTTCAGGCGGCAATGAATTTCGCGTAAATGAATCCAAGTGTATCGCCGTGGGCGATGAGGTCTGCGAATTCGTCATTCAGAAGGAACCGATCGCGTAAGTGGTGGATTGCGTGGCTGAAGTCAAATCCAAAATCCTGGTAGTGGAAGATGATCTGGATGTCGCGGAAATGCTGAATGCGTATTTCCGCGTTCAAAATTATGACGTGTATACCGTCAATTGGGGTGAGGACGGCGTCCGCTCGTGCCAGACCGTTCATCCCGATCTTGTCATCCTCGATATCCGTCTGCCGGATATCGACGGTTACGAAGTTGCCCGGCGCCTGCGCGCCGATCGCCGTACGCAAGATATTCCGATCATCTTCCTCACCGAAAAACGCGAACGGGCCGACCGGCTGCAGGGTCTGGAACTGGGTGCAGACGATTACATCACCAAACCGTTTGATGTGCAGGAATTGCGCCTGCGCGTCCGCAATGCGCTTCAACGTGTCAGCCAGGGTTCGTTGACCAACCCGATCAGCGGCCTGCCGGAAGGCGCCTTGGTGGATGAGCGGCTGAACAAACTGCTGCAGCAGGGCGGTACGGTGCTGCTGCTGGTCTCGCTCGAACACCTGGACGCGTTCCGTGAATCGTACGGCTTTGTCGCATCGGACGATGTCCTGCGGGCGTTCAGCCTGATGATCGTGAATACCATCCGTGAGCTGAATATCGGGGGCGACCTGCTGGGTCAAATTGGCCCGGCTGATTTTGTCCTGACGGTCGCTCCGGCCAATCTGCCGGCCTTGTCTGAGCGTTTGTATTCACGACTCAATCAGTCGCTCGATTATTTTTATCCGATCAAGGATCGGGAGCAGGCGGCGAAGCACAAAGAGCGCCTGACGGTCAAAATGTCCGATCTGCCGTTGCCGGGGGGCGGGCGAAACACAAACGCGGAACAATTGAAGCTCGAGCTCCTGCGCAGAAGGAAATAGGAATTGCGGTGCGCACCACGATCGTGATTCCGACTTACAACGAAGCGGAGACCCTGCCGGAACTGGTGTCCGCTTTATTCAGCCTTCCATTGGATCTGCGCATCCTGGTTGTGGACGATAACAGCCCCGATGGCACCGGTGCCATCGCGGAGCAACTGGGCAGACAGGAGCCGCGCCTGCGCGTAGTCCACCGGGCGCGCAAGGAGGGATTGCGTTCTGCCTATTTGGACGGCTTTCGCCTCGCCTTGGAAGACGGGGCGGATGGGATCGCCCAAATGGACGCCGACTTTTCACACGATCCAGCCAAACTGGTGGAGATGGCGTCGCGATTGGAGAACTGCGATCTCGTGATCGGTTCGCGCTATGTTCAGGGCGGCGCGGTGGATGAACATTGGCCCTTATGGCGAAAGGGCCTCTCCGCGTTCGGCAATTTCTATTCGCGGGCCATCCTCCGATTGCCTCAACATGATGTCACCGCCGGTTTTCGACTCTGGCGACGCGCAACGCTTGAAGGCCTGCCGCTGCAGCGCGTTCACTCCAACGGCTATGTTTTTCAAGTCGAAATGACCTATCTTGCCTACTGCCTGGGCTATCAGATTGACGAAGTCCCCGTTTATTTTCCCGATCGGCAGACCGGCAAATCAAAGATGTCATTTGCAATTCAAGCCGAGGCAGCGTTGCGCGTTTGGATCGTCTGGTGGAACTATCGCGATCTGCGCCATGCAGGAAAGAGCGCCAGGAACGCACCCAGCCAGAAATAGCCAGGGCCCCTCCGCTTGGGGATCGGTCCGATCGTTGCCGCTTAAACCACTACCACCGGCCTGCGCGCTGATTGGCCTGAGGCGGCTCAACTCATTTCCGCTTGGATCCGGACGGGACCCTCTTGCGGCTTGAGGGCGCAGGCGGCGAACCCATCCCAGCACTCGAAGATCCATTCCCCACCTCGGCAGCGCGCTTCCAGGCTGCCTCGGCCGCGTTGATCCCAGCGCCCCGCGCCGACGTCCCGCAGCCTTATTCCATGAAAGCAACCCGCATCGAACGCGCCGTCACTGGGCTGTTGCGAAATTTCAGGTGTGCAACATCCTGGACGACCGATCCTGGTCTTACGGCCCGCCTGAGGGACCTGCGCCTGAGCCCGCGCAAGCGCCGTTGCAGAAATCTCGCCCGCGCTCTCAGACCATCCCGGCTGGGCCGAATGGATGGCCTCCGTTCCCGTTCCAGAGCCCCGAGCAATGGCGTTGAACGTTGCGCCCTGGTGAGAGAGGCAACCTGGCCAAGCGGGTCTGGAACACTCCCCGTATCCCAGCGCGGTTGGGAAATGGGATCGCTCCGATCAGATCTTTTCGTATCAGGTCCTTTTGTTTTCTGGACAGAGACGGCTCATTTTTCCCCATTCATCCAGGCTCAATGTTTCTGCTCTGCGTTTTGGATCAATCTCTGCCTGCGCGAGAAGCGACTCGACTTCGCTTGCCGGAATTTTCAATCCAGCAGAAAGCGAATTGCGTAATGTCTTGCGCTTTTGGCTGAAACCTGACTTGATCAGCTGAAAGAAACGATCAAGCAAATCCAATTCAACGGCGGGCGATGGAAGAATATCGATTCTCACAACCGCTGAATCGACTTTGGGCGCGGGGAAGAAAGATTCCGCAGGAATCTGCGCCATGATGTGCGGTGTTCCATACACTTGAACGCTCAATGCCAACAGACTCATGTCGGGAGGCGTGGCGCAGATCCGCTCGGCAACTTCTTTTTGAACGGTGAGAACAATCCGGCGCGGTTTTGGTTCTGATTCAAGCAGGTGTCGGACGATGGCAGAGGTAATATTATATGGAATGTTTGCCGCGCAGATGTAATCGGGAGGCAATCCGAATTCCTTTATCGTGTGAGCAAGAATATCGCCCTGGATCAGGCGGGCGTTGTCAAGGGGCCGGAGGATGGTCTGTAAGACGGGGATCAGTCTCGGGTCCAGTTCGACCGCCACGACCTGATGTGCGGCTCTCGACAGATAGCGCGTCAGACTTCCCAGGCCGGGACCGATCTCCAAAACGGTGTCTGTATTCTGAATTTCAGCGGCATCCACAATTTCTTGCAGCGCGTCCGGATCCTGCAAATAATTCTGTCCAAGACGTTTGTCGGCACGCAAGCCATACTTGTCTAACAGCCGGGCTGCGTCCAGCGGCGGAATTTTGTTCATTGGCAGAAGCCTGTGGTTTCGCCGGGAGGAGTTTGGCCGCCGGAAGAATCGTCCGGCCAGGTTCCTGCCTGGAAGTCGGCGACGTAATTTCGCAGTATGTTGAAATTCACGTTCCAGGTGAATACCTTTTCCTTGAATACGGGATCGTAAATTCTTGTGCCGGTGAACAGGCTTTCGGGAAAATTATAGAGGGTGATATTGGCGCGTGGAAGCTGGGTTCCCAAGCAGGCCAACTGCGCCATGACTTGTGGGCTGAGGTCGGTTTGTACCGAGCCTTGAAATGCATTGATCAAATCTGGAATTTGCGTGATGACCTGGGGGCTGGTGAGTTTATCGCGCAGGGCGCACACTACCATATTCTGATAGTCACCCCGCGAGAAAACACCATCCACGCGGTTGCGCGCGACTTCCAGCGCCTCGGTGCCGTTGAGATGATGGGTGCCTGCCTGAAGATTTGGATCATGGCTTAACGGCAGCGGTTCCTTGAATGTCAGATCGATTCCGCCGACCGCGTCCACCATCTTTACGAAGGTCTTCATATTGACCGCGATGTAGTGATCCACGTTCACGCCGAAATTCAGGTTGAGCGTCAGAGCCAGCAGGCCGGGGCCGGCGCTGGGATCGTCCCAATAATGGAAGCCGTCGCCGGGGTTTCCATAAAGATAGGCCTGATTCAACTTCTCGTGATCCTGTCCATCAAGATGGCTGGCGATGTAGGGAATCTTGACCCACAGGTC
>DATJBI010000072.1:0-27799 GCA_035515435.1 Anaerolineales bacterium
CCAGAGGGTTGTGATCCCCGACGGCGTGCAGCCGCCCGAACCCGGCGTCGGGGCCGCGACGGTGCTGGGGCACCAGACCGGGTCGCCGCTGTTGAGAATATCCTGTGCAAGCTGGCTGCCCAACGCAAGTTTGTCGCCCTGATCGTCCACGATCACAATCTTGGTGCCCGATGGCACATTGGATAGATTGTTCGACGAGGGGCGTGAACTGCGCGTCGAGCCGCCTGGCGACGGCGGTGTGGGCGGCATGGTCCCGCCATCGGCGAAGACCGGTGTGGCCAATACCGCGCTGACGATCAGCACACCCATCAGGCTCAGCGAAAGGATAGCCAAGAAAGGATTTTTATTCATGCTGCACTCCTTTTTTCGTTCAATAATTCGCCTTCCAATTATAAGCAGAATGGAATCGTTCGGGCCTTGCAGACTCGTAAAGCCCGGGCCTCCTCGCGACAGCTGATGGAATTTTCTTTATGCACGGATTTCGTCGTGAATGGAGACATGGCAATCTTCGATGGTTGGCGATCCGGGCCATGGCCTCGGCGAATCGTCACACGGAACGAGCGCCGGACCGGCGCGCGCTTTGGGCATTCGCAGCGACGATTCAACTAGCTGGTTTTGATGTATGCAACAAAGCAAATGGAGCTGTTGTTTAATTAGACCACAGCAGGTCGGTCCCTCACCGTCCTTTCAGTTCTGTAAAGACGATTTAAGGTGAGCCTGCTTGGCCTGCTGGCCGGTCGTTGATCCAATGCCTCTTGACAGAATTAGAACATTAGTTCTATAATGCAGCCATCTATCCGATAAGGAGGTAGACATGAACACCGTCCGAAATTCACGCAGTGTAGGAGATGGCCTGGTCAGCATGTTTCGTGACCTTGGGCGCGGCAAACGGCTCAATCGCGGCGCAGCCTGGGGCTTGATGATCGTCACCGCCCTGCTGGCTTTTGAGATCTTCAATTACAGCACGACCCAGTTTGCTCTCGCCGATGTGCTGGGCAACCTCAAGTTTGCCGGCTTCCGCTGGGCGACCATCCTGGCATTTGCATTTTGCGGCATTGACTTTGCCGGGATTGCCCGCATCTTTACGCCGCAGCAGGGCCGCGACGAACCTGCCGAGGTGTGGTATCTCTTCGGCGCGTGGCTGCTGGCCGCAGGTTTCAACGCCACGCTGACCTGGTGGGGTGTCTCGGTTGCGATTGTCAACCACACCAGCGCCGCCGCCGGGGCGGTCATCAGCAATGCGACCTTGATCAAGGTCGTGCCGATCTTCGTCGCCGTGATGGTCTGGCTGATCCGCGTGCTGATCATCGGCACCTTTTCGCTCGCCGGTGACAACCTTTTCTCGACCGCGGAGCTGCGCGGCTATCCAGCCCAGAAGCCCTATCCTCAACCGTCCCGGCCCGTAACGGTTAACTCCGTGGGGCCGACCCTGCGCCCGGCGTCATCCCTGCCGCGCCCCGTTCAAAATTATCGCCCCGCCCCCAAGCCCGCGCCTGCCACGAACTTTGACCGGGCCGAACCGACATACCACAACCTGTCCTTTGAGGCGCAATCCCCCTACGAGGCTGTCGAGGCCCGCAAACAATAACTGAACCTGATTCGTCCAGCCACTACAACATTTCCGACGCGGGTGATCCACCCGACCAGAAAGGCAGCTTATGTCCCGCGTTCGTCCCAACCCGATCGATCGGCAGACAGCCGCGGCCCATGATCAAGAAGCCGGCGGCTGTCTGTCTTTTTATTTGCTCCCGCCTCTGTCGGTTCTGCTCGTTGGCCTCATGATCGCCCTGCTCGTATTTAATGTTCCGATCCGGCAAGCCCCTCCTCAATTAGGGGGCCCCTCGGCATCAAACCAACTGGCCTCCTTGTTTACGCCCGAGGTTCAGTATTGGAACTTATCCATCCTGCGTTGGAGCGGCACCACAAACCTCGACCCGAACCTGGTTGCCACGGTCATGCAAATCGAGTCCTGCGGTGACGCGTTCGCACGTTCATCGGCCGGGGCGCTGGGCCTGTTCCAGGTCATGCCATTTCATTTTGCCTCCACCGACAACCCATTCGACCCCGACACCAATGCCCGGCGCGGCCTGATGTACCTGCGCCAGGTCTTCGACGCATCAGACCACAATGTTTCCTGGTCGCTGGCGGCGTATAACGGCGGGCCCGCCCTGATTGGCTTGAACACCGGGCGGTGGCCCGCAGAGACGGTTCGTTACGTGTATTGGGGCAGTGGAATTTATGCGGATGCAGCACAGCGGAGAACATCGAGTCCGCACCTGCAGGAATGGCTCACGGCCGCTGGCGCGGGCCTCTGCCGCAGGGCGCACCAACAATTGGGCCTGCCCTGATCACTTGTGATCGGCCAACGGGGCAGGCTCTTTTTCCAACGGAAGCCAGATGGCAAACGTGGTGCCCTTGCCTTCTTTGGACTCGACGTTGATCGTCCCCCCATGGTTTTCCACGATCCATTTGGCGATCGACAGCCCGAGGCCAAAGCCCGGGGATGTGGAACGGGTCCGTGATTTCTCGGCCCGATAGAACCGGTCAAAAATATAAGGCAGATCCTCACTTGAAATTCCAGGGCCGGTGTCCCGCACAATGATGCGCGCTTGCGCGCCGATCCGGGCCAGCCCCATCAAAACATCGCCGCCCTGGGGTGTGTACTGGATCGCGTTCCCTACGAGATTAAGCAGGACCTGTTTCAGGCGGTCGCGGTCGCCATTAATTTGAACTTGATCAATGTCAGCGATCTTGAGGCGCACTTTGTTGCCGGCCAGGATGCGCATTTCCTGGAAGACCTCCAGCAGGAGCGTGTCCAGTGCGACGGGCCCCCTGTTCAGGGTAAGCTTGCCCGAATCGGCCTGGGTCAGCAGCAACAATCCGCCGACCAGCCGGGTCAGCCGCCCGGCTTCCTGATCAATGCTGGAGAGCGACTCTTGATCGAACTGCTTCATACGCCGTATCAAGTCCACATTTCCTTTAATGACGGTCAGCGGCGTACGCAGCTCGTGGCTGACATCGGCCAGGAAGCGTTGCTGCGAAGTGAAAAGGTTCTCGAGGCGTTCCAGGGTTTGATTGAACGCTTCGATCAAGCTGCCGATCTCGTCGTCGGAGGCAACATCGTAAGGAATGCGGCGTGAGAGATCATCGGCCCGGTTGATGGCCAATGCGGTTTCCGTGGCCGCGCCCAGCGGCGCCAGGACGCCTCCCAGCACCAGCCATGAACCCAGCCCGGCGAACAGCGTGGAGATAATGGTCGCAGCCAAAAGAATATCCAGCAGATCCCGCCTCGCACTATCCGCGACGCTCAGCGTGGTCGCCACCTGCAGGACTCCCACACCATGATTGCCCGACCGCAGGGGCACGCTCAGAACCCGCAGGTGAACATTTTGAAGGGTATTTTCCCGATAGATCGGCTCACCGGCTTTAAGCCCGATCGGATCCAGCGAAGAAGCCATGTTCGCAATGCTGGGCGAAGCGGATTTGATCTGGTTATCTTCACCCCACAATTGAACATAGACATTGGATGTCAAATCCAGCGGCGGCAGTGTCACCACGTCAATCTCCGCCACCGAATTGACACGCGTCATCTGCATGATATCGCGCGCGGTGTTGGCCAACGTGTTGTCGGCCTGATTGAGAAGAAGCACACTGATAATGATGTAGACGGCCGCACCGAACGTCAACAGGATTCCCCCCATGAGCGTGGAATAGAGAAGGGTCAGGCGAAGACGGAGGGACATAAATGAGAGGTCGCGGCGGGAGGAGATCGTCCTCGAAGCAGTCTGGGTGCTTGTGGGAGGAGGATGCCTCGTGACGCCGGCGCGTCGCTCACACGCGCCACGCGCTATGGATTTTCCCGCAGCACGTAACCGACGCCGCGCACGGTATGGATCAAACGCGGCTCAGCCTCCGCTTCGAGTTTCTGCCGCAAATACCGAATGTAGACTTCCAGCACATTGCTCTCGCCGCCGAAATCATAACCCCAGACACGATCAAAGATCACTTCGCGCGTTAATACCTGCTTGGGATGACGCAGGAACAGCTCAAGCAATTCGTATTCCTTGGCGGTCAGGGCCACCAGACGGTTACCGCGTGAGGCCTGACGCGATCCGGTATCGAGGGTCAGATCGGCGAATTTAAGCACCGGCACGCGTTCGGGCTGGGTCCGGCGCAGGAGCGCACGCACCCGCGCCAGCAATTCGTCCAGGTTGAAGGGTTTGACCATGTAATCATCCGCGCCGGCATCCAATCCTTGAATTCGATCCTGCACGGTGTCTTTGGCTGTCAGCATCAGGATCGGGATGGAACCGCCGCTTCGCAGGCGATTGCAGACTTCCAGGCCATCAATGCCCGGAAGCATCCAGTCCAAAATGACCACATCGGGAGTATGATCACGTGCCAAAATCAAGCCCGTGCGGCCGTCGGTTGCCGTATCCACCACGTAACCTTCATAGGCCAGCCCGCGCTGCAGCAATTTTAGGATTGCCTGGTCGTCTTCAATGATCAATATTCGTTCGTTCATGCTCCACTCTCCAAACAAAATAATACCATATTTCCCAGCCCCTCTTCGAGGGCGCCGCCGCACTGGAGCGGGGTGAGGTAGAATGGCTACATGCCCGTTGGCAAGCGGATCTTTGATCTGATCTTCACCTCCCTGGGATTGATCGTCCTGTCGCCCTTTATTTTGTTGATCGCGATTCTGGTCCGCATCTTTCTCGGGGCACCAGTCCTGTTCCGTCAAACGCGGCCCGGCTACAAGGGCAAGCCTTTCATCGTTTACAAATTCCGCACCATGACCGAGGCGCGCGATGGGCGCGGCAGCCTTTTACCCGACGACCTGCGCCTCACACGCTTCGGGAAGTTCCTGCGCGCCTCCAGCCTGGACGAGCTCCCCGAACTCTTCAACATTCTGCGCGGCGAAATGAGCCTGGTCGGTCCACGTCCCTTGCTGATGGAATATCTTCCGCTTTATTCAGCCGAGCAAATGCGGCGCCATGATGTCCACCCGGGTCTCACCGGTTGGGCACAGGCCAACGGACGCAACGGGATTGATTGGCAAACCCGCTTTGCGCTGGACGTTTGGTATGTGGATCACTGGTCCTTTTGGCTGGACCTGGAAATAATTTTCATGAGCCTGTGGAAGGTGGTCCAGCGCCAGGGCATCAACCAACCCGGTCAGGCGACCATGGAGTATTTCAAGGGAAACAAAGATTGACATTTGGAGGCTTGCGCGTATAATCACGTCCATAAGACCGCGCGAAGACAAGTAATCAGAAAACTGTTCAGAGAGCCGCCGGCTTGTGCAAGACGGCCAGTGAATGATGAATTCCACTTCGCCTCGAGCGGAGGCCGAGCACGTCCAGGCCGATGCCGAACAGTGCCCTCGCAGGAACGAAATCGGTTGTAAGAGGGACGGGAATCGCCCGTTATAGCCTTCCCAAAGGCAATAATTCCCTATTATTGCAAAAGCAGGTGGCACCACGAGACGCCCCCTCGTCCTGCAAACGGACTCGGGGCGTCATTCTATTTCTTGCCGCAAAGGACACGGAGATCCACCGCGATCTCCCCAGCGCCCCTTCGTGGGCTTTGCGGTCAAAGGAGCCACTATGCTGGACATCAATTTGATTCGCGAACGGCCGGAGGTCGTCCGCCGGGCCATGCAGGATCGCCAACTGGGCGCGGCGCCCGTCGATGCGATCCTGCAGCTCGATGAAAAACGCCGTTCGCTCCTGACCGAGGTCGAGAAGATGAAGGCGGAGCGCAACGCGGTCTCGAAGGAGATCAGCCGGCTGACAGATGCCTCCGCCAAAGGATCCCGGATTGAAGCCATGCGGAGCCTGGGCGATCAGATCAACGCCCTCGACCAGGAGGTTGCGGAGGTCGAATCGCAGCTCAACGCGCTGACCGCGACGATACCAAATATTCCCGATGCGCGCACGCCGTATGGAAAGGATGACAGCGAGAACGTTGTCCTGCGCACGAACGGCGAACCGAAGAAATTTGATTTTCAACCCAAGCCGCATTGGGACCTGGGACCCGCCCTAGGCATCATTGACTTTGAGCGCGGTACAAAAATCACAGGCTCGCGCTTCTATGTACTGAGTGGAGCGGGCGCCCGGCTGCAACGTGCCCTGATCGCATACATGCTTGACCTTCACATCCGGCAAGGCTACACGGAAAAGTATCTGCCGTTCATGGTCAAGACCGAGACCGTGTTCGGGGCGGGACAGCTGCCCAAGTTCGCCGATAATCTCTATAAGGACCATGAGGAGGATTATTACTTCGTGCCGACCGCCGAAGTGCCGCTGACCGGCCTGCACATGGGCGAGATTCTGGATGCAGCCAGCCTGCCGCGTTTGTATACGGCTTACACCCCGTGCTTCCGACGCGAGAAGATGAGCGCGGGCCGTGACGTGCGCGGCATCAAACGCGGACATCAATTCGATAAAGTGGAAATGTACATTTACTGCAAGCCGGAGGATTCGGAGGGCTGGCTGGAGAAGATGCGCGAGAACGCCGAAGAGACATGCCGGAACCTTGAGCTGGCACATCGCGTCAAACAGCTGTGCACAGGCGACATCGGCTTCGGTGCAACGATGACCTATGACATCGAGGTTTGGGCGCCGGGTTGCAACGAGTGGCTTGAGGTTTCATCGATTTCGAACGACACGGACTTTCAGGGGCGGCGCGCCAACATCAAGTACCGCGATGAAAAGGGCCGGGCGCGCTTTGTCCATACCTTGAACGGTTCGGGCCTGGGACTGCCTCGCACCCTGATCGCCGTCATGGAAAACTATCAGCAGGCCGACGGTTCGATCGTCGTGCCCGAAGCGCTCCGGCCGTGGATGGGCGGCGTGGATCTAATCGGCTGATGCTCAACTGGCCGCTGCTCGGCGCGTTCTTAATCCAGTGGCTGACCCTTACGTTCATGCTGATTGGGCTGGCGGGATTGATCATCCCCGTCTTCCCCGGCCTGATCGTGATCTGGCTGGCTGCCCTGATCTATGGGATCGCCGCGGGGGGCTTCGATACGAAAGGCTGGATCATCTTCATCCTGATCAGCATTTTGGCGCTGGGTGGAAACATCGTCGATAATGTCTTCATGGGAGCGAAGGCACGCCAGAGCGGTGCGGCCTGGATCTCGATCTGGGTCAGTTACGCAGCAGGAGTCGTATTCAGCCTTGCGTTCACGCCGCTCATTGGTCTGCTCGCCGCGCCGGCCGGGTTATTTATCTCAGAGTTGATCCATCGCAGGAATTGGCGATCTTCCCTGAATACCGTCCGGGCCATGCTTATCGGCTGGGGCTGGTCGTTCGTGGTCAGGCTTATAATTGGCGTCGTCATGACAGGCCTGTGGATGATCTGGGCCTGGACATAAAACCAATTTTCCAAAGGAGAATAATATGCCCCCCATTGTTTCCGACATTTCTGCCTTTCTTGGAATCTTGTTGAGAGCACTCGGCTTCCTTGTCTTCGGATTTGCCACGGGCCACTTTGTTTTCGACAATTTCAAGAACAGCGAATGGCAATTGAAGATCGCTCTGGCGCTGGGCCTCTTCGGACTGCTGATCGGTCTGACCGACTTCGCTTCTGCCGGGTCGGCGGGCGCGTTCGCACTCGGCGCGGGGGGCGCCTATTTCATGTCCATGATGCCGCCGAGCAAACCGAAGGACAATCCCTCAAAAGTCTAGTCCCTCTATTCAGGCTCCCGATCGGGAGCCTGAATTTTCCGCCTAAGACAGTGGAACGACTTCCCCGGCGGCATAGCGCCGGGTCTGCTTGCGCGTCATCACATGGACTTTGCTGGCGCCTAGCGCCCGCCACTCGCCGCCCAGTTTTCCGACCAGCGCGGTATCCTCGTCGATACCGATCATGCGCTGACCATCCTTCATCTGTGTTCGCAGCACGTTGACCAGCGCCTTGAAGGGCCCCGCATGATCGAAGTGCGGCATCACATAATCGGCGGGCACGATACCAAAGCCAGGGATCGCTCCCAGCCCCAGATTGCGAAAATTCGGCAAACGGTTGGCCAGGATCATCGCGCCGGCGGAGCATCCCGCGTAGACCGCGCCGCGCGACCATGCTTTTTGCGCGGCGGCCCAGGCGCGGCTTCCATGCATGGTCTCAAAAAGGTGAATCGGATTGCCCCCGGAAAAATAGATCAGGTCAGCGGATTCAAGGACCGCTTCGTACTGCGGATCGTCCGCCGAGGCCCGATCGATGATGGGGAGCGCTCTGACTTCCGCACCCAGCTTCGTGAAGTGTTCCAGGCCCATTCTCGACCAGCGCCCAATACTTTCGTCCCCCTCCTGGCCCGCGGCGGTCGGCAGGCAAACGACGCGCGGCGCGCCTCCCTTAGGGCGGACCGAGTCCAACAGATAGCGGTCCACGCCCTCCATCACCGGCAGGTATTCGCCCGCGCCCACCAAAGCAATCAAACCCTTCATGTTTACCTCAACCATTAATCAATCGTTTTGCGTTGCAGATTTTAGGATCGTTCGATAAATGCAGTATTAAATCATGGCGGGGTACCCGTCGCCGTGTCGCTCGGAGAGGCGGTGGGGGTGGAAGAGGCCGTGGGGGTGAAGGTGGGCGTGAAGCTCGGCGTCGGCCCTAGAGGTGTGTTCGTAGGGCTGGCGGTGAACGTCGCAGTGAAGGTCAGCGTCGGAGGGGGGAATGGAGTGGCAGTGTCACTCGGCGTTAAGGTTGGCGTCCTGGTCGCGGTCAGGGTCGGGGTATTGGTTCGAGTCGGGGACGGGGTAAACGTATAAGTCGGCGGCAGGAACGGTGTGAAGGAACTGGTCGGCGGGATCGTCGCCGTGGCTGTCAACGTCGAGGTGGGCGTGTCCGTCAGGAGGAGCGGCGTCATGCTCAGAGTCGGAGAGAGGGGCGTCAGCGTGAAGTAGCCAATCGTGGTCGGCGAGGCCGCAGCCGTGGGGGTCGCGGGCGCCGGCTTGATCATCACGGCGACCCATCCGAGGCAATAGCATGGCAAGGTCGCCAGGATGATCGAAATCAGAATGAGGCGAAGCCGTGCTCGCGGGTCATCAGGGTCACGCATCGGCACGATGATAACATAAAAGAATGAGGCGCGAAGAAAAATGAACCACAAGGTATAATCGCGATCATGATCCCGATTCAACTGCGCATCGCCGGTTTTCTTTCGTACCGCGATCCGGTCGAGCTGGACTTCACAACCTTCGATCTGGCCTGCATCTCCGGGCAAAACGGCGCGGGAAAATCGTCCCTGCTCGACGCCATGACCTGGGCGCTCTTTGGGCAGGCGCGCAAAAGAGATGATTCGCTCGTCAATCTTCAATCGAAAGCGGCGGAGGTGGCCCTGACCTTCGGCTACGAGGACAATATCTATCGAGTCCAACGAACATTGCCCCGCGGCAAGACCACGGTTCTTGAATTTCAAATCCAGAGCGGCGAGGGCTGGAAGCCGCTCAGCGAGCGGACCTTACGCGACACCCAGGCCCGCATCGAACAGACTCTGCGGCTGGATTACGAGACCTTTGTCAACGCCGCCTTCTTTCTGCAGGGCAGGGCGGATCAATTCACCCAACAAAATGCCGGCAAACGCAAGGATGTGTTAAGCAATATCCTGGGACTCGAAGTGTGGGAGACCTACAAGGCACGCGCCGTGGAGAAACGCCGAAGCCTGGAAGACGAAATGATCGGCATCGAGCGGAGCGTTGCCGACATTGATTCTGAACTTGCGGAGGAGGAACCGCGCAGGCAGCGCTTGCAGGAACTGCAGGATGATTTGAAGCGACTGAGCGACGCCCGCCATACGCAGGAAAAGGCTCTGGAGGATCTTCGCAAGGCAGCCGCCTCACTGGATCAGCAGCTGGTCGCAGAAAAAGCCAAGCTGGAAGAAGAACAGCGCGGATTGAAAGAGCAGGAGCAGGCGGTCGCCGGCCAGCAATCCGCGCTCGGCGAGCTGAGGGCTCAAATCGAAAGCGCAAACCGTTCGCTGGTGGAAGCGGAAGCGAAACTCAAACACAGGACGGAACTGGAAGGAAATCGAAACTCGGCGCGCGAAGAATTTGCCACGCTCAAAGCAGAGAACGAATTGCTCAAGGTTGAGATGGCCGAACTCAAGGAGCATATTGATCAGCTTGCGGCAGCCGAGGGCGCAACCTGTCCTTTATGCGGACAGGCCTTGAGCGCAGAGCATCGTCAATCCACCCTGAAACAACTTAATGAAGAGGGCAAGGAGAAAGGCGGGCGCTTCCGCACGAACAAGCTCCGCCTGGACGAGCTGGCCGGGCAGATCGCCGAACGGGAATCGCAGATCGCCAGGATCGAGGGCGCGGAACGGGAACGTTTGCAGCAATCCAATGCCGTGGCTCAATTAACAGAACGGGTTGAAACCATAGAGGATTCGATCAAGAACTGGGGGACGGCCGGCAGCAAGCGACTGAAGGAAGTCGAGGCCATGCTGGCCAGCGCGGAATATTCGGTTGACCTGCAAAGGCCGTCGGTCAACCTCGAGCAGGCGGAGCGGGCCCTGCGTGATCTGCAGGAACAGGTCAATCGCTTGAATCAGGAAGTCGGCGCGGCGCGGCAAAAGGTTTCCGTGCTGGACGAACTGCGGAAACGCAGGGCCGAGCTTTCGTCGGCGCGCCAGGCGCTGGCTTTTCAAGTCGGGCGGCACAAGGCTCTCGAACGGGCCTTCGGCAAAGACGGCGTTCCGGCGCTGTTGATCGAACAGGCTTTGCCACAGATCGAGTCGAGGGCCAATGAATTGCTCGACCGATTGAGCGACGGTCAGATGTCGATTCGCTTTGTGACGCAGGCCGGATACAAGGACAAGAAGCGCGACGATCTGCGGGAGACCCTCGATATCCAAATCAGCGACGCGGCCGGGCAGCGCGATTACGAGATGTATTCAGGAGGGGAGGCCTTCCGCGTCAACTTTGCGATACGCTTGGCGCTCTCCGAAGTGCTGGCGCAACGCAAGGGCGCCCGCCTGCAGACGCTGGTGATCGACGAAGGATTCGGTTCGCAGGATGTGCAGGGCAGGCAGAGATTGATCGAGGCGATCAATTTGGTGCGCAGCGATTTTGCCAAGATCCTGGTCATCACGCATCTCGACGAACTCAAGGATGCGTTCCCGACCCGCATCGAAGTGGAAAAAACAGATCACGGCTCAACGATCCAAGTGATTTGACGCATGATCTACCTGGTGCCGTCCACCCTGCTGCTGGCTGCAGGTCTGATCATCATTTACTGGCTGCACAATCAATATCAGCTAGATATTATCGTCGAGCCCGTGGATCCACCCTCGAGCGGGCCGCTGATCTCGGTTTGCGTTCCGGCGCGCAACGAGGAACGCAATCTGCGCGCCTGCACGGAAGCGGTTTTGAACCAAACCTATCCGAACTTTGAGGTCATCGTTGTCGATGACCGTTCGACGGACTCGACTTTGGAGATCCTCCATTCCATTCAAAATGACAAATTAAGGATCGTCGACGGCGCGGACCTGCCCCCGGGCTGGGCCGGCAAGCCTCATGCCTTGTACCAGGCCGCGAAGTCCGCGCGGGGCGAGTGGTTGTGCTTCATCGACGCGGATACCTTTCTCAGGCCTGAGGCTCTGGCCTCCTGCTACGCCAAAGCCGTTGAGACCAACGCAGACCTATTTACCATGATGACCTTTCAGCTCACCGCCACATTCTGGGAGCGCGCCGTGATGCCGCTCGTGATGACCGCCCTCTCGGTCGGTTTCTCACCGCGCAAAGTCAATGACCCGCAACGCAGGGAGGCGATCGCCAACGGACAATTCATCTTCATCAAGCGCAGGGTGTATGATGCCATCGGCGGACATGAAAGCGTCAAGAGTCGGATCGTGGAAGACAAAGCGATCTCGGAAAAAGTCAAATGGAGCGGATATTGCCTCGTTGTTGCGGATGGAATGAAGTTGGCGCGCACGCGCATGTACACCTCGCTCCCGGAGATGTGGGAGGGCTGGACGAAAAATATCTATCTTGGTTTGCGCGAGCAGCTGGGCTTGATGATGCTGGGCGCGTTCGGCGCAGCCCTCGCCGTGATCGCCGCGCTGTTTCTTCCGCTGTGGCCCCTGCTGGGATTGCTGTGGTTCCTGCGCGGCGGCGGGGGGCCGGCCCTCGCCGTGATTGTCGAAGCGCTGGTTTTTTGGGGGGTGTTGATCGAGGTCCGGGCGATGGTCGCACACCACATGAAGATCCCGCGCTGGTATGCGTTGACCACGCCGCTCGGCGCGGCGATCTTCGCGGCAATGATGTTCGCTTCAACCTGGAAAGTGATTTCAGGTCAGGGCGTCACGTGGCGCGGCAGAAAATATAAGCCGCCCAGATTGTAAAAAACCGCATAAGGGGGCGCCGGGTCGTGATCAGGCGCCGGCCGGTCCACGCTTCAGGCCGGGCCGGCGAATTCAACGTCCCATCCGCCCGGCATGCGGTTGCTTCCCCCGCCAAGCAGTTCTCCCCCGGGGCGATGCTTTCGGGTGGCTTCGGGCACGGGCATCCCTGCAAATGACAGATCGCGCACGATAGCGATGCATGCAATTTTCTCCGGAGGCGTTTGAAAAGCTCCTGGCCCAAAGGGGAATCTAGGGCCGCTCTGAATCGAGAAGCATTTTATCCACCCCGCGGTCAATCTCCCATGGATAGACGATAAAGGCATCCGTGACCGCCGCGTAATAATCAGGGCGGACCGAGCCAAACAAATTGCGATAGGGATTGAAATGCAGAACGCACGTTTCGGGGAATCCGCCGGCCGCAGACACTCGATTCTTCACCGCAGTGATCGTGCGTCCCGAGCCCCACACATCGTCCACGATCAGGGTCGGGCGGCCGGCCAGCTTATCGTCGGCGGGGAATTGAATAAACTCAGGCCAGGCCATCAGGGTGGATTTGCTGCTTTGCAGCTGCGCCGGAAAATCCACGGCGGCGGTGAGGATGTGCGTGATGTTCATTGCGTCCGCAAGCAGACCGCCGGGGATGATGCCGCCGCGCGTGATCATCACCATCGCCGTAAATTCGCGGCGGAACTGGGGGATGAGATGATCGATCAGGCGATCCACCTCCTCCCAGGAGATTACCTCACGCCGCTGCTCTGGCTGCATTCTCCACCCGGTCCATTTTGAAGGATTATCCCAATACGGCAGCCAATGGAGCAGGTGCGGCCACTTGAAGCGGTCGTCCCTGAGCCTGCGCTTTTTCTACATCGCGCGCCCACAAGAACAGGCAGGTGTTGTAGGCGGTCATGGTATAGGAACTGATGACGCTCGCCACCATCACAAAGATGAAGAACAGAATGGCTCCCAATCCAATGCCAAGCACAATGCCCAGCGTGCTCGAATTGAACACCGTGATGAGACCCAGGCCCAGACCGACCCCGATCACCAGGCCAATTGCACCGAGCACAAAACTGATGAAGCCCGTGATCCACTTCACGCCGACCGTGCTGACGCCGATCAATAACAGGTTGTTCCTGGCGATGTAGGTTGCGCGTTTGATGCCCGTCACCAGATTCGCATCTTCGATCATCATCGCCGGCAGGATGAGATACGACGCTTCGGTCCAGACCGTTTCCAGGATTCCGCCCGCCGCACCGCCCACCATGCCTGCCGCCGCGTTGCGCGACCGGCGGCTCCGATTGCGGAGAGAACTCGTAAACAAGTTGACCACGGTCGAGGCCGCCGCCAGACTGAGGATATGCCAAAACTCACGCTGGACAATGGCCCAGGCCTTGTCCAGCCGGCCATCGCCCTCCGCCAGATAACCATAAATGAGATACACGGTCATACCGGAGAAAATGTAACTGACAACGTAATGGATGAAGATGAGAACCGCGCCGACGACCACCATGGCGATCTGTCCGACCAGGCTGCTGCTGCCGCCAAACAGAAACGCGGCTGCGATGAGCGGGACGATTCCGATGACCGTCACAATAAATCCAACGATCAGGGAATAGATCGAGGGCTTGATCAAGTCATTGTCCTTGAAAGCCATCTGCCAGGCTTCCTGCAGAAACGACCAGCCACGAACAAGCGATTGCATACTGGATCTCCTTTTTTTCTAAGTTGGGCTGATTATAGCAAACTTACCGGTTCCACTTCAATCCGCCAATGGTCAGGCAGCCCGCCGGCCAAAAACGAAGCCGGGTCGGAGCCGCGCAGGATGATCTGCCAGCGAAAGTCACCGCCCAGTTTGGAAAAGAAACAGGGTGCCGGACCAATCATCGAAAGCGTTTTCCAGTTTTCAGCCTGGGCCCGCTTTTGAAGCCGCAAGGCGAGCCGGTGCGCTTCCGCCTCGGCTTTGGCCGGATCGTGATGCCGAAATTCGAGCCGCACGAGCCGGCTGAACGGCGGATAACCCAATCGTTTGCGTTGATCCAATTCGTGCTGATAAAAGCCTTTTACATCGTGCCGCGCGGCCGTTTGGATCACGTAATGCCCGGGGACAAAGGTCTGCAGAACCACGCCTCCGCCCAGCGACGAACGTCCGGCACGGCCCGCGACCTGGGTCAGCACCTGGAAGACCCGTTCCGCCGCGAAGGGATCAGGCAAAAAGAGCCCCACGTCCGCCAGCACGATGCCAACCAGGGTGACGCGCGGCAGATCGAGCCCTTTCGCCAGCATCTGTGTGCCGATCAGGACATCCGCCCGGCCCGCTGCAAAATGACTCAAAATGATTTCATGCGCGTCCTTTTGGCGTGTCGTTTCCCAATCCCAGCGCAAGCTGCGCGCCTTCGGGAACAAGGCCTGCAGCTCGGCCTCGACTTTTTCGCTGCCGAGTCCGTAGGCGCGGATGCTGGCCCCATGGCATTCGGAACACCGCTTGGGCATTTGTCGTTGATAGCCGCAGCGATGACAGATCAGCTGCTCGCCGGATGAGACATGATACGTGAGCGGCGAATCACAGCGCGGGCATTTCACCACGTGACCGCAATCGCGGCAAAAGACATAGGTTGCCGTGCCGCGGCGATTCAGAAAAAGGATCGCCTGTTCGCCGCGCCCCAACGTGGAGGCCAGGGCCTCGGTCAGTTCGCGGCTGAAGATCTCGCGGTTGCCGGCTCTCAGCTCGGCCCGCATGTCCACGATCTGGACCGGAGGGAGGTCCAGACTTTTCGCACGCTGGGCGGCCGCGACCGGTTCGGATGCGATGCGCCGGGCCAATTCCAGCCGGACGCTTTCACCCCGCTCGGCCTGATACCGCTGAACAATGCTCGGGGTCGCCGATCCCAGGATGCAGACAGCTCCGCAGATGCGCGCATACAATTGAGCCGCGTTCACGGCGTGATAGAACGGCGGCTCGGATTGATAATATGAATCGTCGTTGCATTCGTCCGCGACGATCAGACCGGGATCGGGCAGAGGCGCAAAAAGCGCGCTGCGCGGCCCGATAATGATCTTTAACATTCCGCTGCGGGCGCGGCGCCATGTGTCATAGCGTTCGCCCTCAGAAAGCCGGGAATGGAGCAGACCGACCTGACCGGGAAAGCGCACCAGGAAACGGCGAACGATCTGCGGCGTGAGCGAAATTTCGGGGACGAGCATGATGGCTTGCCTGCCGCGGCGGATTGCTTCCTGGGCCGCCCGCAGATACAACTCGGTTTTTCCGGATCCCGTGACACCGTCCAACAAGAACGGTTTGATGGGTTTCCCGGCGGCGGCTTGCGAAAATGCACGCTCCATGCTCTCCCAGGCAAATTGCTGTTCATCGGTCAATGCCAACTGCCCGAGCCGCGCTTCCCCATGCTCGAGCGGCTGGAGGGGGTCGCGCCAGATCTCCGTTTCCCGCAGAAGGATGAGTTCGCGGTCGGCAAGTTCTTGAAGGTCGGAAAGGTTGCAGCCGCTTTGGGCGTAAATCCACGAAACGTTGACCGGATCCGGCTGCTGGATAAGAAACCGGAGCGCCTTTTGACGGCGGGTGCGGGTCGCTTCAGTGCTTCCCAGATCATCCAGTCCGGACCGGGCGATCTCGGGCGCGACCGCCAATTGCGCGGTGCGGACGAATTTTGACCGCGCCCTCGCGGGCGGAAGGACCGACTGAGAAGATAGAACGCCGCGCTCCACCAGGGACTGTGCGCTCCTGCGCCAATCCACCCTGGAGAAGTGGCGGTCGATCTGACGGCCGCGCAACGGCCCCCTCTCCCTCAGCAGTTTCAATAAACGAGCAGGAATACCTGGCCCCGCCCCCTCCCAACCGCCTGGATCGGTTGCTTGCTCCCGGATGGCGAACAGCGTATCCGCTTGTTGATTGAGCCCCGGCGGCAAAAGTAATCCGATGATGGATGCCAGCGGCGAAAGAGTCGACTCGGCCAGCGATTCTGCAAAGGCGATTTGAGATGAAGTGAGAACAGGATCGGGATCAACCAGTTCGATGATTTCCCTGGTGTGCGCCACGGACGCCTGCTCGAGAAAACGCAGCACGACCCCCTGAACCGTCTGCTTTCCAAACGGCGCAATGACCAGCTGCCCGATGCCGACGCGTCCGGCCAGATGGTCGGGCATCGAATAATCAAAAACGCCCGTCACGGACGGGACGTTCACTGCAAGTTGGAGAAAAGAAGACATAGACTATTTCGACTTCAGGATGGCCGCCGCGCCGTAACCCACAACGCCGCTGTAATCGCCGGTCACATCGCCGGAGGTGGCATGGTGCAGTATTTTGACCTCCGTCGCGCCCAGTTGTCGGCAAGCCCACATCACGGCCGTCAGCGCGCCGAGCCCGCAGGCAAAGCCCTTATCGGTTTGTTCCGCCTCGAACGCGCCCAACGGGTCAAATGCTTCGACCTTGGACAGCATTACGCCGTCAAACGCCAGGGCGCTTTCCTGAGAGTAATAATGAGACAAGTCCGTGCTGGCGACCAGAATTGCATTTTTCCCCTGCAAGACTCTCGCCAGGGCCTCGCCCAGCGCCTGCGAGAGGCGCGGCTCCACGGCACGCACCATGACGGGCAGCAATTTCCACTCGGAGCGCAGTGCGCGTTGCAGGAACGGCAGTTCAATCTCAAGCGAATGTTCCGGATCTTTGGACAGGCGCGTCAAGCCGAAACCCAGCGCTGATCTCAACAGCGTATCCAGCTCTTGAACGGCAGCCTCATCAATCGAAATCGTTCCCAATGGCGTCTGGTACGCGTCGTAGGCGGGGGTGAGCAGGGGCGCGTTATGAACGTTATGGAACGGCGAGAGCACCGCCACCAGGTCCGGGGTTCGGCCGCGCAGCGCTGCAAACGCGTACCCGGCAACGGGCCCTGAATAGCGATGTCCCGCATGAGGCGCAACCACGCCGATAATCTCACCATGAAGTTCGGGCAATTGGGCGTGGTTGAGATAGGAGTCGACACTGCGGGCAAGCGCTTTCGGCTCCCCTTCATACCATAGCCCGGCGATCGGGGAAGGACGCACGCGGAGATTCACACTCACAAAATAATTGTAGCACAAACAGAACAAAGAAAATTAATTCACAGATCGCGGCAGTTTGGCGCGCCCCTGGAGGGCGGGCGAAGCCAGCGTCACCCCACGGAGCGGGCCGCAGGCAATCTCCGGCCGGAGACTGCCTGCAGGGGAGTACGCCGTCCGCGCCAGCGGTCCGGATATTTCTCAAACCATCAATCATGGAACCGTGTAGCTCGCCACCACCTGGTCGAGAATGTTGAAGTATTGGCTTTTGTATCTGTTCTTCCATGCCACCGTAAAAATAAGAAAAGTGGTTTGGCCCCGGATCTCAATAAAGGAAATGCCCGCGGAGTCCGTGGGCGCCGAGCTCCAGCTCAAACGTTCACTGCCGTCGTTCATCATGCTGGTATCACTGATCGTGATGGAGTCTGTTCGATCGGACGCACCAAAGTACTTGTCCAGCAGATCCAGCGCGAATTGCGCGTTGGTGGAAGCGACGATCGGCGTGCCATCATCGTACGCGATGTTTTGAATCACGGCGTTGCCGTCCGGCGACGTGAATGTGTCCACATAATAATGGCTGCCCGAGGACTGGTCATGTTTCCAATCCTTCGGCAATTGGATCTGATAGTACCTGTTCTGATCCGTGAAGGCGCTCAGGTTGCTGTCAGGGATTGGCGGGGTGGGTGTGGTGCCACTGCAAGCCGCGGCCAAGAGCAGCAGGATCAAAGCAAATGATCTTAATTGCATTTCTGACCTTCCAATTTACCGGCTCCGATCTTCGCCCAGAACTCTTTGCGTGGCTCGAAACGCCAGCGGCGGCAGGCTGGATCGTTCGAACCATCCGACCTGATCGGCATCATCGCAAGCCTTGGCCACGCCAGAAATAAATCGCGCGGTGTAAACAATGATGAAGTCGGCGCCGCGCGGATGCTCGCGGCCCGCAATCACATCCAGTACACGCGTCACGCGGACCGTCAGGCTGGTCTCCTCCAGACATTCCCTCTCGGCAGCCCGCGCCGGATCTTCGCCCGCGTCCACAAAGCCGGCGGGCAGAGTCCAGAGCCCGCGAAAGGGCTCATTGACGCGGCGCACGAGCAAGACGCGGCCATCCAGCTCAACCATGACCGCCGCCGCGACCTTCGGATCGGCAAAGTGGATCCATCCGCACATGGGACAAACGGCACGGGGCTTGCCAAACTTTTCCTGCAGGCTGACTTTCGATCCGCAGCGCGGACAGAAATTTATTTCTTGTTCCATTTTTTGCGGAGGTTGCTTTCGTACTTTCGAGGCAATATCCAGGCCGTGCCCCCAAAGCCCAGCGCCAGGATCCCGAACAGGACCTCCAGATCAAACGGTACGGATGGTCCAGTCTGCGTGCGGACCGGCTGGCCGCTTTCAAGCTGAGGGGCGTTGGATTTCAAGGCAACCACAGGCGTGGAGATCTCTGTTGGCAGCGGCGCCCCTCCGGCGGCGGAGGGCCCCGGCGCTTCGGTCATCCTCGGCGCTGCGGACAGCGTGCGCGGCGCAGAGGTTGCTCCCAGCGCGTTCAGGGCAGGCGGGAGCGCGGGCGCCTGGGTTGCGGCGTGCGCCGGTCCTTGTGCCGCAGATAACGGAGCCGGAGCGCGGGCCGCCATCGCACTCGTGGCGGATCGTAAAACCAATCCGTTGATCACAAGAGTAATGAAGAACAGAAAAGTCGCCAGCGCAGTTGCCAGTCGAAAAACGGGAACCACGCGCGGCGTCGGTGGTTGGAGGCCTGCCATCTGGGGAGTCAATGTGAAATTACGGGGCACGCGACGAGCGGGGAGCTGGCGGAGCAGGCCACGGGTGGAGCGCAAATCGTTCAAACGCGCGCGCAGGCTTTCGTCCGAGGCGAGGCGGGATTCTAGCCGCGCCGAGTCAGGGGGAGCGAGTTGTCCGTCCAAATAAGCAGAAAGGAGTTCCAGATCGCGGGGATTCATGATCGTTCCTCTTGCAGACGAAACGCGGCAGGCAGAAGTTCCGCGAAGCCTTGCAGACACTCGCGCAGACGGAGGCGGGCGCGCGCCAGGCGGGACTTCATCGTGCCGAGCGGGGCGCGGATTGCCGCGGCGACTTCGGCGTAATCGAGGCCCTGAATATCGGCGAGCACCACGACCGCCCTGAATTCGGCAGGCAGATGGTCGAGACAATGCTGAATGGCGTGCTCGAGTTCATCGGCTTCGGCTTGTCCTTCGGGCGTGAGGGTGGAATCGGCAAGCCAGCGCGGCGAATCCATTTCATCGCCATCCTCGGCATCGGGTTCGAGCGGCGTGGTCGGCCTGCGCTTTTTGCGGCGAAGTTCATCGTAGCAGGCATTGGTCACGGTGCGCATTAGCCAGGATTTGAAGGATCCGCCGCGATATGAATTGAGATGTTGGAACGAGGAAAGAAAGGCCTCCTGCGTGGCATCGGCGGCGAGATCCTCGTCGCCCAGGATGCGCAGCGCGGTATTGAAGAGCGCATCTTGATAATGCAAGACCAGCGAGTTGAAGGCATCGAGGTCGCCGCGTTGTGCGGATTGGATGAGCGCCGGTTCGTCCATTGTGTTCTGCCAGTCGATTCGCGAAGCTCAGATGAAGTTCTCAATCAATTCTAACCGATTGTGGCCCAGGCAGCGGATTTGAACGATCGGGCGGCAGGAAGGATCCTATGACCATTCTCAAGCACGGACCGTGGCGCAATTCGGACGGCTCCAGAGGCGTTGGTGGACCGGGTCCCAGGGGGCGATCAGTTCGGTCCGCTGCTCGAAAGGCTTCCGATCCCTGCCGCGATCACGGAACGCCGGCCGCAGCACCGCCCTGCGTGATCGCGGCAGTGCAAGATCATGGGTTGGGGCGGGTCAACCGCCGAATACCGACCGGACGGCCGATCCTGCCCGGAGGAATGGCGAGCCGGCCAGGATTGCCGATCATCCAGCCGCACTCGGTTAACGCATGAGGCAGGTCCGGGGGTCTCTTCGACAATCCTAATGTCCGGCGGGTCTGCTGCGAATCAAAACAAAATACAACGCCCGCCATATTATCAATCCCAAAGCCGATGTCGTGCTGAGCACGAGGGCAAAGATCGGAATGATGGGCGCGTTGAGGATCAGTCCGCGCAGGACAACCGCCAGGGGGCCGGCGAAGAGCATGGCCGGGGCAGTTCTGGCTGCCTCCTGCGCCGCTTCGCGCCAGGGGCCCCGCCGGGGTGCATGGTGGGAATTGGGGGGAGCCGGGGTGGGCGTGAATAATCCGAACCGCGGAGCAAGCAGGAACCAGCCGGCGGCCAGCGGAATAAACGTGGCCAGCAGGCGCGGCCAAAAAGAAATTGCGGTCTCGCCGTGCGTTGCAAAGCCGATCAGCGTGACGATGAACAGGGCAAGCGTGTCGCCGAGCATGAGAACTTTGCTGCGCATGGTCTGGCCGGAGGCGGCGATCCAGGCACCGCCGCTACTGTTTTTGTTCCTCGCCTCGCAATGCCGGGAACAGCAGCACTTCGCGAATGGAGTGCTTGTCTGTCAGCAGCATGGTAAGACGGTCCACGCCCATGCCGAAGCCGCCGCAGGGCGGCATCCCGTAGCGCATGGCGCGCAGGTAATCCTCGTCCATCGGATGCTTCTCTTCATCGTCGGCGGCGTAATCGCGTCCCATTTCGATGAAGCGTTGTTCCTGGTCGAGCGGATCATTCAACTCGGTGAAGGCATTGCACAATTCAAAGCCTGCGGCATAACCCTCGAAGCGCTCGACGGTCAGCGGATCGCCGGGCTTGGATTTTGCCAGCGGCGATATATCGCGTGGATAATCATAGAGGAATGTCGGCTGGATCAATGTCGGCTCAAGGAACTCGCTCAAAATAAAATCAACCAATTTCCCGCGCGTCGCTTTGGGATCGGGGGTTTTCTCCTTGTGTTTCGACACAACGGCTTTGAACAAAGACTCGGCCGTTCTATGTTCGGCAATGTCGATGCCCGAGGCTTCGATCAATCCCTGACGCATTTCCAGCCTGCGCCAGGGGGGCTTGAACTCGATTTCATAATCGCCGTGTTTGATCCGGGTGCCGCCCGTGACTTGTTCGGCGGCATAGGCCACCATCTGTTCCGTCAATTCCATGACCTTCAGATAGTCCGCGTACGCCCAGTAGAATTCCAATTGAGTGAACTCCGGGTTGTGCTTGTATGAAACGCCCTCATTGCGAAAGTCGCGTCCGATCTCGTAGACTTTTTCAAGATTGCCCACCAGCAGGCGTTTGAGATAAAGCTCAAACGAGATGCGCAGATACATATCCCGATCCAACTCGTTGTGATGCGTGATGAACGGACGTGCCGCCGCGCCTCCGTATAACGGCTGCAGGATGGGAGTTTCGACTTCGAGAAAACCGTGATCATCGAGGAATCCGCGCAGGGCCCGGATCGTCGCCGCGCGCTGGCGGAATGTCCCGCGCACCTCGGGGTTGACGGCGAGGTCGGCATAGCGCTGTCGAGCGCGGAGCTCCGCATCTTCCAGGGCCGCATAGCGGACGACGGTGCCATCTTCCTGGGTCACGTCCTTGTCGGCGGGCAAAGGGCTCACGGCTTTGGCAAGCAGTTTGAAGTCGTGGACCGCCAGCGTAACCTCGCCGGTCTTGGTGCGGAACATCACGCCCGAGGCTTGAATAAAATCGCCGATGTCGAACATCTTGTTGAAGAAGTCGACCCGCTCCCGAGTCAACTCGTTGATGCGAAAGAAGAGCTGTATCTTGCCCGCACCATCTTCGATATGGGCAAATGAAATCTTCCCCATGGCGCGCGCGGCGCGGATCCGGCCCGCCAGAGTCGCCCTGACTTCGGGGGCCGGGCCTGCCGCCGCGCTTTTTTCAGCCGCTTCAAATTCGGCGATGGCCTGCGCGCTGGTGTGGCTGCGCTCAGCCCGCGTTGGATACGGTTCCACGCCTTCGGCCCGCAATTCTTCGATCTTTTGCAAACGGATCTTTTCAAGAGATGTGTATTGTGACATAAGGACCTCAAGCCCCGGCAGGGGCGGAGCACAAAAAAAAGCCCCGCGCGGCCGAATTGCAGACGCGCGGGGCCGCTAATCCAATCCCTGATTTACTTGACCTTGATGATCTTGACTTTGTAGGTTCCGTCCGGCGTTTCGACGTGCACCGTATCACCGATCGCACGATTCAGGATGGCTTTGCCGATGGGCGATTCGTTCGAGATCTTTCCCTCGCGCGGATTGGCCTCCGCTGCGCCGACGATCGTGTAGGTCTCGGCTTCAAAACCCTGTTCCTGAATGGTCACGGTGGAACCGATCTCCACCAGCCCGGACGGATGGTTCTTTTCCTTTTCTTCCTCGATCACGCGCGCCGAGGCCAGCAGCGTCTCCAGTTCCTGAATGCGGCCTTCGACAAAGGCCTGTTCATTTTTGGCCGCCTCATATTCTGCGTTCTCGATGAGTTCTCCACCTTCCATCGCCTCATGCAGGCGGTCCGCCACTTCCTGACGCTTGACAGTGCGCAGGTGGTCAAGCTCATCCTGAAGTTTCTGATAGCCATCCTTGGTCAGGAATTTTGTCGCCATAAGTCTTTCCTTACTAAAGAATTTGCATCCTGTACAGGATGCAATTGGGTGCCATTTCCAACGGCGGGCTTAATATATCACGATTCAAGGGGCGGCGCAAGCGCGCTTAATTGGTCTGGCCAGACTGCCAAAAACGGATGCCTTTCTGGTCCGACCAGTACTGGTGGAGCTTTTGGCGCATGATTTCCGGCGAATCGAACAAGGTCGAGAATTGCGAGGCATAGATTTCAACCGCCTCCTGCCAGGCCTGCAGGCCGGCCTCCGAGACCGGCTGGGCGGAATCTTCCATCCCGGCCGTCTTCGGCGCAAGATCTTCCGGATCATTCAGCAGGTAGGGAATGTCGGCGATCCAGGAGATCGAATGTTTCTTGAGCAATTCCACGGCCCTGCGGACGAGCAGATGGTCGACATGCCCGCCGATCGCCAGCTGGGCAACGACCAGATCATCCGGCCTCAACCAGGCAATCATGGTCTGTGCAATCTGCGCCGGCAGGTCGGCCTCGGCCGGGCTGGGACGGATGAACACGTCGCGATACAGGAATTCGCCGTCCCGGCCGCGGCGATAGATGCAGTCCAGAAAATCAAAGTGGACGGCCTTTGCACCGATCAGGGCCGCGGCTCGTCTGTCTTCGGCCCGCCGGACGCGCATCGTTTCCTCGGCGGAGGTGGTCCCCCACAATTCATGAAGGTGTTTCGCAAAATCGGTCAACTCGGTTCCGTCCGGGAAGCCGCTCATGAACGTCCAAATCTCGACCGCATGGCCGGCCCGCGCCTGATCATAGATCAGCCCGCCTGCAGACAGGACAGCATCATCGAGGTGAGGTGAGAAATAGATATATCGCATGGGCGCAATTTAACCACAGATTGCGAAGTGCGGCGAGACGGAAACGGGATTCAAAAATTCGGAGGGCCAGATCCAGGAACGCACGACGACATCTGGCCGGCAATTCATTTCTTCTTGGCCGCTTTCCTGCCGGGTGGCTTCTTCTTTCCACGCTTCTTTTCGGGCTTCTTCAGCTCTTTCACCCGGGTTTTTCTGGCCGCCGTCCTGGTGGTTGTTGTTTTGCTTTCCTTCCCGGCGGAAGTTTTCTTGATCGCCCTGACTGCCTTCTTGGCCGCCGCCTTTTTGCGCGGCTTCCTGAACTTCGCTGCTGCAGGCAGCTCTTCTTCCTGCGTACCCAATAATTCATCGAACTTCCGCTGCACCGAATCCACGCCTGCGCCGTTGAGAGCACGATCCACCATTTCCCATTGGCCGCCCTCCACAAATCGAAAATCCATGAACACATGGCATTGATACGCCCTGAGTTCAACATACAGGCCGTGGTCCCACAATTCGGCACACGGGCGGACATATTCCAGGTGGCTGACGTAATCTTTGAAGATCACAAAACCCTCGAAAGGCAGACTCAGTCCTTCGGCCAGAGATTTCTGGCGCAGATCGCCGGAGCTCTTATCGAGATAGGCGGCCGAGGTTTTGATCCAGCCGCGCGTCTCGGCAAACCGATTCTGATAGATCACGAGCCCGCGTTCATCATTGGAACCATTGGAATATGCAAAGACGTTCTCATCGACGCGGCCGTCGGCGCGGTAAAAGTCGTAGAGCAAAAAATCCTCCACGCCGGCAAAGAGGTACCGGCGGTGCAGGAGCGGGAAGATTCTCCATTCGTGCCCCCGCACCAGGCCCTCGTCAACCGGTTCATCCCATTTCGGTTTGCGAAACTCCATCCCGTATTTTTCGTGGAGGCCCTCGATCTGCCCGTGGCCGAACATCGGCAGGCCGGGCAGCGTCGATAACAGGGTCGCGACGCCGAAATACTTATCGCCGTTGCCAAACTGCTCGACCGCCGTTCGCTCATCGGGATTGTTCATGAAGTTGACATAGCGCTTGAGGATCTGCGGATCGAACTCCAGCGTGTTCTTGATCGCCGTGCGATACTTGGCGTTGTCTTCATCGCGCAGCATGTGCATGAATGCCGAGTTGTAGACGCGGTGCATGCCGAGCGTACGGACAAAATACCCTTCGAGCAGCCAGAACGCTTCCGCCAGGAGCAGCGTATCCGGCACTTCCGCGGCAACGCGGTCCACCACTTCGCGCCAGAATTCCTGCGGCATCGCCGCGTCAAACTCGGCGCGCGACAGGCCGTGCTCAGCCCGCGACGGGATCGCGCCGCCCGCGCCGGGTTCGGGGAACCATAAGCGTTGGACGTGCTTTTTGGCGAGCGTCATCGCGGCGTCAAAGCGGATGATGGGAAAGTTGCGCGCCACATACAAAATGGTCTGAATGACAGCTTCACGCACCTCGGCCTTGGAGTAGTCGAGTTGGGCCGGGTCGTTCCACGGGAAGGAGGTGCCGTCGTTGCCGTGATAAACATAGCGGACATCGCCGGTGTAATGGTCGCGTCGCTGAAAAACGACCGCCGCGTCGGTCCTGTCATAGTAATGATCCTCGAGATAAATGCCAACCCGGATGTCGTCCGAAAGATTTTCGGAGCGGAACGAATAGGAGGGATACGGCGCCCGGGACAGGGACAGGAACCAATCGGGATGTTCGATCATCCATCGCGAGTCGATGCCCATGTGATTGGGAACCATATCTGCCGAAAGACGAATGCCGCGCTGCCAGGCGCGCTCCCGCAGATTGTTGAGCGCATCCCAGCCCCCCAGATCGGCTGCAATATCGTACGAATACAGTGAATATGCGGAAGCGACTGCGTCGCCATCGCCCATGCGCTGCTTGATGCGCTGGCTGGCCCGCGAGCGTTCCCATAAACCGATCAGCCACAAGCCGGTGAAACCGCGGTCCCGCAGGCGGTCAAGCTCTTCATCGGGAATTTGATCCAGCGTTTTGATCCACCGCAGGTGTCTGCGTGAGAGCTGCTCCAGCCAGACATAGGAGTTCTTGGCGATCAAAACGAGTCGCGGCATCCATTCTTGATCAGGACTATATCTTTCGTACTCCGAATACGCACCACCGTAGGTCGGCGCTTCCAGGGCGGGGTGAAAATCGCCGCCGCCGTGCCGGCGCATGACTTCTTCGCGCACGAAATCAATGGCGCGCAGGAGGCGCCGAATGATATCTTCGCCCAGCAGCTCTCCCCATTGATCGAGCAGGAACTGCAATTGACCCTCGAGCGAATAGGGCGAGGCCCTGCCGGGTGCCGTGAGAATTTCCAGCAGGGTCCCGCCCTGGCCTCGACCCGCCATGGAGGGCTGCCTCGCGAAGAAGTCTCCCAGCAGTGAGATTGAGTCGACATAGGCTGTTTGACTCAGGACGGAATCGTCGAACAGCTCCTTATAAGATTGGGCGGCCGGATTATTGTTGATGATATTCACCAACAGCATTTCCTCCATCGCAACCTGTTTGGGCGCCCGGCCGCCTGCGGAATCCGCCAGATAGGCGTTGACCGTCTGTTGGCCCCGGTAGACCGCCAGGGGCGGAAACTCATCGATGAATTTGAAGAGCGTTGCATCCAGCCGCGCGCCGAGCTGGGACTGCAGGGAATCCCAGGCCCGCGTGATTACGCCCGGATTCTGTTTTTCGTATTGGCGGATGATGAGATGCAGGATCTCATCCACCAGCCCGAGCGCATAAATATCGGAGGCCGGGACGGGACGGCCGCTAACCGCGTAGATCCGCTCGCTAAAACGGCGCGCCGCGGAAAAGTCGGAAAGAAGGACGCGGCCATCCGTAGCAAACAGGGTCTCCTCGAACTGATATTTCTGCCGCGCCCGCCGTGAAACATGGAATTCAAACACGGGCTTCATCACCCCAATGATATACCATTTATGGAATTCGAGTATACTTTTGCTTTTCCATGACCGCTTTTGATCCCGCCTCGACCTCCTTCACGCTGCCTGCAATGGCGGCGGCCTTGTATCTGCCGATCATGGTATTGGCCGGCCTGCGCCGCACCGGACAGGAACGGACGGCCGCGCTCATCTTTTTGTATGCGTTGATCGGGGCCGGGCTTGGAATCTTTGAAGCCTTCTGGCGCGGCGGGAGCTTATCCCAGTTGAATGCGGTCGCGTTTGGAGACATCGAAGCCTACGGTGCGCTGGCCCTGGCATTCCTCATGGACCTGGCCGCACATGTTTTCATCAGGCGCTCGCCGATCGGCGGGCTGCTGGTGGGCGGAGTGGTCGGCGTCGGCCTGGTATTGCTGCTGGATCAACAAATGCAGTTGCCGCGCGTGGTCTGGTCCAGCGGCAACCTCGTCCTGACCGATGACCGCCTCGGTGTCGCCTGGGCAATCGCCGGCTGGCTGGTCTTCATGAGCGACGCGGCGTTTACCGTATCGGATGCCTTTCAGAAATCCCAGCAGCCATTGTTGCGCAATCGTTTGACCTATTGCCTCCCGGCTTTCTTATTGATCGCCATCAACGATGGATTGATTCTGGCGGGTACGGAAATCCCGACCAATCCGCTGCGGCTGCTGGCGGCGGCCGTGCTGGGTTACGTGGCGCTCACGCATGATCTGCCGGACGTGCGCCAGATCATGCGGCGCGTTTTGGTTTACCTCATCACGGTCTTCCTGATCATGACATGCTATGTCCTGGGCGTGGGCTTTGTGGAAGCGGCCTTCCAGGTCCTGCCCCATTTCAATCCGTTGTTCCTCGGCGCGGTCTTCTCCTTGTTCCTTGCAATCCTGTTCACGCCTTTGCTCGGCCTGGTCCGTCGTTTCGTGGATGCCTGGCTGCACATCGACCAGGGGGATCCCGCCCGCACATTGCAGGAATACAGCCGCAACATCAGCAATATCCTTGAGATGGAGCGACTCGCCCATGTTGCGGTGAGCACGATCATGGAAAACCTGCATGTTCAACACGGATTTCTTTTTCTG
>DATJBI010000073.1:0-14777 GCA_035515435.1 Anaerolineales bacterium
CGGCAACGTGAGCGCAGCCTCGAACATGATCGCATTTCTCCGCCAGCTGCCGCAGATCAGGCCGGGCGATCACGTTTTGTTCGACGGGTTCGGCGCAGGCACCTATTACGACGTGCTGGCAGTTGAATTGGGAGTGTGAAGATCGAAAAAAAAAGGACCGCCACTTTGGAGTGGCGGTCCTTTTCATTTTAACTAACGCTCCAGGGCCACGATCACAGGCTATGGCAGAGGGCAGACCGGGTTGGTGTTGATCAAAGTCCCTGAACCGGTCTGCGGTGTATCGCCGCCGGTGTTGTCGATCAACACGCCCCCGACCAGGGTCAGCGTCTTGCCGGATGTTAAAGCGGCGTTCACGCCAAAGCCGTGATTGCCGATGAAACTGCCGCAGGTGATGACAACATTGTTCGGTGTGCCGCTGTAGACATACGGACTCACATACGAAGGGGCACCGTTGTCAATGCGCAGGCCATCCCCGGCCGTGTTGCCGTCCGCCGTGATCTTGGTCAAGGTGATGACTCCGCTCGAGTTGAGATCCGCGCCGTCGCCCGCATTGTCATTGAACGTGCCAAAGCCGCCCAGCGTAATCGCCGATGTGCCGGCATCGTTGATCAGCGTGGCACCGGGGCCGGCCGCGCTGTCATTGGCAGTGAGGTTGCTGGTCTTTATGGCACCCGTGGTTTTCACGTAAATGCCGCCACTGTAATTGCCATTGAAGGTATTGGTGCCGTTCAAGGTCACAGCCTGGTTCGTACCGGCACTGTTATCCAGCCAGACCCCGAAGGTGTCCGCCGCATGGGCTTGTCCGTCGTTGTCGGCCGTGACGTTGTTCAACGTGATCGCACCGGTCGATAGAATGCTCAGGCCATCGTGGCCGTTGCCGTTGAAGACATTGGCACCCGTCAAGGAGACACTGGAAGTGTTGCTGACCACAACGCCCCAGTAGTCGACGTTATCCAGTGCGGTCACATTGCTGGCGCTGACCGCCCCATTGGAATAGGCGAACAGGCCGATATTCTGATTATCATCGAAGAAGCTCGCGCCGCTCAGGCTGATCGCTTTGGCCGTCGGGCCGCTGTTGTCGAGGAACAGGCCGCATCCGCCGGCGGTGCAGTCCCCGCTGGCCCCCAGGCCGACCCCATTGGCGTTCGCGCTCAAACCAATCGTCTTCAATGTGATCACCCCGCCGGCGCGGACTTCCAGTCCGTTGAACAAATTGTCATTGAAGGAATCGCTGCCCCCCAGAGTGACGTTGGACTGGAAGGTGGAGGTGTTGTTGATAATGTATGCGCCGTCATCGCCGTTGGAATCGGCGCTGAGGCTGCTGAGCGTAACTGTCCCATTGGTGTAAACACCAAGACCGTCATAAGCATTGTTCTTGAAGGCATTGCTGCCGGTGAGGGTGACCGGCTGGGAGGTGAGCAGGGTGCACGCGGGGGTGAGCCCACCAAACATGCAGTTATCCAGGTAGGCGCCGTCGCCGTAGGGGGCGGAAGCCGAAGTGCCATTGCCAATTGCATTGAGATTGCTCACGGTAATTGCACCCCGGCTGAACACATCCAGGCCGTCGTAGTAGGCGTTGTTCGCGAATATGTTGACACCCGTCAAAATGACCGGTTGGGCGCTCGAGGCCTGGGAGTTGTCGAAATCGGCACCGCCGCCTGCCAGGTCGCCGACAGCGGTGATGTTGTTGCCCCGGATCGCACCATTACTGAACACGGTGAGGCCGCCGTAGGTATCCCCGGGTGTGGCGGCAAGCACCGAGTAATTTCCGTTAAAGGTGTTGCTCCCGCTCAAGGTAATGGGGCTGGCGGCAGTGGTGTAATCATTTTCCAAGAGGGCCCCCATCCCGCCGTTGGCCGCCAGCGAGGTGCCGTTCCCGCTGGCCGTGACGTTCTTGACGGAGATCGCACCATTGGACAGCATGTCCAATCCGTCGAAGGCATTGGCGCTGAAGAGATTGTAGATAGAACTGCTGCTGGTGGACAGAGTGGACCCGGGCCGTCCAAACGGGGTGTTATTGTTCAGGAGTGCTGCTCCCAATCCTCCATTGTTTTCGGCGTCGAGATTGCTGGCGGTGATCGCGGCGGAACTTGTCGCCGAAAGGCCGCTGGAGTAATTATCGTTGAATTGATTGGTCCCGCTGATCTTCAGTGTGCTGGCGGACGTGGCGCCGGTGAAGCTGTTCTGCAAGACCGCTCCCACGCCGTCAAGGGGATTGCCGTCCGTACCAAGCGGTATGGATCCGGCTGCGGTTCCATTGTCATTGGCCGTAATGTTATTCAGCGTTACCGCTCCGATCGAGTAGATATGCAGGCCGTCGCTGTAGTTATTATTGAAGGCAAAGGTGTCATCGGCTTCGGTGAGCGACAGAGTTTTTGGTTTGGATGCATGTTGATTATCAAAGGTCGCGCCGAAGCCCGTGCAATCACCATTGGGGTCGAGGGGGACGCAGACGCCGGTATTCCCGCTGGCATCGACGTTCGAGGCGGCAATGGTGCCGCCCGATTCCACGTACAATCCGTCACCGCCGATGTTCGTATCAAAGGCCCCGGTGCTCACGACCACATTCCCGCTGCCCTGACACTTTGTGCCATTAAAGAGACAGTTATCGAGATACGCACCGCCCTGGGTTCCGGCGGAGCCATCCGATGAGCTCGTGCCGGTCGTATTGTTCTTCGAGGTCACTCTCGTCAGGGTGATGTTCTTGGTGGTCGTGATCGTCAGAGCCGGGCCGGTCGCGGTTGCCCCGTCGATCGTGATGTCGCTCAGTGTCACGTTGTTATTCCAACCGGTAATGCTGATCGGCATGTCGAACACGGAAGGACTGGAAGTATCGATGCTGTTCGTACAGGTATAAGGGGGAGTGGACAGGCACCCGTTCCAGCCGCCCTTGAGCGTCAACGAGAAGTTCACAATGTTCTTATTGGGGGTTGTTGAGAGCGCGAGGGCGTTCAGGGAGATCGCGTTCGTCGAGGCATCGGGGGGGCTGCCTTCGATCCAGATCGTGCCGTTGACCTGCGGCAGGGTGATCGCGCCCGTGCTGATGTCGCCCGTCAGCAGATCAAGGCTGAGGTATGGGTTTGTGCACCCCCCCGAACCCGGGGTCGGTGTCGAAACCGTGCTCGGGCACCAGAGCGGGTCGCCGCTCGCGACGATCTGTTGTGCCTCCTGACTTCCGAGCGGAAGCTTGTCGCCGGTGCTATCCAACACCACCACCTTGGTGCCGGCTGGGAGCTGCGATGTCGAACTGGACGAAGAGCCTTTCGCCTTTCGGGTGGTACCGCTTCCGCTGGAGGGCGGCGGAACCGTGCCGCCATCCGCCCGTGCGGGACTCGTCCAGATCCCACCGGCCACGATCGCCAGCAGGACTGTCACCGAAAGAAGAAAGGCAGGACATGTTTTTCTGAAACTCATCGGATTCTCCTTTGCAAACAACTTCAACTGGGTACGAGGTTCATAAAGCATGATGTGAGAAATATCGATACATGGGTTTCTCCGGCATCATGAGAAATTCAGCCCGCCTCAGCCGTGATCACGGCAATCGTACCACATTCCGAACCCCGCGGCGCGGATCGGATTGTTGAGGACGATCAAGCCCCCGCCAGCTGCAATTTGACCGCAGGGCGGAGCAGTGCCAGAACCAATTTCACGGCATTTTGAACATCACCGTAATCGACCATTTCGGACGGCGAGTGGACATAGCGGCATGGGATCGATACGCAGCCCACCGGGATGCCGCCGCGCACGAGCTGCATGGCGCGGGCATCGGTCGTGCCTCCCAAAAGAACCTCGCGCTGATAGGGTATCTTGTTCTTTTCAGCCGCGGCGGTCATCCAATCCACAATGCGCGGGTCGGATAACATCCCGCCGTCGCGAATCTTGATTGCGGGACCTTTTCCGAGGGCGATATCGAAGTCGCGCTGCCCGGGCGTATCGCCCCAGCCGGTGACATCGATCGAGAACCCGAATTCCGGATCGATACCGTAGGCGGAGGTCTGCGCACCGCGCGTGCCGACCTCCTCCTGCGTGGTAAATACGAAATAGACCTCGTTCGGGGTTGATTTCAACGCACGCAGCGCCTCAATTGCCACCGCGCATCCGATCCGGTCGTCCATGGACTTGGCCACGAGCCGATTGCCGAAATCCAGGAACGGTCTCTCGAAGGCAGCCACATCACCGGTCTGGATCGGGCAATCGTCCTTGCTGGATGCGCCCGCATCGATAAACATTTTCTCGAGCGGCGGCAGATCATTACCGGAGACCCCCCCATCCAGGCCGATCACGCCGCGCGTCCCGTTGACGAAGCGCACACGTCCGCCCGGCAGATTGCGGGGATAGACACCGCCGATCCCCGTGAAGCGTACGAAGCCCCTGTCATCCACGTGCGTGGCCATCAAGCCGATCTCATCCATGTGCGCCGCGACCATCACCCGCCGGCCGCCCCTGCCCCTGCGCGCGATCAGGTTACCCAGGGCATCCACGCGCAGCTCGTCCGCGAATCCCTTGATCTCGGCGCGGATCACATCTCGAATGGCATTTTCGTAACCTGACGGGCTGAACGTATCGGTCAATTTCTGAATGAGCTGCTTCATGGGTTTTCCTCTTGGCAGGTTTTTTCACTTTAAAAGGGCGGGCGTGATCTGGCGGATGGCGCCGTGCAGCAGGGCCAGTGTATTCTTCCAATCCGCGATGCGGGCCACGCTCATTGCGGAGTGAGTATAGCGGTGCGGGACAGAAACCGACACAACCGGCACACCCGCACCTGCGCGCTGGATACCGCCCGCGTCCGTGCCGCCTCCGCCGGGCTGGCGGATCTGAAACGGGATCCCGGCTTTCTGGGCGACCTGCTGCATGAAATGGACCAGGCGTGGATCATCCAATGTGGAAGAATTGGAAACATAGATCGCCGGACCCAGACCAAGCCTGGTGTTATAGAAAACGTTGTCCCCTTCAAACTGCATGGGCAGATCATTGGCCGGAGTTGCGTCCATGACGATCGCCAGGTCGGGCTGGAAAAATTGGGCCGCGACCCTGGCACCGCGCAGCCCGATCTCCTCCTGCACCGTGAACGCCGCACACAGATCAATGTTCGGATAGTTTGCCCGGAGGAGTTCGATCAATATCGAAACCCCGAGGCGATTATCCAGTGACTTCGACATGAGCGACGGATCGACGCGTTGAAAGTTCGGTGCGAATGTGCCCCGTTCGCCGACCTTGATCTTCGACTCGGGACCCAGATCAATTCGCAGGACCTCCTCGGCGACCGCTTTCCGGCGCTCGTCGGCCGTGGTGAGATGGATGGGTTTTGCCCCGATCACCCCGGGTCTATGTTCCCTGCCAACGACCACCTGCTTGCCGGCCAGATTGCGCGGATCAATCCCTCCAATGATCTTGAAACGATACAGTCCCTCGCCGTCATCGGCAACCAGCATAAAGCCCACTTCATCCATGTGCGCGTCCAGCATCACGCGCAAGGGTTTGGCTCCCCGCCCTTTTTTGGTCGCAAGGATATTGCCCAGCGCGTCGACCTTGACTTCGTCAACCGACGATCTAATTTCGTCCAGGATGATCTGCCGCACTTCGCCCTCGCCGCCCGAAACGCCGACCGCCCGGCAGAGTCTTTCCAGCGATTTAATTTGTGCCGCGCCGGTCGCGGGAGCCTTATTGGCCATCTTCCGCCTCCCATGAAATCTTGGAGACGAAGTCGATTTCCAGGCCGCCGATGAATTCCGCCAGCAGACGGCCTGCGCGTTGAAGATCTTTCAAGGCGACCACTTCAACCGGCGTGTGCATATAACGCAGGGGGATTCCGATCACCATGGTCGGTATGCCTGCGCGGGCGATCTGAATGGAATAGGCGTCCGTGCCGGAATGAGCGGGTGTAACTTCCATCGCAACCGGGATCTCTAGTTTGTCGGCAAGCTGCTTGAATTTTTTGTACAAGTAGGGATGAAGATTCGCGCCCCATCCCAGTGTTGGACCTTTGCCAAGCGGAAAAGCTTCCCAGCCGTCCGCGCCGGGCCCCTTGGCAAAGGTGACATCAACCGCGATCCCCAGGTCCGGCTCCAAGTGAAATGCCGAAGTGGCCGCGCCGCCCAGCGTTTCCTCTTCCTGCGCGGTCGCCACCGCCCAGACATCCCACAGATGGGATCGGGTTTGAAGCTCTTCGAGACAGATCGTCAGCGCCGCGACCGAGGCGCGGTTATCGAGCGAATGCCCGCTCAGGACCCCGCCTGAGAGTTCGGTCGGCGCGGTGTTGAATGAAACCAGGTCACCGACCCGGACCAGGCTCTCGGCTTTTGAAGGAAGCAGACCGGTGTCCACCAGCAGATGGCGAAGTCCGATCGCTCCGTCACGCGCCTCCTCGGGCAGAGTCTTTAATGGCGGCAAAACGATCACTCCGGGCAGGTCCCGGATGCCGTGCACGATCACGGGAGTTCCCGGTAAGATACGGACATCGATGCCGCCGATCTCGTCCAAATGGATCAAACCATCCACAACTTTTGTCACCATCAGGCCGATGGCATCCATATGCGTGGCGATCATGATCGAGGGGCGCGGCGGTTTGCCGCTCCCCTTTTTCAGACCATGCAGCGAACCGAGGCGGCTGGTGGAGACTTCATCCACGAGCGGTTTCCATTTTTCTTCAATGACCCGGGCCACCGGCCCTTCGTAAGCCGAAAGACCGGGCGCGGAGATCAGCGATTTTAGGAAAGGAAGAATGTCTGTCATCAAAGCCTGTGGCGCTTGAATGGTATGGTTGAGCCGGCGCATATTATACCCCAGCCCCGCCCGGTACCAACGACATGATCTTAATTGGCTCTCTCTCGGACAATCGACACTGCTTAATTCAGCACGTCTCCCCAATCCGAGCCATTGGAGTTACAATAAGGTCCTCAACTGCATAATCGGTTCGGTGGTCGCTGATAAGATCCTTCTCAGCGGCGTCAGGGCTACGACCTGTCGAAAAGCGCCACTCTTGTGTTTGAACCCAAATCATCTCATCACCGGCACCGATCTTATGACACTCTGGCAAGAATATCTCCAACCCAAAACCGTATCAGAAGCAATTTATGTGTTGGCCAACGCGCCGGGTCCTGCCCTGCCGCTGGCGGGTGGAACGGATCTGATCCTGGATCTCGATCAGGGCCGGCATCCACCCGTCCATACCATCGTGGATATCACCGCGGTCCGGGAAATGCTTCCGCTCGAGGTTCGGGGCCGGGAACTGTTCATCGGCGCGTCTGTCTCGCACACCCGGATCGTTGAGTCGGAACTGGTTGCACAAAATGCACAGGCGCTCGTCGAGGCCTGCGGCCTGATCGGCGGGCCGCAGGTCCGTAACATCGCGACCCTGGGCGGCAACGTGGCGCATGCACTTCCCGCGGCGGATGGCACGATCGCCTTGTTGGCGCTGGACGCTCAAGCCGAGATCGCGGATCAGGCAGGGACGCGCCGTGTTCCGATCGCCGAGTTGTTTCTTGGACCGGGCAGGAGCGCCCTGACACAAAATGAGCTGCTGGTTGGTTTCTACCTGCCCCTGCAAAAAAAAGCTCAAGCTTCCGCATTTGAACGCGTGATGCGCCCGCAGGGCGTCGCGCTGCCCATCATCAACCTGGCGGTTTGGCTGATGCGCGCCCAAGATCGAATTGCAGATCTTCGCATCGCGGTGGGACCCGGCGGGCCCAAGCCTTGGCGCGCCCTGCAAAGCGAAGTGTATCTGCGCGGCAAGATATGGAACGACGAAAGCCTCTCGGCCGCGCTTGAGATCCTGCTGCGCGATGTTCAGTTCCGTACAAGTCCGCATCGCGCCAGTTCGGAGTATCGTCGACATTTGGCAAAGAGTCTTTTTACAGATACACTCGAAGCCGCATGGGAACGCGCTTCAACCTTAGAGGTGAAAAAATGAACCAGATCACATTTAGTGTCAACGGCACGAAATACAGCCTGCCCTCCCAAGGGGGCGAGATGCTGTCTGCGCTTCTGCGCGAACGCCTGAACCTGACCGGGACCAAGATCGGGTGTGAGGAGGCTGAATGCGGGACATGTACGGTCCTGATCGATGGAGAGCCGGTACTGTCCTGCGTCTACCCTGCCGAGCGTGCGAACGGAAAGCAAATCATCACCGTCGAAGGCCTGGCACAAAACGGCAGGCTTCACGCTTTGCAGGAGGCATTTATTCAATACGGCGCGGTCCAGTGTGGATTCTGCATCCCCGGCCAGCTCCTGACCGCCTATGCATTGCTTAAACGCAATCCCGCTCCGGGCCGTGAGGAGATCCGCGAAGCGCTCAAGGATACCCTCTGCCGCTGCGCCGGCTACCCGACGATCGAAAACGCGATCCTGGCCGCGGCCCGGGCGCTCCGGACCGGCGGGGCGGTCGAGCCGCCCAGCATCCAGCTCTCTGCCGAAAAGCATCGGGTCGTTGGTCAGATCGTGATGCGCCCCGACGCGGAGGAAAAAGTGACCGGCCAGGCCAAGTATTCGGACGATCTCAAATTTGAGGGGATGCTTTTTGCGGCCGTCAAGCGGGCCGGCATCCCGCACGGTATTCTGCGCCGGCTGGATGTAAGCCGGGCCCGGGCCCTGCCCGGTGTCGCGGCTGTGCTGACGGCGGAGGATATTCCCGGCGAGCACAATCACGGCTTGGTCATCTACGATTGGCCCGCGATCGTTGGACTGAACGAACGGGTGCGGTATGTCGGCGATTCGGTTGCGATCGTTGCCGCGCAAACCCAGGAGATCGCCGAAGCAGCCGTCCGGCTGATCGAAGCGGAATACGACCCGCAGCCGGTCATCAGCGACCCGGTCCAGGCGCGTCAGCCGGATGTGCCCGAACTGCACCGATCCGGCAATTTACTTAAACACATCAAGGTCCGCAAGGGCGACATGCAACAGGGCTTTGCGGAAGCCGATGTGGTGCTGGAACACATCTTCCACACTGCCATCACCGAGCATGCTTTCCTGGAACCCGAATGCAGTATTGCCGTGCCTCTGCCGAACGGCCGGCTGGAGGTCTATGTCGGCTCACAGATCCCTTATCAGGACCGCGAGCAGGTCGCGCGCATCCTTGGCTGGCCTGAAGGTCGTGTGCGCGTCGTGGGTCAGTTGATGGGCGGCGGCTTCGGCGGGAAGGAAGATATCGCCGGCCAGGTTCATGCCGCGCTGCTGGCAAATGCGACCGGGCATCCGGTTAAGCTGCTGTTTGACCGTCATGAGAGTCTGCTGGTCCATCCCAAACGCCACGCCACGCAGATCCGGGTCAAGGTCGGTGCGAAGAAAGATGGCCATTTGACCGCAGTCGAGACAGAACTTTATGGCGATACCGGCGCCTACGCCTCCCTGGGCGAAAAGGTTATGACGCGGGCCACCACGCATTCTGCCGGACCTTACGAGGTGCCGCATGTCCGTGCCGACTGTTACGCCATGTATACCAACAACCCTCCAGCCGGGGCATTTCGGGGCTTCGGCGTCACGCAATCCGCCTTTGCCGTGGAAAGCATGATGGACATGCTGGCAGAGGAACTCCGGATGGATCGGGTGGAGCTGCGCCGCATGAACGCGCTGCATGTCGGCAGCACCACCAATACCGGACAGGTGCTGCGGGACAGCGTCGGGCTGACCGAGTGCATCGATAAGGTCGAAGCGGAGATGATGCGCTTATCCGGGACAAACGATCCTTTTAAACCTCGATCGGCCGCGCAGGCCCCCCATTTGGTGCGGGCCTGGGGCTTTGCGGCGGGTTACAAGAACACCGGTCTGGGCGGAGGCTCTCCCGATAAATCGGGGGTGGAAGTCGAATTGTACAAAGATGGCGTGGTCGAGGTCCGCACCTCGGCCGCCGAGCTCGGGCAGGGTCTGGTCACGGTGCTGCGCATGATCGTTGCCGAAGAATTGTGCCTGCCGCCGGAAAAAGTGCGGGTGCTGGTGATGGACACCGATCTGACCCCGGACGGCGGACCGACCACCGCCTCACGCCAAACGTATGTTACGGGCAACGCGGCGCGCATGGCGGCCAAGACGCTGCGGGCGGCCATGACTTCGGCCCTTGCGGAAAAATACGATCAGCCGCCGGAACGGATCCATTACATCGAGGGCCTGGCCCAGGTGGACGGGCATTCCATCGCGCTCGGCGATGTGGCCGTTGAAATGAAGGCGGGCGGACAGGAACCGCGCGCACTTTATGAATATTGGGCGCCGGAAACAAAGCCCCTGGGCGAGGGCGGAGATATGCATGTGGCCTTCTCGTATGCCGCGCAGGCCGCGGAGGTCGAGGTCAACACCAGGACCGGCGAGGTGCGCGTGCTGAACGTGATTGCCGCGAACGATGTTGGACGGATCATCAATCCGCTGGGACTCCAGGGACAGGTGGAAGGCGGCGTGGTAATGGGGATCGGCAACGCCCTGACCGAACATTTCATCGTCGAGGCGGGACACGTGGTTACCGACCGTTTGGCGCGCTATCGCATTCCGGGCATTGCCATGACCCCCAACATTATTTCGATCATGGTTGAACACCCCGCCAAGGATGGACCCTATGGCGCGAAGGGTGTTGGAGAAATTGTGAGCATCCCAACCACCCCCGCCATCACCAACGCCATCTATAATGCGGTCGGCGTACGAGTGGATGCTCTGCCTGTGGATCAGGAACGGATTCTGTGGGGGTTGCAGGGAGCCTCCAGGCTGCAACCCGCGTAAGGGGGGGGAACCTTGAGATCAAAAAGTGCCGGCAAGATTGCCGGCACTTTCAGTATGCAAATTGCTTCAAAGAATTCCTCGCCAGGCCTCAGGTGGAGGCCTGCATGGCCTCCTCCATGGAAATGCCCGCCATCATCAATCCGATTTGTTCCACGCTCGCCTGACCGCGCTTAACGATCCCGATAATATTGCCTTCATACATGATCGCGATCCGGTCGGAGAGCGTGCGGATCTCATCCAGGTCCTCTGAAATCAACAGGATTGCGGTTCCCGCCTCGCGCTGCGCAAGCAGACGCTGATGAATGTATTCGGTCGCGCCAATGTCCACACCGCGCGTGGGCTGGGCGGCGATCAACGCTTCGGGGTGGCGTGAAAGTTCACGCGCCATGATCAACTTTTGAATATTGCCGCCCGACAGATTCTTGAGCGGCGTGTCGAGGCTGGGCGTCTTCACGGTGAATTCCTTCACCAGATCCAGTGCATGGGATTCCATCCGCGGGAAATTAAGAAAGATGCCGTTCGTATATTGAGCCTCCGCATGATCATGCAAATAAATGTTCTCCTCCACCGAGAATTCCCGGATCGCGCCATCCCGCATGCGTTCTTCGGGAATATAGGCCATCCCCGCCTCGATCCTCTGATTCAGAGTGGAGGCGGTAATGTCGCTCTGTCCGATCACAACCTTGCCCGCCGTCGCCTTCCGCATGCCCGCCAGGCATTCGGCCAGCTCACGCTGTCCATTTCCGGAGACGCCTGCCAGACCGAGGATTTCCCCCGCGTGGATTGCCAGATCAAGTCCATGCAGCGCCTCGGCACCGCGATCACCCATCGTTTTGAGCCCTTCGATCCTAAGGGTGACCGCTCCCGGTTTGAGCGGACGCGGCTCAAGTTCTTTGAGTTCACGCCCGACCATCATCCGGACCAATTCATCGCGGCTGACTTCACGCGTCGGCCGCGTGCCAATCACCTTTCCATCGCGTAAAACGGTGACGCGGTCGCTGATATCCATGACCTCATGCAGTTTGTGCGAAATGAAGACCAGCGAATGGCCCTCGGTCACCATGCGGCGCAGTGTGGCAAATAGATCATTGACTTCCTGAGGCGTAAGGACCGCGGTCGGTTCATCCAGGATGATCAGGCTCGCGCCGCGATAAAGCGCCTTCATGATCTCCACGCGTTGTTGCTCGCCCACCGAAAGCTGCCAGACATAAGCGCGCGGATCCACCTTTATCCCGTAGGCCGCCGACAGCTCCAGGATGCGCTTCGTAACCCGATCCAGGTCGAGCAACGGCTCACGCGAAGAGCGAAGACCCAGCGCCACGTTCTGCGCGACGCTGAGCGTCGGAACCAGCATAAAGTGCTGATGAATCATCCCGATGCCAGAGCGGATCGCGTCCGCCGGTGAACGGAACGTGCTGGGCCGGCCATCGATCAGGATCTCACCCTCGTCCGGTTGATACAAGCCATATAGTTGCCGCATCAATGTGCTTTTGCCTGCCCCATTTTCGCCCAGCAAAGCGTGGACTTCACCGGCCTGTACATCAAATGATACGCCGGCATTCGCCAGCACACCGGGAAAACGCTTTACGATGTTGCGCATCTCGACGTGCTGGATACGGCGGCTCTGAGTCACTTGAGTTTCCGACGTCATAATTCACCTGCATCGTTCCTGCTGCACAGATCGGCCGATCCCTCTCCTGCCGGTTCGGCAGGAGAGGGGGGTCATCCTTTCACAAACTTTATGGCTGAACGCCGATGCTTGCGTTCTTAATGCCGGCGATCGCCGCGTCGCCGGCCGCTTTCACATCCGCGGGCAGGCTGTAGCCCGGATTGTAGGCAATGCTCAAGCCGCCATTGGACAGGGTCAGCGTATATTGCGCGCCGCCCAACGTGCCGGCCTGATGCTTGGCGATCATATCCTTTAACATTCCAGTCCAATCGTAGACCTGGCTGGCAACCACCAGGGTGGGAGCCAGGGAGGATTGATCAGCCTGGGTGCCAAACCACAGGACGTTGCCCGCATCCTTGGCCGCCCCGATCGAGCCGACCACCGACTGGGATGAGCCGGTCAGGATATCGGCCCCGGCTTGAATCTGGGTCTTGGCCGCGGCGGTCATCAGACCCACGTCGGAGAATGATCCCGTCCAGGTCGTGTTCACTTTAATGGTCGGATCGACGGAGGCCACGCCCTGCGTGAAGCCATCAATATAAGTCTTGGCATCGCCCACATCCACCGGTCCGGTCACCCCGATCACCTTGCTCTTTGTAAGCTTGGCGGCCATCACGCCGTTGACGTAACCGCCCTCTTCCGCAGCGGCCGTGTAAGCATACACGTTGTTCATGCCGAACGTATTGACATCCGTTCCCCAGGCAAAGGTTGTGTTGGGGAAGTCGGGAGCAATGTCCTGCACAGACGAACCGTACTGCGAACCATGCGCGATCACAATGTCGTAGCCTTTGCTGGCATAGTCACGGATGGCCGCGGCGGCATCGGGGACATTAAATAGATTGTCCGTGTAGGCGATCTCCAGTCCCGATGGGCCGCCCATATCCTTCTGGATCGACTGCAGAGCAGTCCACATCGATTGGCTGAACGCCGCATCATTTGTGGCACTTGGCATGATCACCGCGATCCGGAAGGGTTTCGGGGTCGGGCTGGGGGCCGGCGTATCCGTTGGCGCGACCGTCGCCTGGGGGGCGGAAGTCGCCGGGGCAGGCGCGGGCGCTGGAGTGGCTGCCGGAGCACAAGCTGTGAACAGCATGGCGATCAGCAGCAAACCTACGATCAACAAACTTTTGTGTTTCATTTTCTTCCTCCTATAGAAGAATATTTGGATTGACTTGCTTGAATGGCCGGCTTGCTAACGCGGCCGTGGGAGCCGTGACGCCTTTTCCGTAAGACTTATCCTTGCACCTCCTTGCTGATTTGATTCAACTCTCACCGCGCTCGAAAGGCTTGTTGAGTGCGGCTGGCTGGCGCGCCCGGTTAACGCTGAACATCAACGCCGCGATGGTCATCAGGTAGGGCAGCATCACCGCAACATCCGATGAAATCTTGACGCCCAGTACCTGCATCCATAGTTGCAGTGAATTTACAAAACTGAACAGCAGCGCACCCCCCAGGACCCCAATGGGACTCCAGCCGCCGAAATAAACCAACGCCACGGCGATGAATCCCTGACCCGCGGTCAGGTTGTCCTGAAACAGGTTAACCACGGCGGTAGACAAAGTGGCCCCGGCCAGGCCAGCCAGCGCCGCTCCCAGACAGACGCTGAAGTAGCGGATGCCGTCGACGTTAATCCCCAGGGAATCGGCGGCCGCCGGATTCTGCCCAACCGATTTGATCTTGAGCCCCAGGGTGGTTCTATTCAACACCCACCAGGCAACGGGCACAAGCAGGAAGGCGCCATAGACCGGAATGCTGTTTTGAAACAGGAGGGGACCCACGACGGGCAGATCACCCAGGAGAGGGATGCTGGCAGGCCGAAATCCATTGATCGTTTTCACGGTACCGATCGTGGTCTCGAATAGCAGGCTGGACATGCCGTATCCGAACAGATACAAACCGATACCGCTGATGCCCTGCTCCGCTTTTAGCGTAACACTGATGAAGGACATTAACAAACCCATGAGCAGCCCGATCAGCACGGCGGTCAGCAGGGCCAGCCAGAGGTTGCCTGTATTCAAGGCTACATAAAATGCGCCATACGCACCCAGCAACATAATACCTTCCACGCCAAGGTCCACAACGCCTGAAGTTTGTGCAAAAGTTTCTCCAATAGCGGCGTAAAGGAAAGGTGCAGCAAGGGGAATCATTGTTTTCAAAATACCAACGATTTCTTTCATGATGGCTTCTCCTCTTCTTTTTGCACAGCTATATTGCGTCGCGCGGCCCAGCGCCGCGACCAAAGCGCAGCGCCAGATACGAATAGCACTACCAAACCCAAAATGGCATTAATTAGGGATGATGGCACTTGCACAGTTCGCTGCATTTCATTCGCACCCACGAGCAAACCGCCAAATAAGATGGAGGCAGGAATTAGTCCCAATGGGTGCAGACCGCCTAGCAAAGCGGCAAC
>DATJBI010000074.1:0-32361 GCA_035515435.1 Anaerolineales bacterium
GGCAACGGCAATGGCAACGGCAATGGCAACGGCAATGGTAATGGTAATGGCAACGGCAATGGCAACGGCAATGGCAACGGCAACGGCAACGGCAATGGCAACGGCAATGGCAACGGCAACGGCAATGGCAATGGCAGCGCCAATCGTAAAGGCAAGTGAGAGAAATGCTTCGACGCTCGCCGCATGGGAAACCCCGACCCCCCCAACCATCAGCCCAATGATTTCCCCCTGGCATGCGTGTCGGGTACTCGCACCCGAGGTCGGATGGCGCTCAGTCCATTTGTCCTCGCTCCCTGCCCGGCCCCGGAGCGGTGCATGGGCCATTCCGTTTTGTTCGATGGCGCCTGGCGGGTTTCCCCTTTCAGTCATCGGTTCTAAAGGGTCAATCCGACACCATGCATGAAGACCGCCTCGCCCTGAAGGATCTCAGATCCAGGGCACGATTCCTCAATTATGAATTGCTTGAGCAGATCGGCGTGGGCGGGGAAGGCGTGGTCTGGTCCGGGATAGACCGGGAACACGACCGGATCGTTGCCATCAAGCTGAATGAACTGACCGGCTTGACCGAACAGAATAGCAAAGATCGAATGTTCGACCGGCAAGCCGAAAGACTGTTGGCGTTGCGGCATCCACATATTCTTCCGATATATGATTACGGTCTGCTGAAAGAAACTCATTATTTGGTCTCCCCATACATTCCGGGGGGGTCGCTGCGGGACCTCTTAATGGCCAGGGAGCTGGCCTTCGAGGATGGCCTGCGCCTCGCCGCGGAAATCGCCGAGGGACTCGATTTCCTGCACGGCCAGAACATCCTGCACCGGGATCTGAAACCGTCCAACATCCTGCTCGATTTCAGAGGCTGCTCCTATATCAGCGACTTTGGACTGGCGCGGTTCATTTCCGCCACCACGCAGGCGCTGCACACCGGGCGGGGTACCCCCCCCTACGCGCCTCCCGAACAGCTTGCAACAAAGGGGATGACCAGGCAATCCGACATCTTTAGTTTCGGGATATTGCTATTTGAGATGTTCACGAGGCACCTGCCGTGGGATGGGGAAAGGGTGCTTGGGATCCAGCAGCTCTATGCAAGCGAGGAACTGCCGGATCCTTGCACGATTAACCCGCAGCTTCCGCCTGATCTGGCAAAGGTCCTGCGGCGGATGACTGATATCGATCCAGCCTCCCGTCCGGGATCAGCCGGGGAAGCCCAGCGTGAGATCTGCGCCGTGTTTGGGCTCGATCCGCCGGCGCTGCCCTCCGATCGATTGACCACCGAAGCTGAAAACCGCGAGATCGATGCGCGGGAACTTCTCAAGCGCAGCCTGGTGCGCTGGGATTCCCAAGGCGATACCGCGGCCCCCCAATTGACTAATTTTGCGCTCGTTGAATTGGAGCACAGGAAAGCGGAGCCTGCGCTCGCAGCGGCGGAAACGCAGCGTTATTTTCTGCACAGCGCACTGGTCTTTGGGCTGGACGATGACTACTGGTGGGCCAGGGTCGAGGATGCTGCTTCCAAGCTGGAGGTGGCCAGTTCTCTGATCGGCACGCCTGATGACGCGACCACCGCCCGTGTGGTCGGCCATCTGCTGGATGACTCAGCCTTGACATCCTCGCCTGCAATCCCATCCGGCAGGATCGTCGAGGCTCTGATCCAGGCGGCCGTCAGGGTCCATGATGGTCTGCTCGGCCAACAGATCATGCGAGCCCTGCGCAAACTCGCTCCCCGACACGACGACTGGCAGCCGACGGCCCTCAGCGACGAACTGGATCGCGCTCTTGCCTATTTGGCAATCAATGACAGCCTCCAGGGGGATCAGGCTGCGAACCTGATCGGGCAACTTCGTTCCAGCGCGGCCCTCGATACGATCGTCCGGAAGGCACCCCAGGAAAGATGTATCCCCGCCCTGCTGGAAATTCAAAAGGTGGCCGGCGACCTGCCAGCCTCGATCTCCGTCAGGACGCGCCTGACCGTTTCGGCAGAACTCCTGTTGAGGCGCTTCATCGACCGGCCGCTTTCGCTCCTGGCAGTTTTCTTGACGGCTCTTCTTGGATCAGCCCTCAGCGTAGCGATCCAGAACTACCTGATCATTCGCATCCCCGCCTATATGGACGCGGTCCGCATTTCGGTCTCCCTGGAGCGCGGACTGTTCCTGGGCACTTTCTTCGCCACGGGAATCCTGCTGATCCGGATCATCGTAGAGCGTTCCGGCCGGACAAAGGTCCTGCCGCGCCTGGTGATAGCGACGATGGCTGGAGGGTTGATCTTTTCGATCGGACTTCTCAGCTATGATATCCTTATGGTGCAAATTGATCTCGCCGGCGTCCTCCTTCCGGCCGGCTGCCTGCTGGCAGCATTCGGTTTTGCTCAGGGTCGCCGGATGCGCACTGGATTCCTGAGAACGCTGGTTGCGGCCGGGTTTGTCTTTTTGGCCCTGGCCCTGACCTGGATGATGCACCTGGTGCTGCTTGGCACTGGCGTTTACGTCTCACCGTTATTTTCCTACGAGTATACGTGGAGTCCCTGGCAGATCGGGGGCGCGATGCTGATCTTCAGCCTGCCAATCTCGTTCTTCGGAAATTTGTCCAGCCTTGACTGAAGACCATTTCATCGTGATGGCAGCATGATCCTCGGTGCACCGCCGATCGCAACCCGGGTTTGGGCGGGGCACTGAGCAGACCGACGCCCTGAGGTAAAATCGGACGAGACAAGATCCACCGTCACAGTTGATCTTGAGGAGAGTTCCATGCCTGGCTTCACTCCCGGCCGCAGATGGCAACCGGCCTATGCTCCTTTCGACAAGGAATCGCCCGGGGACCATGTTTTGCGTGTGCTTGAGCAGGTGGTAAAGGGTCCGTTGTTTGGCTGCCGCATGTGCGGCAATTGTCTCCTGCAGGAGACGGCCTTCATCTGTCCGATGGAGTGCCCGAAAGGTTTGCGTAATGGACCATGCGGCGGTTCCACCTCCGAGTATTGCTACGTGGACAAGACGCGCCCATGCGTGTGGTATAAGATCTATGAGCGGTCCTTTCAACTCGGGCGCGAGGAGCTTCTGCTTGAAGTACTTCCGCCCCTCGACTGGGAAAAGGTCGGGCAGAATTCCTGGGGTGATGTTTTCAGAAATGTGATCCAGCTGGGCCTCCGCAAAGTTGCCGAAGGAGTGCTTTCCCCTTCGGCGGCAACGCGTAAACAGACTTGGGAGCGGGTATTCCGCCCAGTTCGCCAGCCGGTCTGGTGGCAGGGTGACAGCGCGTATCATGCCCCCGGCTATGAGCCGCCCGCCTCGGAGCTGGAACGCAGACTGGCTGCCGGGCAATTCGTCCTCACGGCCGAGATAACGCCCCCGCTCTCCTCGTCCACGGTCAAATTGATCCACAACATCGAATCCATCAAGCCGTACGTGACCGCGCTCAACTTTACCGATAATCAATCTGCCACGCCGCGCATGTCCTCCTGGGCGTGCAGCCAGGTTGCCCTTCAGCAGGGCGCGGAGCCGGTCCTCCAGATCTCGGCGCGCAACCTCTCGCGCGGAACTCTGCAAAGCGAGGTCATCGGAGGGGTTGCGCTCGGCGTGCACAATATCTTATGCGTAACCGGCGACAGCGCCAAACTCTCTCCATTCCCGCGCGGCCAGATGGATATCAACGACCTCGACTCGATCCAAATGCTCTGGATCCTGCGGCGCATGCGCGATGAAGGCAGGTATCTCGACGGGCGCACGATCAAATATCCGCCGCGATTTTTCCTGGGTGCGGCGGCCTCGCCGTTTTCATCCAATCCGAAGTTCCAGGCCCTGCGCGAGCAGAAGAAGGTCAACGCAGGTGCGCAGTTCTTCCAAACCAACTTGATCTTTGATGTGGATGGAATGGAAGTCTGGCTTAATGAACTGGCGAAGCGCAATGTATTGGATAAGGTTTACATTCTGGCAGGCGTCGCGCCCATCAAGAGTTTGAAGATGGCACAGCGCCTGGCCGAGGTGCCCGGCGTCTATTTGCCGAAGGATGTACTGCAACGCATGGAAAGTGCAGATCGATCGGGCAACGCGCCGGAGGAGGGCCTGCGGATCGCATTGGAGGTCATTGCCAGAATCAAGAAGTTCCATAAACAAGGGATCAATGGAATCCATCTTATGCCCACGGGATGGGACGAGATCGTTCCGCGTATCGTCACCGAGGCGGGCCTGCTGGCCGAGCAGGATCTGCCCGGGCTCTCAAGCCGGGAACCAGTCTGAACTGTTCCGCCGGCCGAAGGAAGATGGACCGGACGGCCCGGCTTTTGAATGCACAAAACGTTCCGATTGGCGTATGATTAGCACTGATGAAAGATGAACTCACCGGCACTCTGCATCCCGATATTCTGGCGGCCGTTCGACGGGCATTGCTGGAGGATGTCGGCAGCGGCGACGCAACCACCAACACGATCGTCCCTGCGGATGCCTCCCTGCAGGGCCGGATCATCGCCAAGCAGAACGGGATCATCGCCGGGTTGGATGTGGCGCAGGCTGTTTATGAAACCGCCGACCCCCGGATTGACTTTCAAGCCGCCGTGGCGGAAGGCGCTGGCGTGGACGACCGTCAGATTCTGGCTGCCGTTTCCGGGCCGGCCCGTTCTGTCCTGACTGCGGAACGGACCGCGCTGAATTTTCTTGGACGGATCTCCGGCATCGCTACCCTGACCCGTCAGTTTGTGGATGCCGTCGCCGGTACGGGCGCCATCATCCTTGACACGCGCAAGACGGCTCCCGGTCTGCGCATGGTGGATAAGCTGGCTGTGGCGCGGGGAGGCGGTAAGAATCATCGCGCCGGACTCTACGATATGATGCTGATCAAGGATAATCATATTGATTTTGCCGGCAGCCTGGCAGAGGCCGTCCGGCGGGCGCGCGCCGGCCGCGCCGCGCTCGAAATCGAAGTCGAGGCCCGAACGCTGGAGGAGGTACGCGCCGCGCTCGCCTTGAAGGTCGGCCGCATTTTGCTGGACAATATGTCGGTGGCATTGCTGGCGGAGGCCGTTCGCATGACGAACGGACGCGCCCGGCTCGAAGCGTCCGGAAATGTGAACCTGGAAAACGTACGGCGTATTGCCGAAACGGGCGTCGATTTCATTTCCATCGGAGCGCTCACGCACTCTGCCAGAACATTCGATGTTTCATTCGACTACATTCGATAAGCGTTCTTTCGATGTTGGTAAAGGAGCACGATGAATCCTGAAGCGCAAAAGTTGTATGAGGAAATGAAGGTCCATCTGGCGAATGTCGTGCCGGATTTTGAATTGGCATACAAGGCCGAGATCGCGGTTGAGATCAATGAGCTGAAGAGACAGCGCAATGCGGTGATCCTGGGACACAATTATATGGAGCCGGTCCTGTTCTATTCGGTGCCGGACTTCAAGGGCGATTCGCTTGACCTGAGCCGCAAGGCGGCGCAGACCGATAAGGATGTCATCGTGTTTTGCGGTGTAAGGTTTATGGCGGAGACCGCCAAGATCTTGAATCCGAACAAGACCGTCCTGCTGCCGGCGCTGAAAGCGGGCTGTTCCCTGGCGGCCAGTATCACGGCCGAGGACGTGCGCGCGCTGAAGGAAAAATTCCCCGGCGTGCCGGTCGTTACTTATGTCAACACCTATGCGGATGTAAAGGCGGAAAGCGACATCTGCTGCACCTCCAGCAACGCCCTGGAGGTCGTCGAGTCGCTCAGATCGGATACGGTGATCTTTTTGCCCGACGAGTACCTGGCCCGCAACGTCGCGCAGGAGAGCGGGAAGCATATTATCTTTCCTTCCCTCGCACCGGCCGGAGCGGGCCCGGCGGGCGGGGGCAGCCTGCTCGACGTGCAGATGATCGGTTGGCATGGGAGATGCGAAGTCCACGAAAAGTTCACCCTCAAGGATATTGAAACAGTGCGCGCCCAGTTTCCGGACGTGGTCATTCTCTCGCATCCCGAATGCAGTCCGGAAGTGGTCGGGGCATCTGATTTCTCCGGCAGCACAAATGCCATGATCAACTATGTGCGCGAATCAAAGGCCCCCCATTATCTCCTGCTCACCGAGTGTTCCATGGGCGACAATATCGCGGCGGCCAACCCGGACAAAGAAATGCTGCGGCTGTGCATGGTGCGCTGTCCGCACATGAACACCATCACGATGGAAGATACACGCGATTCGCTGAAATACAACCGGTATGAGATCGAGATTCCTGAAGAAATCCGCCTGCGGGCATTTCGGGCCGTGGATCGCATGATCAAGATCGGATGACGGATGAAAACCACGGACGTTCTGATCCTGGGTTCGGGGATCGCCGGGATCGCCGCGGCGCTGCAGCTCGCACAAAACCCGAAGCGGAAGATCATCCTGCTCACACGCTCGGCTGACCCCCATGAATCCAACACGTTCTGGGCCCAGGGCGGAATTATCCATCGCGGGCCGGGTGACAACGCCGATCTTTTGGTCAAGGATGTCCTGGCGGCCGGAGCCGGTGCCTCGCTGCCGGAATCGGCGCGAATTCTTGCGGAGCACGGTCCCCGGCTTCTGGAAGAGGTGCTGATCGGTCAGGCCCAGATTCAGTTCGATCATGAATCGGATGGGAGTTTGTCTTACGGTCAGGAAGCTGCCCATTCACGGCGCAGGATCTTGCATGTCGCAGACGGAACCGGCGCGGCGATCAGCAGGGGCCTGGTTGCTTTGTTGAAGAATTATCCAAACATCGAAGTGCTTTCCAGCGCGACCGCCGTGGATTTGATCACCTTTCCTCATCATTCCCGCGATCCCCTGGATAACTATCGTCCGATCCAATGCCATGGCGCCTATGTTTTTGACCGCAACGGAAAAGCCATCCATCGGACCTTGGCCTCCGTCACCCTGCTCGCGACCGGCGGCCTGGGACGGATCTATCGGAATACGACCAACCCTCCCGGTGCCCGCGGGGATGGCATCGCGATGGCAGCGCGGGCCGGAGCGCGCATCATTAACGCGGAATACATCCAGTTCCATCCGACCGCCCTGGCGGTCCCAGGCGCGGAAGGTTTCTTGATCAGTGAAGCCATGCGGGGCGAGGGCGGTGTTCTGCTCGATCCGGACGGGCATCCTTTTATGCAGAAGTATTCCCCCGAATGGCAGGACCTGGCACCGCGCGATATTGTGGCCCGCGCAATCCATTCCGAGATGGAAACGAACGGTTATTCCTTCGTGCTCCTGGACATCGCATCGCATATGTCCGCCCCGGCGGTCAAGACCCGCTTTCCCAACATCCACGCTGAGTGTTTACGCGTCGGACTCGATATTACGAGGGAACCGATCCCGGTGGTGCCCGCGGCCCATTATTTCTGCGGAGGGGTCGCAGTGGATGAGTGGGGCCAGTCCAGCATCGCGAATCTTTATGCCGTTGGCGAAGTGTCCTGCACGGGATTGCACGGCGCCAATCGTTTGGCGTCCACTTCCCTGTTGGAAGGACTGGTCTGGGGTCACCGGGCCGGACAAAGGATCGAGGCAGCTCTCAATGCCCAAACGTTCCGGATCCCGACCCGGGAGGACGTTCCGCCCTGGGACGAAAGCGGGTTGATCCATGATTCCGACCCGGCATTGATCCAGGGCGATATGCAGACGATTCAAAACATCATGTGGCATTATGTGGGCCTGATCCGCTCGGGGGACCGGCTGGCGCGGGCCATCCGTGAGCTGCGCCATCTGCAGAACGAGATCGAGACGTTCTATCAAAGGACAAAACTCAGTGACGGTTTGATCGGGCTGCGGAACGCGGTGCAGGTAGCCCTGATCGTGGCCCAGGCCGCCTATCATAATCGCCAGAGCCGGGGCTGTCATTACCGGGTGGATGCCGTCGAGGTGGGCGACCGCCTGTTATAAGACCGGCCCGGCGCGGACTTGCCGCGCAGCGGTTTTGCCCGCTAGAAGTTCGTGTGAATGGAACCACCGGGGATTTGACCTGGGTCATAAGGCGTGACCTGGTACACATAATAGTTCAACCAGTTCGTGAACAACAGATTTGAGTGTCCGCGCCAGCGGACCTGCGGCGACTGGGTTGGATCGTCGTGCGGGTAATAATTGGCCGGCACATGGATCGGCAGGCCCTTGTTCACATCGCGGTCGTATTCGGACTTGAGCGTCAGCGGGTCGTATTCCGAATGGCCGGTCACAAAGATCTGTCGTCCGTCCTTTGTGGCGGCAATATAGATGCCGGCCTGACTGGATTCGGCCAGGATCTGAACCTCCCCGACCTTCTCCACGTCCGCCCGGCGGATCTCCGTGTGACGCGAATGCGGGGCGAAGAAAACATCGTCGAAGCCGCGCAGCAGGCTCTCCGTCGAGGAAAGGGTGCGGTGCTCAAACACCCCGAACATTTTCTGGGGCAGCTCGTACTTCGGGATCCCGTAGCGATGATAGAGTGCGGCCTGCGCCCCCCAGCAGATATGCAGGGTCGACTCGACGTTTGTCTCCGCCCAATCGAGGATCTGGGTCAGTTCCTCCCAATAATCGACTGCCTCGAACGGCATCTGCTCGACGGGCGCGCCCGTGACGATCAGACCGTCAAATTTGTGGCCGCGGATCGCATCAAATGTCACATAGTGATTCAGCAGATGTTCGGCGTCGGTGTTCGTGGAATCATGCGTGGCCGTGTGGATCAATGTGATTTCCACTTGCAGGGCGGAGTTGCTGAGCAGACGCAGCAATTGGGTTTCGGTGGCGATCTTGGTGGGCATCAGATTCAGGATCGCCACGCGCAGCGGCCGAATGTCCTGGTGGGTGGCGCGCTCTTCCCCCATGATAAAGATGTTCTCATTTTCCAGAATTGCGCGGGCCGGAAGGGTGCTGGGGATTTTTACGGGCATAGTCCGCCTTTCTCTCTTCTCCCGAAGCGGGAGAAGAGCGGGGCGCCAGGCTCAGGCATTCAGCGCCTGATCGAGATCCCACAGGATATCGTCGATATCCTCGAGGCCGATGCTCAGGCGCACAAAATCGGGGCTCACGCCCGCCGCGAGCTGGTCCTCGGGGCTGAGCTGACTGTGCGTTGTGGTCGCAGGATGAATGGCCAGACTCTTCGCATCGCCCACGTTGGCAAGGTGACTGAACAGTCGCAGGCTCTCAATGAACTTCCTGCCCTTTTCGGCGTCGCCCTTGATTCCGAATCCGAGGATCGCGCCCGCACCCTTCGGCAGGTACTTCCTGGCGCGTGCGTAATCGGGATGACTCTGGAGGCCGGGATATTTCACCCAGCTGACCCTGGGATGCTTTTCAAGATATTCGGCAACCGCCTGAGCGTTCTGGACGTGACGCTCCATGCGCAGACTCAGGGTCTCGATGCCTTGAATCGTCTGCCAGCTGTTGAAGGGTGCCTGGCAGGCGCCGATGTCCCGCAGAACCTGCACGCGCGCCTTGATGGCGAATGGCGGCAGACCGGCCGCTTTCAAGTCCGCGTAAACCAGGCCGTGATACGACGGATCGGGCGCGGTGAAGTTTTCAAACTTTCCGCTCCGCCAATCGTAATTGCCGCCGTCCACGATGACGCCGCCGATGGTTGTGCCGTGCCCGCCGATGAATTTGGTGGTGCTGTGCGTGATGATATGCGCACCCCACTCAAACGGCCGGAAGAGATAGGGCGTGGCAAAGGTGTTGTCAATCAACAGCACCACCTTGTGTCTCCCGGCGATCTCAGCCACTTCTTCAAATGGGAATACGGCGATATCCGGGTTGCCCAATGTTTCGCCGTAAACGATCTTGGTGTTCGGCCGGATGGCTCTTTCAAAATTCTCCGGGTCGGTCGGGTCAACGAAGGTCACCTCAATGCCGAGTCTTGGAAACGTATATTTGAATTGATTGTAGGTTCCGCCGTACAGCCGGCTTGACGAGACAATGTGGTCACCGGATTGGCACAGCGTAAATATTGCCTGGGCTTGTGCCGCATGTCCGGAACTGGCGGCCACGGCCGCCACCCCGCCTTCCAACGAAGCCAGGCGCTGCTCGAGCACATCGGTCGTTGGATTCATGATGCGGGTGTAGATATTTCCCAGCTCTTTCAGGGCAAACAAATTGGCGGCCTGTTCCGTGCTTTTGAATTGGTAGCTGGTGGTTTGATACAAGGGCACGGCGCGGCTTCCCGTGGTTGGGTCGGGTGCATAACCCGCGTGGAGCTGGCGGGTGGCGAAACCATATTGACGCAGATTGGATGCAGACATCGGATTCTCTCTCCTTGATGAAATTTACCCGCCCCTCCAGAAGAGATAAAAAAATACCTCTTCTGAAAGCACAAGAAGAGGTACACGCCTGAACCATCCTCTCATCTTCCAGTTGTTGAACAGAAATCCTATTCACTGTCGGAGTTGGCACCTTGACCTGCGTCAGGTTGCCGAGGCGTCGTCGGGCCGTTCCCTCAGCCTCTCTGGATAAGAGCGAGTATTTTGTTATTAGCGGCGGTTTATACCACACTGATTTGTTTTAAGTCAAGGCCTGCAACAGATCCTCTTTTACCAGCAGCTCCGCATTATAAATGGATCCGCCGGCCGCGCCGCGAATCGTATTGTGCGACAGCACCACAAATTTGAGGCTGAAAAGGGGATCGCGGCGGAGACGCCCGACCACCGTTGTCATGCCCTTGCCCGTTAAACGATCAAGCCGCGGCTGAGGACGATCCGCCTGCTCGCGCACCTCGATCACGGGTCGCGGTGCCGATGGGAGCGCCCGCGCCGCGCGCGGGGCACGATAATCACGCATCGCCCCCGCGGCCGTTTCCGGGTCGGCTGCCCGCGCGAGCTCGACGCTGACGCACACGGTGTGTCCATCCGTCACCGCGACGCGATTGGTGTGCGCGCTGAATCTAATCTCCGCCAGCTCCACTTGATCGCCATGCAGCCTGCCGAGCATCTTGCGCGGTTCCCACTCCACTTTGTCCTCCTCGCCGCCGATGTTTGGAATGACGTTGTCGTTGATATCGAGCGCGGGAACGCCGGGATAGCCTGCCCCGGAGAGCGCCTGCATCGAAACCACAAAGGCCTTTTTCACGCCAAAGGAATCATCGAGTGCCTTGAGCGCAACCGTGAGGCCTGTGCTGGTGCAATTTGGATTGGTGGTGATGCATCCGCTCCAGCCGCGCCGCTGGCGCTGCTGTTTGACCAGATGAACATGATCCGCGTTGACCTCGGGCAGCAGGAGCGGCACGTCCGGGGCGCGGCGATAGGCAGAGGCGTTCGAACAGACCGCCGCACCGGCCTGCGCAAATTGCGGTTCGAGCTCCCGCGCCAGATCGGCCGGTAATGCCGAGAAGACTATCTGGGCGCGCAGCGCTCCGGGCGCGGCTGGAACGACGATCAGGTCGCGGGCGTATTCCGGCATGGGATCGTCCAGGATCCAGCGGCAGGCCTGGGCGTAGGGTTGACCGATCGACCGGTCCGAGGCCGCCAAGGCCACCACTTTAAACCATGGATGATGATCCAGCAGCGAGACAAAACGCTGGCCGACCGATCCGGTCGCTCCCAGAACTGCAACGGGGATCTGAGATGGTGACATGGTCGCTCCTCCTATTCAACGATCAATTCGTGCAATGACTTCACGGCGTTCTCGGTATCCGAGGCAACAACCACCATGCTGATGGAGACTTCGGATGACCCCTGGGCAATGGCCAGGACGTTCACGTTGTTCCTGCCAAGCTGCGAAAAGACCCGCCCGGCCACACCGGGCGTGTGGATCATTCCCGCGCCCACTACGGTGATGATCGAAACGTCGCCGGTCATCCAGACGCGGTCAATATCGTTATCTTCGATCTCGCTTGAAAAAACATCCTTGAGCTGGTGCACCACCGACTCGGCAGTCTCGGAGGGTACGGCGAAACAAATGGACTGTTCGGAGGAGGCCTGGGTGATGAGCGGCACGCTGGTGCCCGTGGCAGCCACTGCCGCAAAGGCCCGGGCCGCTACGCCCGGGACGCCCACCATGCCGCGCCCTTCCACGGTGACCAGTCGCTGCTGGCGGATGGCCGTCACGGCTCGGACCACCTGCGAGCCGGTGCGCGGCCTGGAAGCCCTGTCGGAGTTCGCGATCAGACGCGTGCCGGGATGGGAAGGGTTGAACGTGTTGCAGATGCGCAGCCCGATCCCGGCCTCGATCACCGGGCGGATCGTCTTGGGATGCAGGACCTTCGCGCCATAGTATGCAAGTTCCGCGATCTCGCTGTAGGTGATTTCGGGCAGGGTGCGGGCCGAGGGTGCGATCCGCGGATCGGTGGTCATGACCCCATCCACATCGGTCCAGATCCAGACCTCGTCCGCCGGCAGCACTGCGCCGATGATCGCCGCAGAATAATCGCTTCCGCCCCGGCCCAAAGTGGTGACGATTCCCTCGGCAGTTGCACCGATAAATCCGGTGGTAATGGGCATGATGCCTTCCTGCAGCAGAGGATCCAGCCGGGAACGGGTCTTCTCGGTTGTGGCTTTGAAATCAGGATGCGCGTTTTGAAAATGATCGTTCGTAACGAGGAACTCGGTGGCCTCAATCGCCTTGGCCCTGACCTCCGCACTCTCCACGACCGCGGCCAGCACACGGACGCTCATCCGTTCGCCCAGCGAGGCCACTGCGTCCAGGGCGCGCGGGCTGGCCTCGCCCAGCACGGCCATGGCCCGGCACAGATCCACAAAGGAGCCGATCAGCACATCAATCTCCGCCTTCGTTCTTGTGCAAAGGACCCCATCTTGGATCAGGCCATCGATTGCCGCAAAATGTCTTTCACGCAATGTCTGCTCCGCCCCCGGGAGGGACGCCACGTTTCCTGCAGCAGCCTGGGAGGCGCTTTCCAGCAGCAGGTTGGTCGCGCCGGACATGGCGGATGTCACGACCACGAGGCGCGGCCACTCGGCGCGTGCCTTTCGAACGATTTGCGTGACATGGGCGAGTGCAGCGCTTGAGCCGACCGAGGTTCCGCCGAACTTCATGACAAGCGTTTTCGATGATTTATCTTCCGGCATATTCGTCTCCTTTGCTTCCCTCGGCGCTGGGGCCAGGGGCGGGGCCAGGCAACAAAAACGCCTCACGGCTTCGTGAGGCGTTTTTGTGTTTTGATGCAAACCAGGTTTCGATCACTCCTGTCCAAACACAGCGGTCTCACGGTGGAGCCGGGAGGGAGTGGTAGTCATGGAGGGGGTGGAGCCGACCGAATTCATATGGGCCGGAATTCTATGCGCGAGTGAGTGATCGGTCAAGAGGCAAAATCACCCGAAAAAGCAAAGAGCATGCCTGTATTATTTTTATCAACCCATCCTATTGAGTTGAGAAGCCGGGGGTCACGGGTCGAAAAATGCGTGGATCCAGTCCGCGGCGGAGCGGCATCCAATGATCGGGAAACTTGATGAGAATACTGGCCGTGCGATTCATCGACCCGTCATTGTGAATCACCCGCGCCCGCCACTGCCTGCGAGCACCGTGCCGCGATCGCGCCATCAAAACGAGGCTGGGGCAGCAAAGGGAAAACAGATTCGCGATTCATAAGGGCAGGGCGCGACGGGCCATCATTTTTGGAGCTTCAGGCGCTCCTCTTCCAGTACTTTTGCAAATCGTTCAAAGGCGTCAGAGATGATTTCCAGTTCCTTTTCCGAGTAACTTGAGAGCAGCTCGTCTTGTGCCTGTCGCGCCGATTCAAACCACGACGCGACTTTTTCGGCGCCCGATTTCACCGGAGCGATCAGCGTGCCGCGTCGGTCATCGGGGTTCGGCCGCCGCCTGATCATCCCCGCCTTCTCGAGACGGTCGAGCATGGCAGTCGTCGCACCAGAAGTGAGGCCCGTATACCTGCCAAGTTCAGAGGGGGTGGCAATGCCCTTAAGGAATAGCAGCCTGAGACACTCCGTATCGGTTATATTGAAGCCCATCCGTTCGCTCATCGCGTTCCGGAACCGCGTCGAATTTACGGCATATTCGGCCACTGCCATCAGCGCCCGTTTTTTCAAATCTGTTTTTGTGGACGGCGTCATCGAGTCCTCCTTGACATTATCTTCATATTCAAGTATATTCATTATATAACTAAATGCTCTTACCGGCAAGGTTTCACAACCACGTCAAAGAAGGAGACTACCATGAGCCCAAGGAAGAAGACGCAAAGATCGGCCGGGCGCACCCCCGCAAGCGGCCAGGCGCACAAGGGGTTGTTGTCGGCGGAAGAATTGGCAGCCATGAAGGAGACCATCAAGGAGCGGAAGGCGGCTGCCAGCCAGGAAGAGGCGGAGAAAGCGGCGCTCGCCGCGATCGCCGCGATGGCGGAGCCGGATCGCTCCATGGCGAAGCGAATCCATGCGATCATCAAAGCCAGCGCGCCGTCGCTCCTGGCGAAAACCTGGTACGGTATGCCCGCGTATGCCAGCAAGGATGGAAAGGTTGTCTGCTACTTCCGCGACCGGCAAAAGTTCAAAGAAAGATATTCGATGTTCGGCTTCAACGACTCAGCAAGCCTCGACGAAGGCTCCATGTGGCCGATCGCCTATGCTTTGCCGGGGTTGACCTCCGAAGACGAGGCAAAGATTGCGGCGCTCGTGAAGAAAGCGGCGAGCTAAAGAGCCAAGAAATGCCGACAATCCGTTTTGAAACCACAGCGCTTCAAACCGGCGGCTGGACCATTCTTAGGCTGCCCAAGAGCGCGAGCGCAAAGCTTCCATCGCGTGGCATGACATTGGTCAAGGGAACCATTAATGGTTTCCGTACCAGAATCGTGCTGGAACCGGACGGCCGGGGAGGCCACTGGTTCCGGGTTGACTCCGGCCTGCCAAAAGCGGTCAGCATCACCGCCGGCGGCACCGTAACGATGGAGGTTCAGTCATCGAAAGAGTGGCCGGAGCCCGAGCTGCCTGCGGATTTGAATAGGGCGTTGACGGTCGACCCGCGGGCCAACGCCCTATGGAGGACCATCACGCCGATGGCCCGCTGGGACTGGCTGCGCTGGATACGCGGGACCAACAACCGAGAAACACGCAGCCGGCGCATCGCGGTAGCATTATCGAAGCTCAGGGCCGGCCAGCGAAGGCCATGTTGCTTCAATCGCAACCTGTGCACCCAACCCGAGGTCTCGAAGGACGGAGTGCTCGTTGAGCCAACGGAAACAGAGCGGTGAACCGAAATGACAGCAAATACGAAACCTTCCCCGAAAGAGAAGTCCGCCTCTCAACAGATAGACGCCATCATCAAGGAACCGGGGGACTGGCGAGGCAGGAAATTATCGCAGCTGCGGGCCCTGATCAAGAAAGCCGACCCGGCCCTGGTCGAAGAGGTGAAGTGGAAGAAGCCATCCAAACCATCGGGGGTCCCCGTTTGGTCTCATGGCGGAATCATCTGCATCGCAGACACGCTCAAGAACGCCGTAAGGCTGACATTCCCCAAGGGCGCCCAGTTGAAGGATCCGAAGAAGCTCTTCAATACGCGGCTGGACAGCAAGACGGTTCGCGCCATCGACTTCCGCGAGGGCGAGGCGGTAGATGAGGCCGCGCTGAAGGCGCTCATTGTCGATGCCGTGAGGTTGAACACGCCCAAAGGGTGATGGAGAAGGGGAAACGGGTTGGCCCCACAGCCCGTGTCCCCGCACCCGGGAAAGCCCCCGGTGGCCGGTTCCGTCTGAGCCAGAGCGCCTCACACGGGGGGAAGCCCGGAAATTCCTCGAAAACTCCCCTCTTGACGAATTCTCAATTCGGCCTATAATCGGGCGAAATACCTACAGCCAATGAACACGGCATTGTACCTCTCGATTCTTGTCGTCCTGCTTGCGGTCCTTATTATTAAGGATCAATTTTCGGTTAGGATGGCAACGGTGAGAGTGCCGTAACACACCTTAGTAAGTGCAAAGAGCCGCCCTAACCCCGGGCGGCTCTTTTATTTTATCCCTGCGAGGAAAAGAGTCATGCGATCTGATACGGTCAAAAAAGGTTACGACAAGGCGCCCCACCGGGCCCTGTTCCGCGCGACGGGCTTGAAGGATCCGGACTTTGATAAGCCGTTTGTTGCCATCGTAAATTCATACGTGGATATTGTTCCCGGCCATGTCCACCTTCAGGAATTCGGCAAACTTGTGAAGGACGCGGTGCGCGCCGCGGGCGGTGTGCCGTTTGAATTCAACACGATCGGCGTGGACGACGGAATCGCGATGGGGCATTTGGGCATGAAATACTCGCTCCCTTCGCGCGAATTGATCGCGGATTGTGTCGAGACGATGATCGAAGCCCATCGCTTCGATGCCATGGTCTGCATCCCAAACTGCGACAAGATCGTGCCGGGCATGCTGCTCGCCGCCATGCGCGTCAACATCCCGGCCATTTTTGTTTCGGGCGGTCCGATGGCTGCGGGCAGAACCCCCGAAGGCGAAGCGATCGATCTGATCTCTGTGTTTGAAGGCGTGGGGGCATATTCTGCCGGAAAGATCGATGAACAGCGCCTGTCCATTTTGGAAAAATTCGCATGTCCTTCCTGCGGCTCGTGCTCCGGCATGTTCACCGCTAACTCGATGAATTGCCTGATGGAAGCCATTGGACTGGCCTTGCCGTTCAACGGCTCGGCCCTGGCCAAAACCCAGGAGCGCGAAGATCTGGCGCGCCGGGCCGCGGCGCAGATCATGACGTTGATATCAAAGGATATCAAGCCGCGCGATATTGTGACCCCCGAGGCAATTGACGATGCGTTTGCGCTGGACATGGCGATGGGCGGTTCCACCAACACCGTGCTGCACACCCTGGCGCTGGCCAACGAGGCCGGCGTGGAATATCCGCTGAGCCGCATCAATTCCGTAGCTGATCAGGTGCCTCATATCTGCAAAGTGAGCCCGGCCGGGAAATGGCATATGGAAGATGTCCATCGGGCCGGCGGCATCCCCGCCATCCTGAACGAGGTCCAGCGCGGAACCGGCATGCTGCACTTCGACCGCCTCACGGTCAGCGGCACATCCCTGGGCGAATCGATCCGGGGTCGTGAGATCAAAGATGATCAGGTGATCCGCCGCTATGAAAACGCGCATTCAAAGCGCGGCGGCCTGGCGATCTTGTTCGGCAACCTGGCGCCCAAGGGCGCGGTCGTGAAGGTCGGCGGCGTAAGCGAGGCCATGATGAAATTCAGCGGCCCGGCGCGGATCTATGAATCACAGGAGCAGGCCCTGGCTGGCATCCTGGGGGGTGAAGTGAAATCCGGGGAGGTGGTGGTTGTCCGCTATGAAGGCCCGAAGGGCGGGCCCGGCATGCAGGAGATGCTATCCCCCACCTCAGCCATCATGGGGCAGGGGCTTGGCGACAAGGTTGCCTTGATCACGGATGGGCGTTTCAGCGGCGGGACGCGCGGCGCCTGTATCGGTCACGTGTCGCCGGAAGCCGCGGCCGGCGGGCCGATCGCCGCCCTGCTGGCCGGGGATCTGATCGAAATTGACCTGCTCGAGCGCACATTGAATGTCCGGATGAGCGAGGCGGAGATCCAGCGACGCCTGGCGGCGCTGCCTCCGTTCCGCGCCAAGATCACCTCGAAATGGTTGAAGCGTTATTCCTATTTTGTCACCAGCGCGGACACAGGCGCAGTGCTGCAATCTTAAGGAGAAGAGATGAAAAAGACCGGTGCGGAGATCCTGTGGGAATGTCTGGTGCGTGAGGGCGTGGAGGTGGTTTTTGGCTATCCCGGCGGCGCCAATATGCCGATCTACGACGCGATGCTGAGCTATCCTGTGCATCATGTGCTGGTGCGGCATGAGCAGGGCGCGGCGCACATGGCGGATGGATACGCGCGGGCTTCGGGAAAAGTCGGTGTGGCGATGGCGACCTCGGGGCCGGGTGCCACGAATCTGGTCACAGGCATCGCGACGGCCATGATGGATTCATCGCCGGTGGTGTTCATCACCGGACAGGTCGCGGCCCATTTGATCGGCGGCGACGCCTTCCAGGAAGTGGATGTGACCGGGATCACGCTGCCCATCACGAAGCACAACTATCTCATCACGCGGGCCGATGAGATCGCGGAAGCCGTCTGTGAAGCGTTCTATATCGCCCGCAGCGGGCGCCCCGGTCCGGTCTTGATCGACATCTGCAAGAACGCACAGGTGGAGCAGACCGAATTCGCCTTTCCCCCCGCGGTCAGACTGCCCGGCTATCAACCGCGGGCTCGTGCGCCTCAGGCCGACCTCAGCCAGGCCGTCCGCCTGATCGAAAAAGCAAGACACCCCGTCATCTTGGCCGGTCACGGGGTATTGATGTCGGGCGCCGAAGAAGCGCTGATGCATTTTGCTGTGAAGACCCAAATCCCGGTCGCCAGCACCCTGCTGGGACTGGGCGCCTTCCCGGCGTCGCATGCGCTGAGCCTCGGCATGATGGGCATGCACGGCGAGGTTCACACCAACCTGGCCATACAAAACTCCGACCTGCTCCTGGCCTTTGGCATGCGCTTTGATGATCGCGTGACCGGGAACCTGAAAACCTACGCGCCGAAGGCCAAAAAGATCCATGTGGAGATCGATCCCTCTGAAGTCCACAAGAACGTGCACGTGGATGTTCCGCTGGTGGGCGATCTGAAGAATGTCCTGACGGATCTCATTCCCATGGTCGATGAATATGATCATGAGGAATGGCTGCGGCAGATCAATGACTGGAGGTCTGAGGCCGATGCGCGTTCGATCATGAACTGGCCAAACGATGATCATTTGTACGTGGCCCATCTCGTCAGCGATATCTGGAAGGCGACCGGCGGCGGTGCGATCGTCACCACGGACGTGGGCCAGCATCAGATGTGGGCCGCCCAGTACTATCCGCTCGAAGAACCGAACCGCTGGATCACCTCCGGCGGCGCGGGCACGATGGGTTTTGGACTGCCGTCCGCGATCGGTGCCTGGTTCGCCCGCAAGGATCAGGAGATCTGGGCCATCGCCGGCGACGGCGGATTCCAAATGACCGCCGCTGAACTGACCACCGCCGTCCAGGAAGGCGCGAATGTCAAGGTGGCCATCATGAACAACAACTTCCTGGGCATGGTGCGCCAGTGGCAGGAATTCTTCTTTGAGAAGCGTTACTCCGCCGTCAACATGTTGACCCCGGATTTTGTCAAACTGGCCGAGGCCCACGGGGTTCCGGCGCGCCTCGTGACCAAGCGCGGCGAAGTGGACGAGGCCATTGATTGGGCCCGCAGGACACCGGGTCCGATCGTGCTCGAATTCCGCGTGGTGCAGGAGGACTCGGTCTATCCGATGGTTCCGGCCGGCGCATCACTCGATCAGATGCTGCAAAGGCCGGAGCGCGCAGCGAAGTGAGGAGCTGAAGATGCAATACACATTTATCGCGTTGGTCGAAAATAAGCCGGGAGTGCTGAACCGCGTGGCCTCTCTGTTCCGCCGCCGCAATTTCAATATCGAGTCGCTCGCGGTGGGGCGGACCGAGAAGCCGGACATCTCACGCATGACCATGGTCGTGGATTGTCCGAACGGCGATATTGACGCCCACAAGATCGAGGCCAATCTGTATAAGCTGGTGAACGTGATTGACGTGCAGGACGTCAGTCGCCAGCCGTCCGTCACGCGCGATCTGGCGCTGATCAAGGTGAAGGCGGGACCGGAAAAGCGCGCCGAGGTCAACGGCCTGGCGGCGATCTTCCGTGCCCGGATTGTGGATGTGGCGGCGGATTCCGTGATCGTGGAGGTCACCGGCACGGAAGAAAAGGTGGAGGGCATCGTTGAATTGTTTCGCCCGATCGGCATCATGGAAATGGTGCGCACGGGCCAGGTGGCGATGACGCGCGGTGCGAACTCGGGCATCCGCCGCATGCCGGGCGTAGAGGATTCGAAATACGAAGACGATTATGACATAGCGGCAATGGTGCCCTAGAGTCCGCCGGGCATGGATTAGGAGAATTTATCATGGCAAAGATCAATTTTGGCGGCGTCGAGGAAGAAGTGATTACGCGCGGTGAGTTCCCTCTTGAAAAAGCGCGTGAGGTCTTGAAGAACGAGGTGGTGGCTGTGTTGGGCTATGGGGTGCAGGGACCGGCCCAGGCCATGAACATGCGCGAGAACGGGATCAACGTGATCGTGGGTCAGCGCGCAGGCACGGCCAACTGGGATAAGGCCGTTGCCGACGGATGGGTTCCGGGCAAAACGCTCTTTTCCGTCGAAGAGGCGGCCGAACGCGGAACGGTGGTTCAATACCTGCTTTCGGATGCCGGCCAGCGCTCGCAGTGGCCCAAGATCGTGGAATGTCTCAATGAGGGCGACCTGCTTTATTTTTCACATGGGTTCTCGATCACCTACAAGGATCAAACAGGCGTTGTGCCTCCGCCGCACGTGGACGTCGCGCTCGTTGCCCCGAAGGGGTCGGGCCGCAGCGTGCGCGCCAATTTTCTCGATGGCTCCGGCATTAACGCAAGCTTCGCGGTCCAGCAGGATGCGACCGGACGCGCCCTGGAGCGGACGCTGGCGCTGGGGATCGCGATCGGCGCGGGGTATCTTTTCCCGACCACCTTCGAGAAGGAAGTCTACTCAGATCTGACGGGCGAGCGCGGCGTGCTGATGGGTGCACTGGCTGGCGTGATGGAAGCCCAGTATGACGAGCTCCGCAAGCACGGACATTCACCGTCGGAAGCGTTCAATGAAACCGTGGAAGAACTTACCCAGTCGCTCATCCGTCTTGTCGGACAGAACGGTATGGACTGGATGTATGCCAACTGTTCCACCACGGCGCAGCGCGGCGCGTTGGACTGGAAGGATAGATTCCGCCAGGCGGTTGCGCCTGTTTTCGACGACCTGTATCAAAGCGTGGTGTCCGGGAAGGAAACCCAGATCGTTCTGGACAGGAACAGCGATCCGAAATATCGCGAGAAGCTGGATGCCGAGCTCAAGGTCATGCGCGAATCCGAAATGTGGCGGGCCGGCGCGGCCGTCCGTTCATTGCGTCCCGAGAATTGGAAGAAATGAAGAGGCCTTTTATGAATAACTATGTTCGCATTTTTGATACCACCCTGCGGGACGGCGAGCAATCTCCCGGCGCCACGATGACCTCCGCGGAAAAACTGGAAGTGGCGCACGGTCTGACCCGCCTGGGTGTGGACATTATTGAGGCCGGATTCCCGGCCGCCTCCCCCGACGATCTGGAGGCGGTCCGCCGCATCGCGGCCGAGGTCGGCAACCCTGCCGCGGGCGACCCCAATGCCAGGGTTCCGATCATCGCCGGCCTGGCGCGCGCCTCCAAGGATGACATCGCGAAGGCCTGGGAAGCCGTCCAGGGTGCCCGGCAGCCCCGCATCCACACGTTCCTGGCGACCTCGGAGATCCACATGAAGCACAAGCTCAAGATGGATCCCGAAGAAGTGATCCAGCGCGTTTCGGAAATGGTCGCTTATGCCCGCTCACTATGCGCGGATGTGGAGTTCTCTCCCGAGGACGCCGGCCGGTCCGACCCGGAATTCCTGTACCTCGTCCTGGGGGAGGCAATCAAATCCGGCGCGACCACACTCAACATTCCCGATACGGTGGGTTACACCACGCCGGATGAGTTCTACAACCTGATTGACGGCATTATCAAACACACACCTGGAATGCATGACGGCATCACGATATCCGTGCATTGTCACGATGACCTCGGCCTGGCAACCGCCAACACCCTGGCCGGGATTCGGGCCGGGGCGCGGCAGGCAGAAGTCACCGTGAACGGCATCGGTGAACGCGCCGGCAATACATCGCTCGAAGAAGTGGTGATGGCGCTGAAAACCCGCCACCCGGTCTTTGAACTCGAAACAGGCGTCGACACCACCCAGATCGCGCGCCTCAGCAAACTCGTCAGCAATTACACCGGCATCGTCGTTCAGCCCAATAAGGCGATCGTCGGGGCCAATGCCTTCGCCCATGAGGCGGGGATCCATCAGGATGGGATGCTCAAGCATCAGACCACCTACGAGATCATGCGTCCGGAAGATGTGGGCGTAAACCAGTCGAAGCTGGTGCTGGGCAAGCATTCGGGCCGGCACGCCCTGCGGACGCGTCTGGCGGAAATGGGCCACTCGCTGGATGACGTCGAACTTGATAAGGCCTTTGCCCGCTTCAAGGAATTGGCGGACCGCAAGAAGACCGTCACCGATGCGGACCTCGAAGCCGTCATGGCCGATGAGTTCTATCAGCCGCGCGATGTCTATCTGCTCAACGGCCTGCAGGTCTCCTGTGGGACCATGGGCATGCCGACCGCCTCGGTGCGTTTGCGGGGCCCCGACGGCAAGATCTACACTCACGCCGCGATCGGCACCGGCCCGGTGGATGCAACCTACAAAGCCATTGACGGGATCATCAATGTGCCCAGCGCCCTGCTCGAGTTCAACATTCATGCCGTCACGGAAGGCATCGACGCGCTGGGCGAAGTCACGGTCCGCATCCAGGGCAAAAATGGCGATCATACGATGGACGCGCAAACCGAGGTTGAATATGCCCGCGTCTACGGCGGCCATGGCGCGGACACCGATATCATCGTCGCCAGCGCCAAGGCGTACATCAGTGCCCTGAACAAACTCATCATTGCCAGGACCGAAGGCGTACATTCTGTTCAGAACGATTACGGCGTCATGCTTGGATAAAGGAGAAGATCATGGACCCTCAAACGCAAGATCGAAAACCTGTTCAAACCGACTGGTTGGACCCGTTCCCCAAACCGCATACCATTCCTGCCGGCTGGGACATGAGCGGATTCTTGTCCGCTCCGGAGACGGAATCCGATCCCCCGGCGGACTCGACCGCGCAGGCGGAACGCGGCGAACGTCCACGGGCGCACAGAAATTCAGGAAGTCTTTCCTAACCCGCCCGGCGGCTTGGATAGAAATTATGCCCAAGACTCTCTTCGACAAGATCTGGGATTCGCACGTCGTGGCGGAAGGGCCGGATTCCCCCGCCGTGCTCTACATTGACCTGCATCTGGTGCATGAGGTCACCTCCCCCCAGGCTTTTGATGGCCTGCGCCGGCGCCGGCTGAAAGTCCGCCGCGCCGACAAGACCCTGGCCACGATCGATCATTCGATCCCAACGACTCCGCTCGATGTCCCGATCGGGGACGCGCTGGCGGCCGCGCAGATCAAGCAGATGGAAACGAATGCCGCCGAATTTGGCATCACACTGCACGGGATGAACAGCCCGCACCGCGGCATCGTCCATGTGATCGGTCCCGAACTCGGCCGAACCCAGCCCGGCATGACTATCGTCTGCGGCGATAGTCACACGGCCACGCACGGCGCCTTCGGGGCGCTGGCCTTTGGCGTCGGCACCAGCGAGGTGGAACACGTGCTTGCCACGCAGTGCCTTCTTCAAAGGAAGCCGAGAACCTTTGAGGTGCGCGTGGATGGGAAACTGTCCAAGGGCGTCTCCGCCAAGGACATCATCCTGGCGTTAATTGCAAAGATCGGCATCGGGGGCGGAACCGGGCATGTCTTCGAATATACCGGCGAGGCCATCCGCGGCCTGACCATGGAAGAGCGAATGACGATCTGCAACATGTCCATTGAAGGCGGCGCGCGGGCGGGCCTGGTCGCGCCCGATCAGGTGACGCTGGAATATCTGCATGGACGTGAGTTCGCGCCTGCCGGCCCGGCCTGGGACCGGGCGGTGGCGCGCTGGACACGGCTTCCAACCGATGAGGGCGCGGTCTACGACAGGTCCATGACGCTTGATGCTTCAGCCCTTGAACCGATGATCACCTACGGAACGAATCCCGGCATGGGTATGAAGATCACAGACCGTGTTCCGATGCCCGAATCCTTGAAGGACGCCTCGCAAAAAGCCGCTCTGGAAAAAGCACTGGCATATATGGGACTGAGACCCGGCCAGTCGCTTCTGGGGCACAAAGTGGATGTGGTCTTCATCGGCAGCTGCACGAACTCGCGCATTTCCGATCTGCGTTTGGCGGCCTCCGTGCTCAAGGGACGCAGGGTGTCGGAGGGCACGCGGGTGCTGATCGTGCCCGGCTCGCAGGATGTCAAGAAACAGGCCGAACAGGAGGGCCTGGATCAAGTGTTCAAGCAGGCGGGCGCGGAATGGCGCGAGGCCGGTTGCTCGATGTGTATTGCCATGAACGGGGATCAACTTCAACCCGGTCAATACGCGGTCTCCACCAGCAACCGCAACTTTGAAGGCAGACAGGGCAAGGGCGGACGGACATTTTTGGCCAGCCCGCTGACGGCCGCCGCGGCTGCGATCCAGGGCAGGATCACCGACGTCAGGACGATGCTCTAATGGCCCAATTCACAGCTTTACGATCCCGTATCGTTTCCCTGCCGGTCAACGATATTGACACCGATCAGATCATCCCGGCGCGCTTCCTCAAAGCCACCGATAAGCAGGGCATGGGTGATCATCTCTTTGCAGACTGGCGTTACAACCCAGACGGTTCGCCCAAGGCGGATTTCATCCTGAACCGGAAAGAGGGGCAGGGTGCGCAGATCTTATTGGCCGGCGACAACTTCGGGTGCGGGTCCAGCCGCGAGCACGCGCCGTGGGCCCTGACGGCTTTCGGATTCCGGGCGGTGATCAGCACTTCCTTCGCCGACATTTTTCGCAATAACGCCTTGAAAAACGGCCTGCTCCCGATCGTGGTGGACGAAGCCACCCACCAGATGCTGTTCGATCTGGCCGCGGAGGTGCCGGACGCCGAACTGAGCGTTGACCTGGCGTCGCAAACCCTTGCCTTCCCGCATGGCTCCGTGACCTTTCCGATCGACCCGTTCAACAAGACCTGTTTGTTGAACGGCGTGGATGAACTGGGTTACCTGATGGGCTTTGAAAAGGACATTGCGGCCTTTGAGGCGAGACAGGCATGATGACACAGATTCAAATCTACGACACCACTTTGCGCGACGGCACGCAGTCCGAGGGCTTCACGCTTTCGGCCAACGACAAGGTCCGCATCGCGCAGCGGCTGGATGAATTGGGAGTCACTTTCATCGAAGGCGGCTGGCCGGGCTCGAACCCGAAGGATGTGGAATTCTTTGAGCGCGCCCGTGATCTGCCTTGGCGGAACGCGTTGATCACAGCCTTTGGCGCCACCTGCCGCATCCGCGGCGGACCCGAGGACGATGCCAGCATCAAGGCCCTGCTGGATTCCAAGACTCCGGTTTGCACCCTTTTTGGAAAGACCTGGACCCTGCACGTCACCGAGGTTCTGCAGACCACCCTGGAAGATAACCTTCGCATCATCGAGCAATCGGTGGCCTACCTCAGGGCCAATGGCAAGCGCGTCATTTACGACGCCGAACATTTCTTCGACGGCTACAAGGCGGATCCGTCCTATGCGCGGGAGTCGCTGCAGGCGGCCGTGCGCGGCGGGGCGGAGACCGTCGTTCTGTGCGATACCAATGGCGGGACCCTGCCCTGGGAAGTCGAAGCCATCCTCCGGGAGCTCAAGCTGACCCTCGCCCATCCGTTCGGGATCCACACACACAATGATTCCGAGTGCGCCGTGAGCAATTCCTTGACGGCCGTCCGGGAGGGCGCGATGCAGGTGCAGGGCACGATCAACGGCGTGGGCGAACGCTGCGGCAACGCCAATCTGATTTCCATCATTGCCGACCTTGAACTCAAGATGGGTTATCAATGTCTGCCCGGCGGCCGGGCCGCGCAGCTTTACGAGCTTTCGCATTTTGTGGCAGAAGTTGCCAATATCACACCCGATGAACATCTGCCGTTCGTGGGCAAATCGGCGTTCGCGCACAAAGGCGGCGTGCATGTCGCAGCCATGCGTCGCAGCGAAAAAAGCTATCAGCATATCGACCCGGCCTGCGTCGGGAACAAGATGCGGGTGGTCGTTTCAGACCTGTCCGGCCGCGGCAATTTGTTAAGCAAGGCCGAGGAGCACGGCGTGGAAGTGGAGGGTGAGGAGGTGCTTCCTGTCCTGAATGAGATCAAGGAGCTGGAATCACGGGGCTTTTCGTTTGAAGCGGCGGAGGCTTCGGTCGCGATGATGCTGAAGCGGCAGGAATACGGTTACCGGCCGCCGTTCGAACTTGTGGATTTCTTTGTGAACGTGGAGCATCGACAGGGCCGCGGCATCTTTGCCGAGGCGACCGTGAAAGTGCGCGTAAATGGCGAGGTCCTGCACACGGCCGCCGAGGGCAACGGTCCGGTCAATGCCCTGGATCTGGCATTGCGCAAAGCGCTGGTGGGTTATTATCCGCAGCTTGCAAGATTCTACCTGTCCGATTACAAGGTCCGCATCCTGGATTCGGATCACGGCACCGAGGCCATCACGCGCGTTTTGATTGACACGCGCAACAGCAGCAGCCGTTGGAGCACCGTGGGAGCAAGCACGAACATCATTGAGGCATCCTGGCGCGCCCTGGCGGATTCGGTTGAATACGGTTTGATGGTGGCGCACTGATGGATTTCCACATCACCCTGCTCCCCGGAGACGGCATCGGCCCGGAAGTGGTCGGCGAGGCCGGGCGCGTGCTCGAGGCGGTCGCCAGGCGGTTCGGGCATTCGTTCACTTTCATTGAACGTTTGATGGGAGGCTGCTCGATCGATCAATTCGGTTCGTCCCTGACCGAGGAGACGCTCGCCGACTGCAGATCCGCGGACGCCGTCCTGCTGGGCGCGGTCGGCGGGCCCAGATGGGACGATCCCTCCGCCCGAGATCGGCCTGAACGCGGATTGCTCGCCTTGCGGAAAGGACTGGGCGTATTTGCAAATCTGCGCCCGGTGAAAGTGCATCCGGCTCTGATCGGTTCGTCGCCGCTCAAGCCCGAAAAGCTCAAAGGCGTGAACCTCCTGGTCCTGCGCGAACTCACGGGCGGATTGTATTTTGGCTGGCCGAAGGGACGTGATGTCAAGGACGGCCGCGAGCGGGCGGTGGACACGCTTGAATACTACGATTACGAGGTGCGCCGTGTGATGGAACTCGCTTTCCGGCTGGCAAAAGGCAGGCGGCAGAAGGTCACCTCGGTGGACAAAGCGAATGTCCTGGAGTCATCGCGTCTATGGAGACAGATTGCAATGCAGGTTGGAAAACAAAATCCGGATGTGGAACTGGAGCATGTTTTGGTTGACACGGCCTCCATGAAATTGATCACCGCCCCCGCCTCCTTTGATGTGGTCGTCACCGAGAACATGTTTGGCGATATTCTGACGGACGAGGCGTCCGTACTGGCGGGATCGATGGGGATGCTGCCGTCGGCGAGCCTGGCGGAGGCCGGTCCCGGGTTGTATGAACCGATCCACGGATCCGCCCCGGACATCGCGGGAAGGGGCATCGCCAATCCGATCGGCACGATCCTTTCGTCGGCCATGATGCTGCGTTATTCGTTGAAGCTGGAAACCGAAGCGGCATCCATTGAAAAAGCCGTCGAGGAAGTCATTGCGGATGGCTGCGGCACTGCCGACATCGGCGGTACGTTATCGACCCGCCAGATGGCGGACGAAGTCATGGAGCATTTGTAGTTACGAAGGAGATAAAACTATGGCAATGGAATCGAAGTATATCTGGATGAACGGCAATTTGGTGCGGTACGAAAAAGCAACGCTGCATTTTCTGACCCCGGCCCTGCATTACGGCGCGGCGGTATTCGAGGGGGTTCGCTGTTACGACACCTCGAAGGGCCCGGCCGTATTTCGTTCGCGGGACCATGCGGAACGGCTGCTTGATTCGGCCCGGGTCTTTGGCTTCCGCGAGCTGCCCTGGACCGCCCAGGCGGTCATGGAAGCCATGCGGCAGGTCGTGAAAGCCAATGCCTTCAAGGACTGTTATATTCGTCCGCTGCTCTACCTGGACGGCGGGGGCTGGAACCTGAATGTGGATAACGGCAAACCGGCCCTGGCGATCGCCGCCTGGGAATGGAACAACTATCTTGGCGAGGAAGCCCTGGCCAAGGGCATCCGCGCCAACATCTCGTCGTTTACCCGGCATCATCCCAACGTGATGATGACCAAGGCCAAGATCACGGGAAACTACGCGAACAGTTTTCTGGCCAAGACGGAGTCGGAACGGTTGGGGTTTCAAGAGGCCATCATGCTCGACCCGCAGGGCTATGTGGCAGAGTGCACGGGCGAAAACCTGTTCCTGGTCAGACATGGCAAGATCGTCACCCCCGCCACCGCTCCGGTATTGGAGGGAGTGACCCGCCATGCCATCCACACCATTGCCAAAGATATGGGCTACCGCATCCTGGAACAACCCATCTCGCGCGACCAACTCTATATCGCGGACGAAGTCTTCGTCTGTGGGACGGCCGCAGAATGTATCGGCTTGAGCGAGATTGACTTTCGCAAGATCGGCGATGGCAAGACCGGGCCGGTGACCCGCTCCCTCCAGAAGGTCTATCACGATGCGATCCGCGGAAAGCTTCCCCAATACGAATCATGGTGTGATTACGTGGATGTAAGCCAGCCCATCAACTTGCCGCTCGATGCCGACGCGCCACTGGCCTAAAATGTCGTCCCGCCCGAGAAGAGGCGCGCCCGCCTCCCGCGCCTGCCCTCGGGCAGGGCTTGATCGTAAAGGGAAGTGATTGATTCCCCAAGAAGCCTGGGGCCGGACCCCTAGCAAATCCTGGGCAACATTTCCCCCGCCAATATATCCACCACCCGCTGGCTGCCGATGGCAGTCTTCATCAATACCCGGCCGCGCGGTTCTGCGGCGACCTCCCCGATGATGACCGCACCCTCTCCGTAACGCGTCCGACGCATGGCCTCCAGCGTCCGATCGGCGCCTTCCGGCGCGACCATCGCAACCAATTTACCCTCATTGGCAATATAGAGCGGATCGAATCCCAGCATCTCGCAGGCCGCGTTGACCTCCGGATGAACGGGGATGCTCTGCTCGTTCAAAATAATGCCGGCGTTCGATTGCGAGGCGATCTCATTCAGCGTGGTGGCCAATCCGCCCCGCGTCGGATCGCGCAGAACATGGACGGGATTGGGGGCATTCAACATTGCGTCAATCAGATGATTCAGCGGGGCCACATCGCTTTGAATGCTCGACTGAAATCCCAGTTCCCCGCGCGCCCCGAGCACGGCCATGCCGTGATCGCCGATCGTGCCCGAGAGAATCACGGCATCCCCGGGCCTGGCCTGGGCGCCGCCGACCCTCAGGCCCGGTCGCACCAGGCCGACGCCGGCCGTCGTGATGTAAAGTCCATCCGCTTTGCCCCTCTGTACGACCTTGGTATCGCCCGCCACGATCTGGACATTGGCTTCCCGGGCGGCCACCTGCATCGAAGCGATGACGCGCTCCAGGAGCGAGACGGACAGGCCCTCTTCGAGAATAAAACCGGCCGTCAAATAAAGCGGCGTTGCCCCGAGCATCGCCACATCGTTGACCGTGCCGCAGACCGCCAGACGGCCTATGTCGCCGCCGGGAAAGAACAGGGGCGAGACCACATGCGCGTCGGTGCTGATCGAAAGCCGCAGGCCGGCCGCGGGTTCCAGCACGGCTGCGTCATCTCCGGCGCGCAGCGCCGTGTTATCGAAGGCGGGCAGAAAAGCCTTTTCGATCAGCTGGTGCGTCATCCGCCCGCCCGCGCCGTGTCCCATGACGATCTGTTCGTGATGCGGCAAAGGCGGCGCACAGACCGCGCCTTCCATGTTCACCGTTTCATCGCTCATATCGCCCAACCTGGTCTTTCAGCTCGACCCGGCCATACCGGTAATAGGCCGCGCACGCGCCTTCCGACGAAACCATCGTCGCACCCAGCGGATGTTCGGGATTGCAGACCGTACCGAAGGCGGAACATTGGTTGGGTTTCTTCAACCCCTGCAGGATCTGTCCGGCGATGCACAAGGGCGACTCGTCGGCCGTGATCGCCTCCACCTCGAATCGTTTTTCTGCATTGAACGCATCAAACTCCGGGCGCAGGCACCAACCGCTCATCGGGATCAGGCCGATGCCGCGCCATTTGCGATCGCATTCCATGAAGACCCTTTGGATCGTTGCCTGGGCCGGCCGATTGCCTGCCAACCTGACTGCCCGCGAATAAGCGTTGCCGACCTCCACTTTATGCGCCTCCAGGAGTTGGACCGTTTGCAGAATTCCATTGGCGATATCGAGGGGTTCAAAGCCCGTGACCACCATCGGTACGTTGAACTTCTCCGCCAGGGCCGGATATTCCCAATAGCCCATCACCGCGCAGACGTGGCCGGCCAACAGGAATCCCTGCACCCGGTTGTCGCCCGATGACAGGATCGCAGCGACAGCCGGCGGCACCCGCACATGGGAAACCAGGATCGAATAATTCTTCAAGCCAAGCCGCCCGGCCTGCAGGACGCTCATCACATTGGGCGGCGCGGTGGTCTCGAAGCCGATTGCAAAGAAGACGACCTCCTTTTCCGGATTTTGTTGGGCGATCTGCACGGCGTCCAGCGGCGAATAAACGACCCGCACATCGGCGCCCTGGGCCTTGACGGAGAACAAGTCGCGGCCGGAACCCGGCACGCGCAGCATGTCGCCGTATGAACAAAAGATCACATCGGGACGCGCCGCGATGGCAAGCGCCTTGTCGATCAGCTCGAGCGGGGTCACGCAAACGGGACAGCCCGGGCCATGTACCAATTCAATCTCCTGTGGCAGAAGTTGATCCAGGCCGTGGCGCACGATGGCATGGGTCTGTCCCCCGCAGATCTCCATCATCGTCCACGGGCGCGTCACGGTGCGGCGGATCTGCTCGATCACACCCTTCACCAGAGCCGCATCACGATATTCGGTAACGTATTTCACGGCGCGGTTCCCGGTCCCAGCTCCGTTTCGAGGTTGGAAATTTCCTTGAGCAGATCAAGCGTCTCCCTGGCTTCCTGCTCGCTCAACAGGCTGATCGCGAAGCCGACATGGATCACGCAGTAATCGCCCACCCTGGCTTCGGGAACATAATCCAAACAAGCCTCGCGGAAGATCCCGCCGAAGTCCACCTTTGCCATTTTCAGCCCGCCCTTTTCGTAGATCTCAGCGATCTTGCCCGGAACTCCCAAACACATCTTATCCTCTCAATCTGCTTGCGGCAATGATTGCCTGTCCAAGCGCCAGGCCGCCGTCGTTCGTCGGTACCTGCCGATGTAGGTATACCGTGAAACCATCTGCGCGCAATAGTGATAAAGTTCGTCCAATTAAGGTGAGATTCTGCCAAACTCCGCCCGAGAGGGCCACGCGGCGGATCCCGGTATCCCGATTCATCTTCCGGATCGTGGTCTGGATCATTTCGGCCAGGCCATTGTGAAAGCGCGCCGAAATTTTGGATGCGGGGATCCCCGCCCTGACATCGCCCAGCAGCGACGCGATCCCGCTCCCCACGTTGACCTGATCCTGCTCCAGTTCGAACGAATAGATCCCCGCCTCGTCCGGATCGGCCAGTGCTTCGAACTCAATCGCCGCCTGGCCTTCGTAATTGACGGCCTGCCGGACGCCCGCCAGCGCGGCGGCCGCGTCGAACAAGCGGCCCAGGCTCGAAGTCATCGGCGTGTTGATCCTCTTTTCCAGCTGCGCACGCAAGAGCTGCCGTTCTTCCTCCTGGAACTCGACCACGGGCGGGAGGCTCCCTTCCCACCCCAGTCCCAAGGACCAGAGCAGCGCCAGTGCCGTCCGCGCCGGTTTCCTGATGGAGGCATCGCCGCCGGGCAGCGGAAAATATGCCAGATGAAACGGGCGTTGATACGACCTGTAATCCGCAACCAGGAACTCGCCTCCCCAGATCGCACCATCCTCGCCATACCCTGTTCCGTCGAAGGACAATCCGATGACCGGTTGCGATCCGTCCAATCCATGTTCGGCCATGCAGGCCGCGATGTGGGCATGGTGGTGCTGGATGCCGAACGCGGGCAGGTTTTCCCGCGCGGCGCGCTCCAGTGCATAGCGGGTTGCCAGGTAATTCGGATGAAGGTCATAGGCGATGGCTTCCGGCCGGACGCGGAACAACCGCTCGAAGTGCTCCACGCCCTGTTCCAGGGACCGGAGCGTTTCATAATTTTCCAGATCGCCGATGTGGTGGCTCAGGAAGGCATAGTTCCTGTTCGTGATGCAAAACGTGTTCTTGAGCTCCGGCCCGGCTGCCAGCAGCGGCGGAGCTTCCCACGGCAATTTGACAGGAAACGGCGCGTAGCCGCGGGAGCGGCGGAGGGGGTAGATTTCCTTTTCAAGAACGCGCACAACCGAATCATCACAGCGCACATGAATATCGCGGTCATGCATCAGGAACACATCGGCCAGGGACGACAACCCTTGCCGCGCTTCTTCATTGTCGGTGGCGATCGGTTCTTCGCTGAGGTTGCCGCTGGTCATGACGAGGGCCTGCGGAAAATCATCCGCCCCCTCGAGCAGCAGGTAATGCAGCGGTGTATAGGGCAGCATCACGCCCAGCCAGTCCTGGTGCGGCGCGACCTGCTCCGCAATGTTCGATTCCATCTTGCGGCGCAGCAAGACGATCGGCCTGGC
>DATJBI010000075.1:0-12667 GCA_035515435.1 Anaerolineales bacterium
CAGCGGAGAATGTTGTCTAGCACACGAAGTATCTAATTCCCAGGCGAAACACTTCCCTTGGCAATTTGACAACCTTTGCATGCACACTTCTCCTATTTCAGCCGGCAAGATCTAGTGCAGGCTTGTCAGCATGTGTTATACTTTCTTTCTGAGAGGTATAACAAGGAGCTATGCATGACTCTGACCATTTCCCATAAAGGTTGGGTGGTGATCCCAGCCGAATTGAGAAAAAAATATCATTTGGAACCGGGTACTGAGGTGGTGATTGTAGACTATGGTGGCGTCTTGTCAATCATACCCGCGATGTCTGAACCCATCCGGCGCGGCCGGGGCTTGCTTAAAGACCTTCCATCATTGAAGGCAGACCTGCAGAAAGAGCGAGTGGCAGAACGCGGGCGTGACCAAACTAGAATGAATCGGCGCAATGGCTGAACTTCCCAGCTTTGTGTTGGACACCTGCGCGATACTGGCATACCTCCAGGATGAGCAGGCTGCCACACGCGTCGAAGAACTTCTGAATGATGCTCGCCTGGAAAAGTGCCGTTTGTTCGTTTCTATCATGAATTTAGGAGAGCTTCTGTATATTACGGAACGACGCGGTGGGGTAACGAAAGCCCAAGATGTCTTGGCGCTCATCCAACAATTGCCGATCGAGGTATTACCTCCAGATCAGCAAGCGGTCTTCGCTGCCGCGCACATTAAGGCCAATCATGCGGTTTCGTTTGCCGATTCTTTTGCGGTTGCTGCTGCCACAGAGAAGAAGGCGGCTATCTTGACCGATGATCCAGAATTCAAATCTGTCGAGGAGATTGTGACGGTGGAGTGGTTAGGGCAGCGGCAATCGGTGTTTTCACGTTGGCCGGGCAATGATGAATCCGATCACATCCATCTAACGCAGTAAAATAGTGTTCTTCGGAATTGAAATTCCGAGACAAAGAGAAGCATCAACAAGGAAAAATTTGAGCGCCTTAAGGCTTCCTGTCAATTGCAGACCTTAGGGATCGGAGCCTATGAACCTCACGCCTCACAAATTTTCATGGCCTCAAGGCAATACAAAATCGCCTGTCTTTGAGGTGCGCGGTACAGAAAATTTGTTCTAACGTCGGGTCCGTGAGGTCCCGAGTTCAAATCTCGGCGCCCCGACAGAAGGGATCCGCCTGAGCCAGGCGGATCCCTTCATTATTAAACGGGGAACGGGATCAAAATTTCTCCCGACCGCTCGTCTCGGTTCAGTGGTTGCGGTCCCAGATGATATTGGCGCCTTGATCAGCCAGCAGAGATATTTGCCCTTTGGACAAGTGAGAACGATTGGTGGTTCACTGATTACGCAAACAGACTTGTTGTTTGCAGGCTGGCGTTCGCTGGAGGCACAAGCCAATGCGACCATTGGATTGCTCGGCCAGCCTGCCCGCATGCTTGATCGCTGATTGGCCGGTTCGCTCAACCAGATAGCGTCATTCCAAGTGTAGTGGCTGTTACTTCCTCGAATTCCGGATCGCCTGTCATTATTGTGCCGTCCGTATCTTGCGCTGCAGCAACAGCAAAAGCATCCGCGTATGAAACGGCATCATTGGCCTGGATGTGAGCTGCATCCAAAACGGCCTGCTCATCGGCAGGGCGGATTTCGACCGGCAATTGCCGAATTAGGCAAGGACCTCTTCGGCTCCTTGAATACCCTGTTTGTGTTCCCTGATGTATGAGACTTCCCCATGTCGATGATCGACATATGGACGTTTGCAGAGCCGTCTTGCGCAGCCTGAAGTATCTCGCGCGGGCGAGCACCATTGCGCTCGCCACCTCGCGGTTCGGATCCCGGACGTTCTGAGTTCAAATCTCGGCGCCCCGGCCGTGGGGTTCCGCCCACACCGGGCCTTCCTCATTCATAAGGATTCCAGGGGAAAATGTCCAGCCCGATGATCGACAACCGGATCGGATCTGGCCGGCGGGATTTCGGGCGGTCAAAGTCTGCGAACGCAGCTCAGGTCAAAAACGGCCCTTGCTGAATGAGAAGTGGTACGAGGGGCCGGCCTTGCCCGTGAAGCGGATCGGGCAGAGGGAATCAACACTCTCCATTCGCACACGCAAGATATCCCTCAAACAAAGTGCAAAATGCTCCGCGATCAAGCGGCGCACGCTGTCGCCTTTCTCCCAGCCGCTGAGTGAAAATCTCAAAGTCAGCGGTGCCATGGGAGGACTCAGCGATCCGGCCGGGATACGAAATAAATGCTTGCCAGCACCATCAAGATCGTCAAGTATACGTAGAGCAATGCCATCGGAATCCACGGAAGCGGCAGGTTCAATGAAATGCTCGTCGGCCCCCAGGCTCCTGAAATCGCACTTTGTGAATCGATGAGCATCACCTCACTAAAAACCGCGGCAAGGATTGGGTTTGTCGAAATCAGCATCCAGACCACCAGCCAAAGGGTCTGCTGATGAACATTGGCCGCGTACTGTGTTGCATTGAAGGCTGGATCCATGGAGATCATCGCAAGTGCCAGTGCCAGAAAGATCGCGGATAGCACGATCACAACGTAGGCGCCCACGGTAGCGCCCAGGGTCCGCCGCATAATGCTGGAGAAGAACAGACCCAGCGCACAGAAGAACAGCGCGCAGACGAAAAGCATCAGGCTGGAGATCACGATCTCCTCGAGTCCCACTCCGCCCAAAAGAAATGCAAGGCTTTCGATGGGCACTGCAGCAAGCATGAGCAGCATCAGGTAGAGAAGCGAAGCGCCGAGCTTGCCAACGATGAACGAGCTCGCAGAGAGGGTGGTCGTACGCAGCAGATCAAAGGTTTGCCTTTCCCGCTCGGAGCTCACGGCGCCTGATGTGAGCGCCGGGCCGATGAAAGCCGCCAGCAGGAGTTCCAGGAGAACCACCGTACCGAAGACCGCTTTTCCAATGGATTGCCGGAAGCTCGGATCCGACGCTGGATTCGGTGTGCTGGTCATCGATATCTCATACACGATACAGACGATCACGCTGATGATCATGAGATAGGCCGTGAGGATGGCAATGGCCTGGGGGCCGCGCATCCAGCTGCGGAGTTCCTTTGCGATCACTGGATTGTCCAGCTTTCTCCAGATCCGTCTCCAACTCTCTCTGTCCCCAACCGTGTTCTCTAAGGGTGTGCGCTCGTTAACCATGGCAGGTGCCGTGCCTCGCTTCCATCATGATCTAGGATACGATCCCGCGCGTGGAGTGCAGAAAGACGTCTTCCAGATTTCTGGAGACCTCGCCGAAGTGAATGACCGGCAAGCCCCTCTCCAGCAGGGCTCCCAGCATTTGATGCAATTCAGAATCGTCTCCTTGAAATTCCAGTTCGAACGTGAGGCGCGCCCGGTCGGCTGCACTTTCTTCCATTTTGACATTGGATACTCCCTGTATGGAGGTCAGCACCTTCTTGATCTCTGGAACATCGGCCCCAGCCATCACGGCGATCCGCACCCGCCGCAGAGGGGTCACGTGCTGGCTCAACTGCTCAAGGGTTCCACACTCGACCAGGTTGCCCTGCTCCATGATCGCAACACGCGAGCACAACTCGGCAATGTCCGTCAGGACATGGCTGGAGATCACGATCGTTTTGCCTCGTTCGGCGATCTGGGCCAGCAGCCGCCGAATCTCCACGCGCGCCCTTGGATCGAGGCCTGAGGCAGGTTCATCCAGCACCAGGACCTGTGGATCGTGCATCAACACCCGGGCAAGCGCCAGCCTCTGCTGCAGCCCGCGCGACAGCGTGTCCACCAGGTCCTCGCGGCGATGGGCTATGCTCACCAATTCAAGCAATTCCCCGATCAAACGCCTGCGCCTGTCAGGCACGATCCCGTAACACGCCCCGAAAAAATCCAGGTATTCTGCAACCGTCAAATTGCCGTACAGGCCAAACACATCGGGAATGTAACCAATAAGTTTTCGCACCTGACGCGCCTCCCGCAGAACGGAAAGACCATTGATCCTGATCTCGCCGCGATCGGGCCTGAGCAAGGTAACCAACATGCGCAGGGTGGTCGTTTTGCCTGCGCCGTTGGGTCCAACCAGGCCGAACAGTTCACCCTGCTCGATCGACAGGTCGAGTTGAGCCACAGCCTGGTGGTTTCCGAATTTTTTGCCCACATCCTGAATCTCGATAATTGCGCTCACGGTTCCACCTGGAGTGTTATATCGGTGGGCGAGATCTGCACACATGTCCGGGGGTTGTTATCGGCGATTCGCAGCTTGACGGCACCTCCCGGACCCACAAAGCGCGTCGGATCGGGAATATCGTTCGAACCCCAGACCAGTTCTGTGAGCGGTTGCCAGCTGCCGGTTTTCACGTTCCAGAGCGAGGCGGAGATGTCTTCAGCGCTCGTGGTGTCAGCGGCATCGACGGTCAGCTGAAGATCCTTTACGGAGCTGAATTTGATCGGCACGCCCGGCCGGAACTTCAACACAAAGCTTCCGGCCCGGCATTGATCCAGCCCGTCGTAGGGCGAGTAGCTGGGATCGGAGGTCTCCCAGGCCATTGCCTCGGTTGGGATGAACCAGGGAGCGGCCCCATACTGGATGGAAGGAGTCAGTTCAGCGATATAAATGGTTGTGTCGACAGTCTCAAAAGATCCTGCCTGGAGGCTCACAGGCAAAATGCCTTGATCGAGCCAGCCCAGCAGGTAGACCCCGAAATTTCCCCGGTTGATGGAAATTCCATGGGAGCCAAGTATCGAAGACAGGAGATCCTGACGGCGAAGCTCGTCCGGGGTCAGCTTGTCGTAGTCCGTATCATTCAGATTCAGGATATCATCGGCGCTCAAGGAATAGAATTCGGGACCGTTCCGTCTGGGAGCGAACCGGATCTCGAGCGACCGTGAAGCGCCAGGGGCCAGATCGCCCAACCGCTGCCAGCCTCCGGTGGTTGCCAAAATGGCGTCACGCAGGATCTGCGAACCTGCGTTCGTGATCCGGCCTTGAAGGACTGGCTCCCCATCCTGGATGCTCAAGACCAGGTTGTGCGTCAGGGGCAACGCCGGTATTTCGCCTTGCGCCGCCACTATTTTTAGATCGCCAATTTCCACGGGTAGATCCGTCATTTCGGTGCCTCCGGCTGTTTGGACGATTGAGCCGCTTTCGAGTTCGGATTGAGAAGCGTCAAACCCGGATTGACCGGAATAAGGGTACAAAAAGAAATCTCCTTGTGCCAGCAGGGTGTACTTCGCACGGAAAGGAGAATACAGACCGACCAATGACTGGACTTCGGCGCTTCTTTCACCATCCCACGCCTGGACCAGGGAGATGCGATTCAAAACGGGGCGGCTTCCGAGATAGACGGAACGGAGCCCATAAGCAGTTCCACTGAAGAAGATCACAAGGGCCGGGATGGTCCACCACGCAAGAATCCGCCGCTTCATCCGGTTGAGAATGACAAAATTAAGGGGACCGATGACAATAATATAAATGATCAACCAACCGGCGACCGCAGAGAATGGAGGAATACTAAAATTGGAAAGGGTTGAGGCCGCCGTCTGGGCAGTGATTGCATCCCAGAGGCTGGAATTCCATTCGGGCCGGGGAGGCGCGGCGGCAAGCAGGTTGCTGAACATCATATTCAGGTCCGGCCAGTCGTTGAGGGGCGGCAGGCCCGGATCTGCGGCGAGATAAACCACCTCTCCGAAGCCGATCGGCCTTTTGATGATCACCGGAATCCCATCCTGCGCTACGACCACCTGGGCCGCGGGCTGGAGCGCGCCAACACTCAGTAAAGCGCCACCAGCCGGACCGCTGGCGGTTTGAAAGTAATTCTGCAGCGAGAGGAGGTCGGAGGCGGTCTCCGTTGAGGTGATGTCGAGGGGCAGGAATTCCTGGAGCCCGGCATTCGTGTTTTGCCAGCCTGCTCATCCCGCCACAATGAGCCGGCCTCCGTTGTTCAGCCACATTTCAAGGGAATGCCGCTGGTGGGCGTTAAGTGTCTTCGTGTCCGTCTCCGAAACGACGAGCGCATCGAGGGAACTCCAACCTTCCGGCCGATCTGGCAGATCAGCCGGCTGAAGCGCAACGAATTGCGCAAATCCGTCATTGACTTCCAGATCTTTGAGCATACTTAATGAGGAAGGGTGATCGGTGAGCATCCCAACGAGGGTGTCGTCTGCCGGGAAGTTGCAAACGAGCGCCAAATTCGCGCTGGCGATGGACTGGCCGTTTGTGGTGAGGCTGACCTTCGCACTTAAAGCGGATCCTTGCGACAGCAAATAAAGGAAGAGATCCTGGCGGGAACCGGAGGGCAGGCTGATATCCTGGCCATCGGAGATCTGGCCTGCGCGGTCATTCAGATAGGCGACCTGAACCCGCGCATTCAGTGCGGGGCCAGTATTTTCAACGGTGAGGTGGAGAGGCACCCAGGAATACCCTTTGCACAGCCCCCCAAAGCCGGCTTGCATACTGACAGCCGCTCTCGGTTGAAGGGGAGGCAGGGGTGGGGTTGAGCGGCAGGATGCCGCCATGAATAGGAAAAGAATCGCTCCCCGCTCGAAATGTCTCGAAAAGGTCTTAGTTGTTATTCGAAACAAATGGTTCTCCCTCAGAAAACGAGCATTTCAAATCATATCACAAATGTCACCGCGGGTCCGCGGGGCGCGCTGTCCCTGTTCCCGGTCTTGAACAGCGCGCAGGCTCACGCCCATCAAAGCTCCAAAAGGCGGCTGGGATAACTCTAATTTATCGCGGATGGCTCGTGGTGGATCGCGCTGGCTGGGAGGACGTCTGGCGGGAAAATCTCCAAACAATCCTTTGCTTTGACCCTTTCCCCCGTTGACACGGAACTGCAATTGGCGAGAACAGAGATCGGATGGAGAATCAGTCGTGGGAGAAAATTTCATGATTGGCAGGTATCGCATTTTGGGGTGGAGCTTCTGCGGCTGTGGGCGCGCCGCGCCGGGCATGCAGATCCGGTAAGCGGCATGTGGCCATGATCAGGAGCGGCAAGCGAGGGTCGGTCAATCAATGCTTAAATGTGAACTCGGTCCGGCGGAAACCTTTAGAGGTAGTCCTTGATTTTTTGGTCCGCGAACAGTGCCTGTACGGATAACTGCTTTCCTGCTATCCTTGTCAGGAATGAAGGACCTCTGCCTCCTTCGGAGCAATTAGGATCAACGCGAAGCGTACCTCTCCCTTGAACTGGATGCTCGCCGCCTTGCTGGTTTTGGGCAGTCTGGCGCTTCTGCCCGCGGTCCCCGGCCGCGCCGCCGCATCCAAGACTCCTCCCGGCCCTGATCGGGTGACCACCATCACCGTGAAATTTACCGCGTACACCTGGTGGATGGCGACCTGGAACAAGAATCAGGTTGTTTGCGCCTTCGATGTCGATCATGAGGGGCAGCCGACCCTGGGGGAAGTCTATACCAACTGCGATCCAACCGTCTACTACACCTGGAAAGCTGAGCAGCCCTGTGTCGATACTGCGCGCTCGGCGTGCGAGGGATATTATCTCGATCTTGTCCATGTGGAGCAGTCGCAAAAGCAGGTGGTCGTGAAACTGCCGCCGCCCGCAGTCTGGCTCTCGCTCGAAGGCTGCGAGCCCGTATCGAAATCCGACACGAACATCTGTGAGAAAATCCCGCGCCTGGTCTTGAAGGGCGAGGAGCCGCTTCCCAATGAACACATCGAGCGCATTGAAGGCACGATGGATGGCAAGCCCTTTTCATGCACTGCAAACTGCAAACTGCAGCTTTCTTCCACCAGTGACAAAGGCGTCAATCTGCAGTTCTGGGCTTGGTCCAGTTACGGCGACAGCAGCGACGTGTTCAGTGCGCAGGTCCGGGTTGCTACGTCCGACGCAGGGAACCCAGACCAAAATTCGTGGTTTGTGGATGTGCTTTCCTCGCAGTGGCTGGGCGTGCATCCTGCGACCTGTGCGGATACCTGGGAGGCATTTCCGCCGGTGGGCGGCCCGCCGGACTGGTTGAGCACGCCCGACGACCCGGCGGAGTTAAGCAGTGACATTCCGTACAACTATCTTTCCGCCAACTTGATCCTGCAGGGGGCGGTGGACGCCAGCGGCTGCCCCGATGGGGGCTGGTCCTCGGATGGAACGGTCAACCAGTGCGGCCTGGAAGCGGCGCGGCCGGCCGTGGACGCCTGGCAGAATCAATTCGATTCGCTGATCCTCAATACCGCACACAAGACCGGCGTGCCGGCGCAGCTGCTCAAGAATCTCTTTGCGCGCGAAAGCCAGTTCTGGCCGGGCGTTTTCCGGGCAAGCTCGGATGCCGGGCTCGGACAGCTCACCAACAACGGCGCGGACACCGCCCTGCTTTGGAATCCATCGTTCTACAGCCAATATTGTCCGCTGATACTCTCATCACAGGTTTGCAGCAAAGGGTACGTGCACCTCAGGGCCAGCAATCAGGAATTGCTGCGCCAGGCGCTGGTCGGCAGTGTGAACGCGGCGTGCCAAAACTGTCCGCTCGGCATTGACCTAAGCCAGGCCAATTTCAGCGTTGGCGTGTTCGCCCATACCCTGCTCGCCGAATGTGAACAGACCGCGCAGGTCATTCTCAACAACGTGCCGTCCATCTCCACGCAATCCGCGGGCGATTTTGCCTCGTATGAGGACCTGTGGAAATTCACCCTGGTCAACTACAACGCAGGCGCGGGCTGTCTGGGCCTGGCGGTTAACCAAACGTGGGCGGCGGAACATAAACTCACGTGGGATGCCATGGCCACGCATTTCACCGATGTGTGTGCCCCGGCCAAAGACTATGTGAACGATATTAGCAAATAAAGGGATCTGATGAACCTTGTGAGAACCGGGGACAGGTAGCACACGATCTCAGGGGTATCCAGGGGGATGCTGCTTCTTCGACCGATATTGGCAGGAAGAATGGAGATTGAAAATGAGCGCGATCTCCCGGCCCTGCTTGTCTTGCCACTGGCATCCTTACTTGCGTTCCCCCAGCACGGACTGGATCTGCCGCATTCCCTTCCGGATGTTCTCGGTCGAATTGGCATAGGATAAGCGCAGGTACCCTTCGCCGTATTCGCCGAACGCGGTCCCAGGCAGCAGCGCCACACCCGCCTCTTCGAGCAGCAGTTTGGCAAGTTCGTTGGATTTCATTCCGGTGCCCTTGATATTTGGAAACGCATAGAAAGCGCCTTGCGGCTTCTGACAAAGGAAACCGGCGATATGGTTCAGTTCCTCGACAATCACATCCCGCCGGTGCTGGTACTCCGCTGCCATGACCTCCACCATGTCCTGAGGTCCTGTGACGGCCTCCAATCCGGCAAACTGCGTAAAGTGTGCGGTGGAACCCACCGAATGCGTGAGCAAAAGGTCAACGCGTTCGGCAAGTTCGCGAGGCATGATGCCGTAGCCGAGCCGCCAGCCGGTCATCGAATAAGTCTTTGAGAAGCTGTCCACGATGATGGTGCGTTCCTGCATATCGGGCAGGGAGGCGATGGATTCGGCCTTCAATCCATCGTAGATGAGGCGCGCATATATCTCGTCGGACATGACCCAGGAATTGAATTCCTGTGCCTTCTCCGCAATGTGCTCCAGGTCGGCGCGGGGGATCACCCCGCCGGTCGGGTTGCCCGGGGAATTCAAGATGATCAACTTGGTGCGCTTGCCGGCCAGGCGGTCCAGCGCCTCGAGGTCGAACGAGAAGTTGCTTTCTTCCACCAGAGGCACGGCCCGCGGTCTGCCCCCTGCCAGGCGAATCATCGCCTCATAGGTCGGGAACCCCGGATCAGGATAGATGACCTCGTCTCCCGGCTCGACCAACGCGAGCGTGGGGAAGAACAGGTTTGGTTTTCCTCCGGGGCTGATCACGACCTCATCCGGTTGGACGCGGATGCCGCGCCGCCGTCCGGCATCCGCGGCAATTGCCTCGCGCAAGGAGGGCATGCCGGCCGGCGGCGTGTAGCGGGTATGACCCGCCCGGATGGCGGCAATGCCTGCCTCGCTCACGTTCTCGAATGTCGGATAATCCGGCTGGCCGATCTCGAGATGAACGATCTCTCTTCCCTCGGCTTCCAATTGGTTGGCCCGCGCCAGGACCTGATAGGCGCCTTCCGGCTTGAGATGGTTGGTGCGCGTAGCGTAAGACATGGATTTCCTTTGTGGTGACACGGGGCCCGAAGGGTCTCTTTCAATACCGCCGGTAGAAATTACGAAGCCGCTTCGGCGGCTTTGGCTTTCTCGCGTGCACGGAAGGCTTTGATCCAGTGCATGGAGAATTCATCTTGGCCCATTAACAGATCACAGGCCAATAAAGTGGTTTGAATTTCCGGGACGGTCGGATCGGTGATGGCAGTGGTCAGGCCCCGTGAGATCGCGAGTGCCAGGTATGCCGCGTTGACGATCTTGCGATCGGGCAGGCCGAAAGAGACGTTGCTCGCGCCAAGATTCATATTGACGCCCAATTCCTGCTGGATGAGGCGGAGCGAGTCCAGGGTGAGGCGCGCCGCGTGGTGATCTGCGCTGACGGTCAAAGCCAGCGGATCGATGATGATATCCTCCGGTGGAATGCCGAAGTCACCGGCGCGCTTAATGAGTTTCTCTGCCACCTTCAAGCGGTCCCGCGGTGTGGCCGGAACTCCCTGATCATCTGTGATCACGCCGATGACCGCCGCGCCGAATTGCCTGGCAAGCGGCAGAACCGTGTCCATCATTTTTGTTTCGGCGGTCGTTGAGTTGATCAGCGCTTTTCCCGGATAGACCTCGAGCGCCGCGGCCAGAGCTTCGGGGTTGGCGCTGTCGAAACAGAGAGGCAGATCTACGACCTCCATCACGGCCTGCGCCGCACCGCGCAGCAGGGCAGGTTCATCCGCATCGGGCACGCCGGCGTTGATGTCCAATACCGAGGCTCCCGCCCGGGCCTGCAAGTGCGCCTCCGCCTGCACCAGGCTGAAGTCGCGCTCCTGCAGCGAAGCGGCCAGTTTCTTGCGGCGGGTCGGATTGATTCGTTCGCCGATCACCACAAACGGGTGGGCCGGACCGATCAGAACAGTTTTGTCTCTGAGGCTGAGCTTCGTTTCCATGATCATCCGGCCAACTGGCGTGCGATGCGCGTCGCGCTGGAGGCGTCCGGAGCAAAGGCATCCGCGCCGATGCGCTTGGCAAATTCCTCCGTAACCGGCGCGCCTCCGATCATGACCTTCACCTTGTTGCGCAGCCCGGAGGTTTTCAGCGCCTCGATGGTGCCTGCCATATTGCTCATTGTGGTCGTGAGCAACGCCGACATGCCGATGATCTGCGCGCCTTCCTGCACGGCGTCCACGAAAGCCTGGGGCGAGACGTCCACTCCAAGATCCATAATTTCGAAGCCCGCGCCTTCCAGCATCATGGCGACCAGGTTCTTGCCGATATCATGCAGATCACCTTTGACTGTGCCGATTGCGATGCGTCCGGCTGTCCGGACCTCCCCGTGCACGAGATGGGGTTTCAAGTGCTGCAGGCCCGCCTGCATGGCGCGGGCCGAGATCAGCATTTCAGGCACAAAGAAGTCGCCATCTTCATAGCGCCGCCCGACCTCGTCCATTGCGGCGATCAATCCATCCTTGAGAATGATGTCAGCGCCAATGCCCGCGGATAAGGCGGCTTGCACTCCGTTTTCAACGTCAACCATTTGCCCATCGATCACATTGTCGTAGATTTGTTTCAGATCCATTTCTCGCTCCTTGCAGAGTCTGCGTTGAGAATTGCCAGCAGTGGTGGATTTGTTTCCACTGTGAGGCTGCAACTTTCGTCGATCAAAGATGCCAGTTGTTGGCATCCTCTTCCATAACACCATCCAAGATGGCTTCATGTGCCCGATCAATATCATCGAGCAGGGCCTGCCGGGCTGCTTCCAAATCATGGGCTTCGAGCGCATCGACGATGCGCTTGTGAGTGATTTCCTGGGTCTTGCCAGCATGGCGCATGACCATGAAACGAGCCAGCTGGTCATGCAATCTCCCGATCATTTCAGCCAGTTCATTGTTTCCGCTTGCCTTGGCGATCAGATAATGGAACCTTCGGTTTTCATCCGTATAGCGGTCATAGGACTCATCGTCGTCGCCGGTATAGCCCGCATGAACGGCCCGCAACTCGCCGATCTGCTGATCGCTGATGCGCAGCGCAGCACGCTCCACGGAGGTCAATTCCAGAAGACGGCGGATATCCAGCAGATCTCTGAGCATCTTCAGGGTAATCCGCGCCACAAAGTAGCCCGAGCGCGGTTTGATATCTATCAGGCCTTCATGACTGAGCATTTGGAGAGCATCTCGTACCGGGGTGACGCTGGTATTGTATTCGGCCGCAATCGATTCGATCTCGAGGCGTTCCCCCGATTGACGATGCCCCATCATAATGGAGCGCCGCAGTTTCCGATAGATCAGGCTTTTCGAGGTTTGATTTACGTCTGAGGGTGTCATGCTGGCCTTCCAATCTACCCAGATGTTACCACAAGATATATCAATAATCAATATTTCATTATTCTGATATATCAGTCGTTGACTTGTAGTATATTAAGTGATATTATAAATATATCAGCATTCCAAGACAAAAAAGTTCACTTTAGAGATATGTTTACTGCCGCTCCATTCCGTATGCTCGCATAAAGGAGGTGGCCGCTCTCCATAACAGAAATATCTGAAGAGAACCATAGGAAACATTCGCTCACAAATTCTTCGCAACTAGAAAGAGAGAAACGCATGGAAC
>DATJBI010000076.1:0-12422 GCA_035515435.1 Anaerolineales bacterium
TGTATGCGCTGATGATGTCCGTCCTGCGCGTGCCTGAAGTGGGGGAATTGGCCGACACCCTTCGGCGCCGAATGAGAGCCGCCCGCTAGGCTTCCTTGGAACCACCGAAACCAAACAGGTGCAGGGACGAATTCAGCCCCCAGTGACAATTTCGGCTGCGACCTCGGAGGCCGGCGCCGGTGCCCAGGTGGACACAAAGAGATGCTCTCCGGCCAAAACGATCGTGAAGCAGTTCCCGCGCTCGCCCGGATAAGACCGCCCGGCTCCGGCCGCGGCGGTCAAGATAAGATCATTTTCCGGCCAGCCACATCAAGGTTGCAACCACGATCCCCCACAAGACCCCCCCGGCCACTTCCAGCGGGGTATGACCCAGCACTTCGCGCAGCTCCTTTTCATCCGGCATTTGGCCCCGCATCAATTCCTCGAACAACATGTTGATCCGCTCGGCATGTTTGCCCGCCTGACGGCGCACACCCGCCGCGTCGTACGTGACGATCATCGAAAGCACGACGCCCAAAGCGAACAAAGGGCTGGCGTAGCCTTGATGCAGACCGATCGCCTGGGTCGCGCCGACGATCAGCGCGGAATGTGAACTGGGCATGCCGCCCGCCACGAACGCCATCGCCCACTGCCAGCGATGCGAACGCAGGTACTCCATCGGGACTTTCAATCCCTGGGCGGTCAGCCAGGCGAACAGGGCGCTCAGCAAGACATTGTTATGAAAGAGGCCGACCAGATTCATTCCGCCTCTTCGAAATCGGTCAGCGCATCGCCCGCCAATTGTTTCACTTTCAATTCGGCTTTCTCCAGGATCTTCGCGCAGCGTTTGATCAGGGCCTGGCCGCGTTCATAGAGCGCCATCGCCTCATCCAGGGATCGCTGTTCATTTTCCAGCGCGGCGACGATGCTTTCCAGCTCGGCAAAGGCCTGTTCGTAGCTGAGATTCTCGACGGACTTGGAGGGTGATGATTTTGGCATTTGGGCTCCTTATTTGACTCTCGCCTCGAAGCTGCCGTCGGAAACGCGGACGTGAATTTCATCGTCGGCTTTGACCTGACGGACCCTGCGGATCAATTTGCCGTCCGCCTGCCGGGTGACAACGGCATAACCCCTTTCCAGGACATGAAGCGGATCAAGCGCATCCAGGCGATTGCGATAGCCCGCGATCCGACTCTGCTCGAGGGCAAGACGATGGGCCTGCGCGAAAGCGAAACGGTGAGCCGCATCATCGAGCCGCTGTCTCTCGGTTCGAAGGCGGCGCGCCGGCGAGAAAAATCGAAGGCCCTCGCCCAGGGTGGAAACCGCGCTGCGCTGCTCCCGCAAGACATCCACCAGGAGGGTCGTCAGCTGTGATCCGAGGGCTCCGAGATTCGCCTGCAGGTCGCTGATCGTGGTTCCCGTTGCCAGTTCGGCCGCGGCCGTGGGAGTGGGGGCGCGCAGATCTGCGGCGAAATCACACAACGTGAAATCTGTCTCGTGCCCCACCCCGCAGATGATCGGGGCTCTGGAAGAAGCCACGGCGCGCACAAGGCCCTCATCATTGAAGGCCCACAGGTCTTCCATCGAACCGCCCCCGCGCCCCAGCAGGATGACATCAACTTCCGGTTTAAGCTGGTTGAGGGACTTGATTGCTTCAACCAATTTCGGCGGCGCCTCGTCGCCCTGCACCGGCGCAGCAGCCAGGATCGCCTCCGCCAGCGGCATGCGCCGCCGGATGGCAGACAGCATATCGCGCAAGGCTGCGCCCGTGGCGGACGTAACGAGGCCGATGCGTTTTGGAAAAGATGGAATGGCTCGTTTGCGCCGGGGATCGAAGAGCCCTTCGGCTTCGAGCACCGCTTTCAGCCGCAGAAACTCCTGGTACAGGACCCCTTCGCCCACCGGCCGGACCTGATCGGCGTAAAGCTGGTACTGTCCGCTCACCTCGTAGACGCCGATCCGGCCGTGGGTTTCGATGGCCAGGCCGTCCTGGAGCGGAAGCCGGAGGCGCGCCGCCTCCGACCGCCATATCACGCAGCGAAGCGAGGCCCCCGCGTCCTTCAAGGTGAAGTAGAGGTGACCGGAGGCCGGACGCGAGAGATTCGAGATTTCGCCCTGCACCCACACGTCCTGCAGCGGCATGTCGCCTTCGAGCAGATCGCGAATATGCCTGGTGAGCGCCGAGACCGTCCATGGCAGGGGGGCAAAAAGCGGAGGCTGCATCCCTGCGAGGATACTCGAATTGCGGGAAGAATGCAACAGGATCCAAAAATTCTGCTACAATCAACACATCCTCCCATGCATTATCTTTGGTCCCCGTGGCGTATGACCTATATTGAAAACGCAAACCAGGAAGAGGGCTGTGTCTTTTGCAAGGCACCGGCCCAGGAAGACAGCCATGAGAATTTGATCATCCAGCGCGGCAAACTGGCCTATGTGATTCTGAATCGCTATCCCTATACGAGCGGACACGTGATGGTCGTGCCATTTGCCCACAAGCCGAATCTGGAGGAACTGGACGGGGCGACACGCGCCGAAATGATGGAATTGACCTCGCAGGCCACGAGCGTGCTGCGCAGGATCTATGGCACCAGATCCTTTAACGTCGGCGTCAATATCGGGGAAGCGGCCGGCGCGGGCATCAAGGAACACGTTCACATCCACATTGTCCCGCGCTGGGTCGGCGACACAAATTTCATGTCCACCCTGGCCGAGACACGCGTCCTGCCCGAATCGCTCGATGACACCTGGCAGCGCATCCGGGATGGTTTTCATTCGTAACGGGGAATCTCGGGGAAATGGAATCATGATATCAAGTTAAGAACGGAGAACCATGCCGCGCCCCCTTCGCAGGATTATTTGCATCGCCTTCCTGATTTCCCTGCTCCTGAACGGTTGTAATCCATCTCCTCCTCCAGCCACCGCGCGGCCTGAAGTGACGCCCCGCAACACGCCCACGCCGACCATTCAGACGCCCACGGCCACCTTCACGCCGACCCCCCAACCCACCTCCAGGCCGGCCTCCTACGGGCCCGACCAAACCGATTTTCCGGCAGACGTCAACCCTCTCACCGGACAGACTGTTTCCGATCCATCGCTCCTGAAAATTCCCGCCATGCTGGTATCGATCTCCCATTTTCCGCCGACCGCGCGTCCGCAGGCCGGACTTTCCTTTGCACCCTATGTCTTCGAATTTTCCATTACGGAAGGCGAATCGCGTTTTTTGACGGTGTTCTACGGCGCTTTTCCCTATCCGGAAGTCCCCCTCAGCGGCGGATGCGGCGTCCGTCAAGGTGCGTTCGTCAGGAGCGCCGCGATCCTGGGCAGGCGGATCTGGCTCGATGCCAACGGCAACGGAATCCAGGATCCGGGTGAAGGCGGGGTCGGCGGCGTCTGCGTGGACCTGTATGATGCCCAGGGGAACCTGATCCAGAGGACCACGAGCGACTCCAACGGTTATTATGGATTCAATGTTCAAAACGGCGGGGATTACACCGTTGAATTTGTCAGGCCGCAGGGCATGCAATTTACCCCGCCCAACGTCGGCGACGATACCCTCGACAGCGATGCCGATCCAGCCAGCGGAAGAACAGAACTGATCCATGTGAAGGGCGACGACCTTTCCTGGGATGCCGGCCTGACCGTTTCAGCGGGGGGTCTGCCAACGCCGACGGGCACGCCCACGGCCGTGCCAGCTGCCGCGATCGGACCCATCCGTTCGGGTCGCCTGCTGTATTCATACATCGCCGGTTTCTTCACGGACAGCTGCCTGATCTATGCATTTGCCTCGCCGGAAGTGCTGGCGAAGATTCCCAAGTGCTATTTCGTCAATCATGAGGTGGATGGCGGCGGATTCATGCTCGATATTCAAGACTTCAGGAAAATTGCCCTGGACAGTCAAAAGAGATCCGATTCCAATTTTAACTATAGCAGCAACCTCTACACCGATCAGCCGCCGGCAGGAGGAGTTCCGGCCTCGCAGCTCAATGTGTTCTATGCAGATCTAAATCAGTCCGGCTGGACATATGATCCGCTCTATCAAGCCTGGCTTCGCTCGGTGGACACGGCGGATCCGAAGAGCGCGGGCGTTCTGCATCTGGAGGTGGACCGTCTCAACGGGCGCCAGCTTCATTTCGAGAATGTGATCGTGCTCATGGCGGATACCGATGTCGTATCCCCCACCAACCTGGATATTCATCTCGAGGAAGGCGCGACCGGCTACGCGTTTCTGTTCCGCGACGGGCTGATGTATCGGATTAGATGGAGCACGCTGGCGGGCGACTACGAACAGAGAACCGGATTCGAACGGCCGATCAGATTCATCAATGCGGACGGTTCGCCCGCCGCCCTGAAGCCGGGGCACACCTGGGTGGTCATTGTCACACCTTTCAGTTATTTCGCCGAGCAGCAAAGTGGAGCCTACCTGGTGCGATATATTCCACCCCAGGGCGAAGCAAGGTGAACGGACAGGTTGCAAAGATGATCATGGCATTCTTCAAAGAAGTAGTGTATAGTATGAAATGACGACCGGGAAGGAGGCTGACATGCCGGCCAGGACAAGAATAGGTTTGATCGTCGGTGTCGTCGCTCTGGTTCTGAATGTTTGCGTCTCGGGGTTTGTCGGCTTCTGCGGACCGCTGCTTTCCCTGATCGCGGGGGCGGTGGCGGGATTCTTGACCGCGCAAGGGGAAAAAGCTGCATCCAAAAGCGACGGGGCGCGCGCCGGCGCAGTCGGAGGCGGCATTGCCGGCGGCCTGATGATCATAGGCCAGGTGTTGGGCGGAATCAGTACGCTGGCCATTGCCCAGTTCACCGGGTTGAAATTTCCCCTTGGTACCATCCCCTCTCCGGCCGCGAGCCCCGCGGCTCAAATGATCTACTACCTGGGGGGCATTGGGACTTCGCTCTGCATCGGCATCGTCGGTGCGGTGCTGGCCGCCCTGGCCGGGGCGGCTGCAGGCTATGTGGGAACTCCGGATCTGAGCCCCGTTAATATGCGGACGTGAAATGGATTGCATTCGGTAAAGCCCCTGACGGATGGCCGCCGGCCTTGGCAATGCCCCTTCAGATCAGCATGGAGAAGCCATGAACAAAGAAACGGAAGCTGTGATTCTTTCGGCAGTTCGCACGCCGGGCGGAAAATTCCAGGGCTTGTTGAGCGCCCTGCCCGCCACGGAACTTGGGGCAATTGCAGTCAAGGCCGCAGTGGAACGCGCAGGCATTGACGCGAACGCGATCGAGGAAGTCCTGATGGGAAACGTCGTGCAGGCCGGCGCCGGCCAGGCGCCGGCGCGCCAGGCCGCCATTCACGCAGGCCTTCCCGCAACGGTCGGCGCGACCACCCTGAACAAGGTCTGCGGCTCGGGATTGAAGGCAGCCATGAGCGCGGCGCAGGCCATCCGGGCGGGCGACGCGCAGTTGTTCGTCGCAGGCGGCATGGAATCGATGAGCCGGGCGCCCTATCTCGTCAACGGCAGGCGGGGTGAGCTGCGGTTCGGCAATCAGGTCCTGACCGATGCCCTGCTCAATGATGGCTTATGGGATCCGTTCGAGAATTGGAGCATGGGCAACGCGGCGGAATTCATCGCGGACGAATACGAGGTCACACGCGCCGCGATGGACCAGTTTGCCTTCGGCAGCCACCAGAAGGCCGTGCGCGCCATGGAACAGGGAAAATTCAGAGACGAGATCGTGCCGGTTGAAATAGCCGGGCGCAAGGGCGAAGTCACGATCATCACAGACGATGAGGGGCCGCGCAAAGACACCTCCCTCGAGTCCCTGGCCAAGCTCAAGCCTTCCTTCAAGGCGGATGGCAAGGTGACGGCAGGCAACGCCTCGAGCATGAACGACGGCGCGGCGGCCACGGTGATCGCCTCGCGCGCCTATGCCGAAGAACATCAGCACCCCCCGCTGGCAAGGATTGTCGGCTATGCCCAGGCTGCGGTCGAACCAAAATATCTGTTCGCGGCGCCGGCCCGTGCAATTCCGAAATTATTAAAGAAGATCGGCTGGACGCTGGAGGGTACCGATCTGGTTGAACTCAACGAAGCGTTTGCGGCCCAGGTACTGGCGGACGGATATGCGCTTGCCGATCAGGGTTGGGACTGGAACAAGGTCAACGTCAATGGCGGCGCCATTGCGCTCGGTCATCCACTGGGCGCCAGCGGCGTGCGGGTCCTGACCACATTGATCTACGCCCTGAAGGATCGCAGCCTGAAACGCGGCATCGCGGCATTGTGTCTCGGGGGCGGCGAGGCGGTGGCGATGGCCATTGAGATGGAATAGAGCCGGCATCGCGGACGAGGCGAAGAGCGCTCCGTGCCCTCCCCCGGACCGCGCAGACCAGGGAGGCAGAATGGACATCAAACAAATTTTTGTGGTGGGTGCGGGGACCATGGGCAGCGGCATTGCGCAGTTGGCCGCGACCAGCGGATATCAAGTCGCGTGCATGGATGTGATCCCCGCGGCCTTGGAGCGTGCCAGAGCCGCGATTGGGCGGTCGACCGCCAAACTGGTCGAGAAGGGCCTCCTGACGGCCGGACAGAAGGCCGCCGCCGATCAGATCAAATTCGTCTCGTCTTACGATGATCTTGCGGAAGCGGACTTCATCATCGAGGCCGCCACAGAGAACCCCGAATTGAAATTCAAGATCTTCAGGGAGCTGGATGCAAGAGCGCGCCCGGGAGTGGGCCTGGCCAGCAATACCTCCTCCATTTCCATCACCAAGCTCGCGGCGCAGACCCAGCGGGCCGACCGGGTCATCGGCATGCACTTCATGAATCCGGTGCCGTTGATGAAACTCGTCGAGGTCATCAAGGGCCTGGCCACCCGCCAAGAGACCCTCCAAACGACGCTCGAACTTTGTGCAGCCCTGGGCAAGGAAGCGGTCGAAGCAAATGACTCGCCGGGATTCATTTCCAACCGCATCCTGTGCCCGATGATCAACGAAGCGATCTTCGCGCTGCAGGAGAACGTCGGCACGCCCGAAGCCATCGACGCGGTGATGAAGCTTGGAATGAATCATCCGATGGGCCCGCTGGCCCTGGCGGACCTGATCGGCCTGGACGTCGTCCTGTCTGTCATGGAGGTGCTCCAGAGGGATCTGGGCGAAGACAAATATCGTCCCGCGCCTTTGCTGCGCAAGATGGTCGACGGGGGATATTTGGGAAGAAAAAGCGGAAAGGGGTTCTATCAGTATTGAACGCAGCGCGACGCCCCCTGCGATAGGCGCAGATCGTTTTTGCACGTTGCATTTCACGCATTTTTGTCTTATCATCCAATGCGCACGCGTTATGCCTTCCGCGGCACAAGGAGAAGAACCATGTCGTATAAAACCTTTACCCAAGTTGCGATCGTCGTGTCGATCGTGCTGGCGTTTAGCGCAGTTCCGGCCAGCGTCATCGCGAGCGGCACGTGCGGCGGCACGTACATCGTCGAGCAGGACGAGACGATTGACACGCTCGCCGCGGCCTGTGGTACTACTGCTTCTGCCCTGTACGCCGCCAACCCCGGGATCGGCGCGAATCTGTATGTGGGTCAGGTCCTGACGATCCCGGACGGAGGCTACAACACTTACAGCGGCTACAACAATAACTACAACGGCTACAACAACACTTACAACGGCTACAACAACAACTACAACGGCTATCAGGGCAACCCCTCCCATTACAATTATGGCCAGGGCGGCGTCAACGGCACCACGTACGTCGTTCAATACGGCGACACGTTCTCGGAGATTGCCAGCCGGTACGGGGTCAGCATGTACGCGCTGTGGAGCGCCAACCCGTCCATTGAAAATATCGATCTTCTGTATCCCGGACAGGTGCTGAACATCCCGCCCTCTTCCTGGGCGACGCCTGCGCCGACCTGGCCCTCCTACGGACCTCCGTCTTATTCTCCGCCCTACGGACCCTATCCGTATCCTTCCTGGTACGCGGCGACCCCGACACCGACCCAGGTTCCGACCCCCCTGTCCTATGGGACGGTGTCCGCGGGAGCTCCCATGGCGAACATCGAATTATCCAACAAGGCCAACGCCCAGGTCTATGTCTCGCTGCAGGGTACGGCGCGCGACGGGACCAATGTGATCCGCGAATACCCGGTCAGCGGAACGATCGACAAGACCATCCCCGCCGGCTTTTACTACTATGTGGCCTGGGTCGCGGGACGGGAGTTCAGCGGAGCCCTCAATCTGCCCGGGGGTTCAAGCCATTCGATCACCTTTCACCTGAACGAGGTGGATGCCCAATAGAATGACAGGTATGGAAACACGCGACATGCGGGAAGCCTGAGGGTTGTTCCGATGCAACTTTCAGCGATCAGCCATTTCAACGGATGGCTGATGTATGATTAAACGGTTATCAGAGAGGTCGTCCAATGGATTCACAGATCATTGCCCTCAAATGTCCCTCATGCGGCAATACCAATAATGTAAATATCAAAAAGCTGAAATACGGCGTTGAATTTGTATGTGACCGTTGTGGCACCACCTCCGTCGCGGTCATTAATAATGAACTTTATGTACCAAGACCCGGAGAACGCGTTTGCATAAAGTGTGGGCGTGTTTCATCTCAAGAGGCAAGGTTTTGTCAATGTGGGGAATTACTCATCAAAAAGTGCATCAATCCAAACTGTCGCAGAGAGATTCCCATTAACTACCAGGTTTGTGAATATTGTGGATGGCATCAAGATGTATCTGTAGACGGCGAGCCATCCATAAGCACCAAAGTGGAACAGGCAATTCGATCCTTATCCGATCCAGACGAAAAGATCCGAGATTCATCGCTGGAATTTCTCAGAAGGGCTAAAACGCAAGCGGCGCCGGCCGCTCCTGCGCTGATCGAATACATCCGAACCCACCCGGACAATGAAGGCATGGCGATCGGAGCCATCCAGGCCATCGGGGAATCCGCAGCGGCCGCTGTTCCCTTTTTTACTGAACGGCTGAAAAACTCCAAGGATCCAAGAGTCATCATCGCTACTTGCAGCATCTTAATAGATATTGCACCTGCTTCGGAATTCGAAAGTCTGATCTTCCCGTGTTTGATAAACATCATCGAATCACGGGAGACCCCTCAATGGATACTCCTGGCGGCATGCCAGGCCGTTGACAAGGCAAACACCAGATCGTCATCAACATCAGCGATCGGCGCTCTTTCCAGACTGGTAGTAGATCCGAAATCGATCAAGGATGTCAAAAAAGCGGCATTTGATGCATTATCGAAAATGGGCCCAGAGGCTCTTGAATCAGTACCAAAAATCAGTTTCACTCCGCAGAGCGCCCACATCATAATCGATTGGTCGGATGAATTAAGCATGGACGACGCCATCCAGCACCTCATCATGAAGTACAAGGACACCGGGGAGCAAACGTATGTTGAGCTGCTCCGAGAATTGGGAAATGCTGCCATACCTGGGCTGATCCAATGTTTGCAACTTCACCCTGACGAAAGCTCTGCCGTATATGTCTGCGACCAGATAAAGCAACTGGGAAATTCGGCAACGGATGCTTTACCCGGTTTAATTGGAACCCTGGATACGATCAAGAAAGAGGAAAGACAAGAGAAACATCAAAGCAAACGGGATCTCATATCCGCCCAGGGCGTGGTCCTGGATACAATTGCGACATTTGGGAAGTCCGCCAGATCGGTGATTCCAGAATTGCAGCCGTTGGCAGCTCCATTTAACGGCACCCTCCTGGATCCAGCCCTTAAGGAAAAAGTGAAAGAAATTATCAGACGTGCCGCAAATGACGGATAGCAGAAGATCTTCTTCAAATTCAATTCAAAGAGTTATGCTGTCCGGGTTGGTCGAAAAGCATTTTCGCCGTTTCCCAACTTCGGCACTGAAAGATGAGTGCTGAATGGTTAAAGCCATTTACGACTATGTCATCATCGGTTCCGGCTTCGGGGGAAGTGTCTCGGCCATGAGGCTGACGGAAAAGGGATATTCCGTTCTGGTCCTTGAAAAGGGCCGGCGCTTCAACGATCACGATTTTGCCAGGACCAACTGGCAGTACTGGAAATACCTGTGGCTGCCTGCCATCCGCGCCCATGGCATTTTGCAGATCAGCATTCTCAAGGGTGTGATGGTTTTGCACGGCGCAGGGGTCGGCGGCGGAAGCCTCGGTTATGCCAATGTGCTCGAGGTTCCGACCGCCGAAACCTTCGCAACGCCGGCCTGGAATCAACCGATCGCCTGGGGACAAGTTCTCAAACCGCACTTCGAGACCGCCAGGAAAATGCTGGGCGTGGCGCGCAATCCCAGATTATGGAAAGCGGATGACCTGCTCAAGCAGTTCGCCGATGAGCGCGGCATGGCGGCAAGCTTCCGCGCAACCGACGTCGGTGCGTATTTCGGCGCCGAGGGCGTGACGGTTCCCGATCCTTATTTCAACGGCGACGGCCCCCCGCGCGCCGGCTGCAGCCACTGCGGCGGCTGCATGGTCGGATGCCGCTACAATGCCAAGAACACCCTGCCCAAGAACTATCTGTATTTCGCGGAAAAGAATGGCGCCAGGATCATCCCGGAAGCGGAAGTGATCGACCTCACGCCCCTCGATGGCGGTCGGGGTTACGAAGTCGGATTCAGGCCGAGCACACGCTTCTTGGGCGGAGCGCGCCAGGCGGTGCAGGCCAGGGGCGTGATCCTTTCGGCGGGCGTGATGGGCACGGTCAGGCTGCTGCTGAATCTGCGCGACCTCAAAAGGTCGCTGCCAAATCTCTCGCCGCGGCTGGGTGACATGGTGCGGACCAATTCCGAGGCACTTTTGGGATCGGTCGCGCGGCGCTCGGCGATCAATTATTCCGAAGGCGTTTCGATCTCCTCCATTTACAATCACGATGAGATCACGCGCATCGAGCCGGTCCGTTACCCCGCTGGTTCGTCCCTGATGCGTTTTCTCGCGGCGCCGCTGATCGACACGGACGTCAGTGTGCCCGTTCGTTTATTGAGATTTTTCGGATGGGCCGCAACGCACCCGCTTGATTTTTTGAAGGCACTGGTCTTGCCCGGCTGGGCCCACAACGTGACGATCCTGCTCGTGATGCAGCACGCCGACAATCGCATGCGCTTCCGCATGGGGCGCAGTGTGTTCACCCTGTTCCGGCGCGGCATGGTGACGGAGGCCGAGCCCGGTTATGAGATCCGGGCGCAGGTCAGGGGCTCGCACGAGTTGACGCGCGAATTTGCCAGGCGCACGGACGGGATCGCCCTGGGCTCGATCGGCGAAAATCTTCTGGGCCTTCCGACCACCGCGCACATCCTGGGCGGCGCGCCGATCGGGAAGGATTCGAGCGAGGGTGTGGTGGATGAAAACTTTGAAGTGCACCATTATCCCGGCCTCTATATCATAGACGGCTCGATCATGCCCGCCAATCCCGGCGTCAACCCGAGCCTGACGATCACTGCTTTGGCAGAATACGCGATGAGCAAGATCGAAAAGAAGAAATAAGCGATGATCGTTTAGCCAGGTGGTGGAATAGATCGTGAGATGGCCTCAGTAATGAGGCTCATTAAGCCGAACTACCTTATTGATTTGAAGTTGGTCTGCAATCTTATGGGCAAGATTTTGTGTGCCGAATATTTCTGTATAGTTATGTGAGTAAATAAGAACGCTAACACGATGGAAACTTGCATACTCAAGCAGATACAGGCTTGTTTCACCTGTTACATACAAGTCCACTCCATAGCCAAGTGCTTCAGCCAAATGATCTATCCTCGTTCCTGCACCAGTTACGCACGCAATTCGAGCAACGAGGCGATCTGCGTCATAAATCCGGCATGGCTTTTCTGACAATTGCCTGTTCAGCATTTTGATAACATGAGAGAGATGGAGCGGCTTAAGGGATTCCCCAATCCGACCCTCCCCTTTTGCGATCGTCCCAATTATCCTGCAGCCGGTCATCATCAGCAAACTGGCAGCCGTACCAAAATCCACTGTGTCAAGAGGAGTGTGACACCAAACGTGAGAGATCCGATGTTGAGCCAGAAGTTCCATACACGTCTGCCGCACATCCAACATGAACTTCCACGCATCATGGTGCGTCACCAGTAGTTCAATTTTCCGGGCAACGGCCTGTTCTATGACCGCAGGTGTGAGAGTTGTTGCAAAGCCCATGGACCGCGGATCAACGCAATGAACCACAACGCCCCATTCATCGGGACGAGAATCCAGGATCTGGGGATCAAGAATGGCATAGAGTATTTTTTCATTCATGATCGAACACATCCAGTGCAATCAGTGAGGCCAGGAGATTAGGCTTTGAACAGAACATATGGTTTGTTATTTTACAATACTTTATGCGGCTTTGATGGGCCGGCTTGGCTGGCACCTTTTTCATCATGTTACAATCGTCCCTCGAGGTTTAACACATTCATGGCACCCGATTCGATCATCGTCGAGCAATTGACAAAGACCTATCAGGTCTCCGAACGCGAGGGCG
>DATJBI010000077.1:0-43078 GCA_035515435.1 Anaerolineales bacterium
CCACACCGAAGATTGCGGGAACGGGAATACGCCGGTCAATAACATCCACCTGCAGGCTCCTTCGCCCACACAGCTTGGCCATGTCATCGGCGGCGGATCATGCAATCCGCCCCTGGTCGATCCTCCGGATACGGGCGGTCACGTCTGCCCGCTGGGGATCACGATCACCGTCACCGCGAGTTGCAACATATCGGCCTCGACCGCGGACGCAGTGGATTGTCCATCCCCTTACACCCAGAGCGCGGACGGCACCACGTGCAATGCGCAGGGAGCACCGGGACAATGTCCTGCCGGCTCGGCATATGACACGACCCAGATGTGCTGTACAGCTCTGTCGGGGGGCAGTGCCAGCATGTGTTCACCGGGTCATCACGAATATGAAGGCGTCTGTGTTCCGGACAGCAGCGGGCTGTATGACCCCAACGCTCAGTCGTATACGACGGCGAGCGGCATGGCATGCGGCGGAGGCAGCAACTCGGGCGGCAGTTGTAATCTAACGGCTCCTATCTGTAAGAGAAGTAATGAAGGATACAATTCCCAATTATGTTGCTGTACGAATTCAGATGGCAGGTGTGTTCTCCGATGATGGACCCAACGCATTTAGCCCTCGCCGCAAGGCGAGGGCCTCTTATAACGGGCTAGAGTTTCTTCTGCTTTGGAAGTCTGATAATGCGCCTTATCGCGCTCGAGCTAAGAAGAATCACAGACCCTCAGAGGAGGCAGGTGGATTGAATGCGCCCTACCCGGCGCATCGATCCATTGTGCGAGAAGGGACGATGGCCCCCAATGGGGGAGGGGCGGTCGATGCCAAAAAGCCTATAATGATCAAAGTAACAATGCGCGGGTAAACAAGGCTGAGGAGGGCGTATGCGCCACCTACGAAACGGGTTTTATATCGGAATCCTATTATTGATGTTGCTGGCCAGTGCCTGTCAGATGGGCACCACCACGCCGGTCGTGCAGGGGCCCTCGGGTCTGGAGCCCACCGCGGTCTCGACCACGCTTGTTCAAGGGCCCATAGGCGTGGCGCCGGCCTGCAGTCCGCCTGTGCCGAGCCTCAGCAATATCAACTCTTTTTGCGCCAATCAGAACACCGCCCAGGGCGGACTGACATACGTCGGCCCTGCCAGCTACAACTGGGCGTACACGGATAATGACTATTGCGACTTCACCACCCTCCCGAAGGTCACCTGCGCGGGACCGCAGAATCAGAAGTTCCAGATGGAGATCTGCCAATCCTGTGGTTTGCCACAGCCTCAGGCGCTGGGCGCTTTTGTGTGCTCCGCGGGGTATGTGAGTGACGGGAACGGAAATTGCCTGGATGCCGACCCGACGGATGCGGCCAACGGAATTAATTGGGTGCCCTGTCCGGCCGGGAGCCATTATGATAACGCCCTGCAAAACTGTGCGGATGATCTTACCGATAAACTCGCCTCTCCGTGCCCCGCGGATCATCCATACTACGTTCCCGACTTCCACTACAGCCTGGCCAAGGCCTATCCCGTCGTATATAACTGCCAGACCTTCCCGCTTCAACTTGGCGCATGCGATCTCCAGCAAAATAAGAAAGCGTGTGCGCCCAAGAGTTGTTCCCCAGGGTATAGTTGGAGCGCGGCCAAGTGCGCATGTGTCTGCCCCAGCGGACATTGTTAGTCCATGGAAGTTGGGCGACCCTATTTGCCAAGCCCGCCCCCGCAGATACGGGGGCTTTTTCTTTCCGGGGATCGAACAGGGTGGCTCATCCCCACTTTGGGGGAGTGCAATTATTAAGCAGCGGAGGATAATAAGGATGTTACGGCGTCCGGCCCTTTAGAGTTGAAGAAAGGAGAAAATCATGAAGCGCGCACACATCGCGTTCTTTATCAGTATCATTTTGTTGGCCGCCTGTGCACCCCCTTCCACGCCCACACCCAGCTCCGCACCGATCGCAACCTCCGTGCCTGCCACCCAGGCTCCGCTCGATCTTGCCGGTCCTGCGATGACGGTCGGGGCGAGCTATCTGTATGCGGATGGAAGCCTGCTCGTGGCGGTTCCGGCCGGGGCCTTTCAGATGGGCAAGCAGGGCGGGATCGACAACCCTGAGCATCAGGTAAACCTTTCGGATTTCTGGATCTATCGCAACAAGGTTACCAATACTCAATACGCGTATTGTGTCGCGATGGGTCAATGCACGCCGCCCGCCCTGGCCGACGACCCCGGCTATAACGACCCGCTGCACGGTGCCGACCCGATCGCGGGTGTGGATTACGATCAAGCTTCGGCGTACTGCGGCTTTGTCCACGCCCGGCTGCCCACCGAAGCCGAGTGGGAGAAGGCCGCGCGCGGGCCCGATGCGAATATCTATCCCTGGGGCTCGGCCGCGCCGAGCTGCGATCTCTTGAATTATGAATCATGTGTCGGGAACACAACGCCGGTCAATAAATATCCGAAGGGCATGAGCTACTACCAGGCCTTCGATATGGAAGGCAATGCCTTCGAATGGGTGTCGGATTGGTACGATCCAAATTACTATTCCGTCTCGCCCGCGGATGATCCGCAGGGCCCGGCAAAAGGCGACGGCCACGTCAATCGCTCCAGCGCCTTCAACAGCGGCACCGATCAGACCCAGGCGTTCAACCGCTTCCATTCCGATCCCATCACGCAGCGCAATAACCTCGGCTTTCGCTGTGTTGTGACGGACCCAACTTACTTCGCGCCCTTCTGCGAGTATCCGCCGACCTACGGCACAGATGGAGTCGGCGGCCCATCGGATGGAACCCAAGTCGAATGTACAGCGCCTTCCATTACGCAGGACCCAACCTGCAAGGGCAACGCCCCGGTGACGTCCGTGACGTTCGGCGAGGGCAACTATTCCATATCGGATCCAACGGCTTGCAAGCAGGATAGTACCTATGCCTGGACGTGCACCAAGAATGCGGCGCTCCAGGATTGCCGGGATACCACAGTGACCGTCACCGGCAAACCTCAATGCCCCGGTCTATACGATTATGATCCTGTGACGGGGAAATGCGAACTTAAGGGTGTTCCACCTCCCGGTCAATGCCTGCCCGGTTATTCTGCCGGTACCCTGACCCTGCACCGGGGGCCGATCATCCTGACCAACAATACGCCGAGCCCCACCAGCAGTTCACCGGCTCAATGCTGCACATATCAGCCCAGCGGTCCGGTCCTCACGACTGATTCCGGGAACGAGGTGCGCACATTATCTCCGCTGCCGTCCTGTGCGCCGGGCACGACCTTTACGGGAGGACAATGCGTTGGGACCCTGGATTGTTATGAATGCACGACGGCTTCGGTCAACCTTAATTCGTGCCAATCCGGCGGCACTTGCAACCTGTCAGCCCGAATATGCGCAAAATTCGGAGGTGTCTGCCAGTACGGTGGAACCTTTAATGCTGCGAATTGCTCGTGCAGCTGCAGTCGCGGCTGATTCCTGACCCTCGCCCGTACGGGCGAGGGTTTTTTTGTTCTGCGGATCATCTTTTGAACCTATGGCGTGGCTGTTGCAAAGATCGATGATTTGTTCCTGGCCAGGATCGTAAAGGTCACCCAGACGAGTTTGTCATTCTGCTCGACCATCGGGCCGGGAGCCGGGCCGCCCCCCTGCAGTACGGCATCCACTTTATGACCCACAAGGGAGGGCGGGTTGATGGACGGATTAAAATTCTGGCTGAGCGAAATCACGAACTGATTGGATTTCCCCTGGGGAACAGGTGCGAACACGATGCGCGGCCCAAACACCACGTTCTTGCCGCTGCTGCTGGCTGCTTTATCGAGGTAAAGCACGATCCAGCCTGCCTGAGCCGCGGTCACCGAGTCGAACGTCAGACCGTTATTGACGATGAATTGATCCTTCACCACGATCAGGTTGGGTGCATTTGGATCCGGGTTGCTGCTGTGAACGGTGGGGCCCGCCGGAGTTGGGGTGAGTTTGGGGGTGCTGGTGCTCTTGCTGAGGCTGGTGGGTTTGGGTGTCGGCGCGCCCACCGTGGCAGCAGTCGGAACAGGTGTGGCGGGTGCGGCCTGGCAGGCCGCCAGCAGGAGAGATAGGAGCAACGTGAAATGATAGGGCTTCATGGCAAAAGGTATTCCTTTTCAAAGATTTTGACCCTGCGAGACCCGGGTCTTACCTGCGTTCCAGCGGCCCTCGACGTGCGTTGTTCTCAACCTCAACAACTCACTGGATCCGCCCGTGAAAGAACGCGTCCAGTGTCATATCCACATAGACCCAGCCCGCGCGGCTGGTATGGGAGGCCTGATCCACGCTGAAAAAGCGGTCACCATCGTGATTGGCAAAGTCCACGAATGGAAAGCCATATGGGGAGATGGCGCTCTTAAGTTTAGCATAATAATCGCGTCGCGCCCGCCAGGATACGCCCATGGCACCCCAGATCGGACCGTCCATGGGACGGCTCAGAATGAGCCCTTGCGCACCCAGCTCTTTCAGCACCCGCAAGACCAGGCCAAAGTCGGTCCATTCCCTGGAATCGTTCAGACTTTGAATGAACTGGGCATCGGCGGAACCGGGCCTTTTGGGTACAGCCAGCAGCCTGGCATAATAGGTCTTCCATCTGTTATTTTCGATCCCACAGGGATTGTTGTTCGAATGGGACCTTTCGATCCTCACCGCCTGTGCGATCTCTTTGGACCAGTCAATGCGTTCCCCTATGCGCCGAACGCGGGGACTCAGCGCGGGATGGGTCCAAACGTAGTTCACCACCGCCCAGTGATCCTGCAGCCGGATGATCCAGCCGTCCAACCGGCCGAGCGGAAATGCGAGATCATCCAGATCGGGTCCATACCAGCATTGGCAGGCCAGCTGCTGAACGCCAAATTGCAGGACCGGATCGTTTCTCAAGGTGGCCGGATATTCACTCATCCGCTGCGCCGCGATCTGTTTGGTTTCGAGACTGAGAGCGGGACTGAAGATCAGGGCATTGGCGTGCAGGAGCGAAAAATTTCCATAGTAGGACGCCAGATTCACCTCCGGTGCGTGGAACATCGTGGGCGTGAAGGAAAACACGACCTTCCTGCCGCGCAATTCAGGACCCAGGGCGGCCAGGTCCTGGGCAATGTCGAGGGAGGTGGCGCCCGCCTTGGCAATTTCGAAGACATTGAAGCCGGTTGGATAATCTTGAAAGAATTCATAGGCGCTGTACGGCGTTCTTTCGTTCAGCATCTCCGAACTGCCATAGACCACCAGCAGATCGGGTTGCTGGATCGCCGTTTGCTGCAGCGCACTGCCGGTGTCGGACAGCGAGGTCATCCAGGGCGCCAGGGCGTGAACGTATTTCTGTTCCAGGGTCCGGGCGTAAAAAGTTCCACCGATCAACATTCCGGACGCCAGCAGGATCGCCAGCGGCGCGGAGATCAGGTGTGCGTATTTCGAATTCACGGCTTGTATCGTCCTTGCGCTCAGAGTTCCGTTTCCAGCCGTGCGGATTATCGCACGCTGGGCACAGAAGCATATTAATCCTCCCTGAACTCAGGATAAGAGTCTTTTGCCGTGAAGGGGGCGAAAACCGCAGCGCCCGGCCAGGGGCGCCGCAAAACTCACGGATCCGGTGCCCCCGGATGGACGGCAAGATCCCGTTCCCGCGCTGATTCGATTCGAATCGCCGCGAAGATGCTGATCTCGTACAGGACGAGCAGCGGCACCATCACGGTCAGCGGTGCGACGATGGGGTCGGAGACCGGCGTGATGATCTCTGCAAATGCGAACAAGATGAAGTAGGCGATCCGTCTTTGTTTGCGAAGGATCGTGGAGTTGACGATCCGCAGCCGCACCAGGATCACCAGCACGGTCGGCAGTTGAAAGGCGATCCCGCAGGCCAGCATGAAAAAGATGACGAATGAGATGTAATCATCGGCGGAGGGCAGGAACTGCACTTCGCTGGGGAAGAGGTCGATCAGGACGCGGATCATGCTCCACAACAGGTAATAGCCGAAGAGCGCACCCAGCACGAACAGGATGAAGGCCGCGATGAGCGGGGAGAATATGGCCCGGCGTTCATTATCCTTGAGGCCGGGACTCACATACCGGTAAACGTGATAGGCCCAGACCGGAAACGCGCCGACAATCCCGGTGTAGAGCGCGATCCGCCACTTGATCATGAAGCCGTCCATCAAACTGAAGGCCTTCAGTTGTAATCCGCCCGACGGCAGAAGCAGGAGTTTGAGCAGCGGATCGGAAAAGAAGAAGGCGACGAGAGTCACGAGCAGAATGGCCGCGCCGGAGATAAGGATGCGCATCCTCAATTCTTCGAGGTGATCGAAAAAGCTCATGTACTTATCGTGCATGGGGGCGGCTCCGCTGATTCGGTTCCGGCTTTCGGCCGGTCCGATCCAGGGCCCTCCTTCCCGGGCCTAGGACGGCATCTGAAATGGATTGCCGCACTTGTTGCAAAACAGCGCGTCGGCCGGATTGGGCGAGCCGCACTTCGTGCAGAACTTTTTCGCAGACGTGTCGTTGGTCGGCACGGATTGGGCCGGAGCGGGTTTGGCGATGGTGTTCCTCTGTTCCTCGTTGGGGACCTCGTTCATCCCCTCGCGCAGCGCGGCGGTCATCTCTTGTGATCCCTTGCGCAGTTCAGACATCGATCGGCCGACCCAGCGTCCCACCTCGGGCAGGCTCTTCGGCCCAAAAATGAGCAGGGCGATGATCACGATGATCACAATGTGAATGGGTTGTATACCAAAGGGCATTTCAGCCTCCTAATTAGCGGATTGAGTGAATTTTACCGCAGAAAGATTAACTGCGGCTACAGGACGAACATCCTGATCCAGCTGATAATTTGTCTCATTCGAGACGAAGCAGTTATAATCCTCCCGGACGGTTCTTGTCTGCCGCGCTTCGCGGCGAGCGGAGCAACTTTTGCATGCAAAGAATAAAATGAAAGCCTGGTCCCTGATCGCCATCACGATCGTCCTCTTAAGCGGCTGCGTTCGGTCGACGCCGCCCGCCCCGCCGCCGACCCAAACGCCCCTGCCCACCCCGACCCTGGTCAAGGTCACGCCTCCGCCGATCCAGGTCGGGGCGAGCTATCCTTATGTGGATGGAACGACCCTGGTCGCGGTTCCGGCCGGTCCGTTCGTCATGGGCGCTCTGAAAGGCAAGGATGATCCGCAGCATCCGATCACACTTGGCAGTTATTGGATCTACAGCACCATGGTCACGAACACGCAGTATAAATTCTGTTTTGATGCGGGCTATTGCACTGCGCCGGATGAAACCGACAACCCGGACTTCGGCGATCCACTGCTGGGCAACGAGCCGGTCGTGGGCGTGACCTACGATCAAGCCGCCTCCTACTGCACCTTTGTGCATGCGCGCCTTCCCACCGAGGCGGAGTGGGAGAAGGCTGCGCGCGGTCCCGACGGCAACCTTTATCCATGGGGCGATGCCAAGCCGACCTGCGACCTGTTGAACTTCGGCCGGTGTGTCCGCCGCCTGACTTCGGTGACGAACTACCCCCAGGGCAAGAGTTATTTCGGCGCCTTGGATATGGACGGCAATGCCTTTGAATGGGTTGCCGATTGGTACGCGCCGGACTATTATTCCACGTCCCCCTCGACCGATCCGCTCGGGCCGGAGAGTGGGGAGAGCCGCGTGATCCGATCTGCCGCGTTTGATACCGATGCCTATCTGCTCGACTCGGCGCGCCGCTCTTCGGCCGATCCCTCCAGCCACACGAATGAACTTTCCTTCCGCTGTGCGGTGGATGATTACAACCTGACCCATTTTGCCCCTTATTGTCAGTCGGTCGCGACCATCACGGACGCTTCGAACGTCAGCTCGGTCTGTCCCGTGCTTTCCATCACCACCCAGCAGAGTTGCAAAACTCATTCCAGCTATGTGACCTTCAACGACGATCATCCCGGCGACCCGAACGGGCAGGTGGGCGGCATGGCCAATTGCAGCCTGATCAGCGGCGCGCCCGGCTCCTATCCGCAGGCCTATCAATGCACGTCTCAGACGACCGCCGTGATGAATTCAAGTTGTATTTTCACCGGCCTCGAATCGGCGGAGTGCGCCGCGCACTATGCGCTCGATCCCGCCACCGGACTCTGCAAATGGGACGGGAGTGCCAGCTACGGGAATCAATGTCTGCCCGCCTATAATTATGATCCGCTCAATAGATGCTGCCGCGTCGTGCCCGGCACCGGCGTGAGTTATCCTGCCTGCCCGGTGGGATCATCGTTTACGGAAGATACCCCCGGCCATTATGTCTGCCTGCCGGATTCTGTGCCGAACACGGTCGCCCAGCAAAGCGCGGTGGTGGATCCGGCGCGGGCATGCACGATCCAGGGCGTCAACCAGTGCAAATTGAATTCCATCATCTGCAACCAGACCTTCGATGCCTTCTGTCCCACCACCTGCTCCTGTCTGCCGACCGGGTTCAAATGTCCAACGCACTAGGCGGGATTCGTCGGGCCGCGAGCGCGGGCAAGGTTCGATCAATGATGAAAAAGGTATAATTTCCGCATGAACAGGAGAATCAAATGAAACGTTTGATCGGAATTTTGTTGGCGGTGGTCTGGTTGGCGGGGTGCGCGCCCGCCTCCACTCCGACGCCCACCGCCTTGCCGCCAACCTCCGAGCCAACTGCCACTCCCGTACCTCCAACCAGCGCGCCCACCCTCCCGCCCGTAGCGCTCGGCGGGCCCTCCTCCGGGACGACCATGACCTGGCTGGATGGCAGTGTGCTGGTCTATATCCCGGCGGGCGAGTTTATCATGGGACTCGGCTCCGGCGATGCCCCGACCAAAACCGTCACGCTGGATCCGTACTGGATTCAACAGACCGAAGTCACGAACCAGATGTATGCCCAGTGTCTGGCGGGCGGAAATTGTTCGGCGCCGGTGCAGGAGGTCGGCACGCCGCCCCTGAATTCCAGCCAGTACGGGAACTATCCGGTGGTCGGGGTGACCTGGAACGCCGCCAATACCTATTGTCAGTGGATCGGCGGCCAGCTGCCGAGCGAGGCCGAGTGGGAAAAAGCCGCACGCGGGCAGGACGGAAACAAATACCCGTGGGGGAACGGCGGGCCGTCCTGCAGCCTGGCCAATTATGCCACGTGCGAGGGTCATACCACTTCGGTCAACGATCAGGCGGATGGCAAAAGCCCCTATGGCCTGCTGGACATGGCAGGCAATGTTTTTGAATGGGTCAATGACTATTATGATCCCAACTACTATGCCAGCGCGCCCTCCTCCGATCCGACCGGTCCCGCCACCGGCACGCAGCGCGTGAGCCGCGGCAGCAGTTTCGAGACCGATGCGGCCCAATTGTTCTCCGCCATTCGCCGTCCCGCCGCGCCCGATTATCACAGCCGTGACCTGGGATTTCGCTGTGTGGTGCTGCAGCCCAAGGCGTTTGCGCCTTACTGTCAAAGTGCATCGTACCTGCCCACGGGGGGCGGCCAGGGCCAGAATGGGTCGTGTCCCGCGCCGCAAGCCCAGGTGCGGGGCAACTATTGCCAGGGCCCCAACAGCTTCGTCACGGTCGATCTCTCACAGGGCGCTACGTATCAGGTCGCCTCCAAGGACTTCAGCTGTGATGACGCCGTGATCAGCGGCCAGCGGCGGCTGACCTGCTCGGGGCCCGACAATTCGTCCACCGATCTGACGATCTGCAATGCGGCCTGCAACGGGTCGCCAAATGCTGCCGGTCCGGCCGCGGTCTGCGACCCCGGCTACAAGTTGGATGCTGCCAGCAACGCGTGCCTGTATGCGCCGGTTTCCGCCCAACCCGGTGTCGGGGGTTGCGGGCAAGGATACAATCTGATCGAGCGCGGCGGCCAACAGGTCTGTGCCATCGGACAAAATCAAAATGGGCAATGCCCGATGGGTCTTTATTTTGATTCGCAGTACGGCGCGTGTGTGTCCGCTTCCGGCCAGGCCTATGCGCCCTACGGGATCGATGACGGGGATCTGGCATCGAAGAATTATCAGGGTTGTGCGGCCGGATATACCTATAGTGCCGCCTATCAATGCTGCCAGGCAGCCACGGGCGGCGCCTACCCGGGATGTCCGCAGGGTTTCATGGCCAACGCGACCCAGAAGACGTGTGTTCCTGCGCAGGTGCGGGCCGGCGGTCCCGGTTGTGTCACGGTGCAGTTGAACACGCTGCAATGCGGCCCGGTTGTGGACGTCTGCAATCAATATAAGACCGACGTCATCTGCATTCGCAGCGGATGTCACTGGAACTTGAAGAAGAACGTCTGCCAGACGGCTGCGCCTTGACGAGAGAACATGAGCCTCCATCGCAAGACGGAGGCTTTTTCGTTCATTCCTTGAAGATTTCCGGGTGTTGTTTTCCCCAGCTCGTTTCGCGTTCGTAGGCGTGTGCCGCCCGCAGGACGCCTGCCTCATTCCAGGCTTTCGCGACGATCTGCAAGCCGATCGGTAAGCCGTTTTTGCTGAATCCGCATGGGATGGAAATCGAGGGCAGGCCCGCCAAATTGAACGGCGCCGTGAAGCGTGTCAGGCGGCGCGCCTGCTCCACCGCATCGTTGCCCTCGATCAACGGGGCAGTAATGGGCGTGGTGGGGAGCAGGAGAAGATCATATTTCTCGAAGAACTGAACGAAACGCTGCTTCATCTCGCTCTGCGTGCGCCGCGCCAGGGCGTATTCCGTTGACGAAAAACTGCGTCCGGTTTCCAGTCGCTGCCGGATATCCTCGCCGAACCAATCCGGGTGTTCAGCCAACCGCTCGCGATGATAGGCGGCGCCGTCCGCCTGGGTCATCACGGAGTTGGCCAGCGCGGCCTCGCGCAGAAAATCCGTTTCAACCTCTTCCACGTTCACTCCGAGCGAGGCGAACACATGCGCCGCTTCATTCACGGCCGTCACGACTTCGGTGTCCGACCCTTCGATATATGAGCCGCGAGCCAGGGCCGCTTTTTTGCCCTTGATCTCATCCTCCAGGTGATGCAGATAGTCGCTGAGCAGCATGTGGATGGATGCCGGGTCCTGGGGATCATATCCGGCGATGATCTGCAAAACGAGCGCCGCATCGCTGGCCGTACGCGTGATCGGTCCAACGTGATCGAGATTCCACGAAAGGGGGAAGACGCCGCGCAGGCTGACGCGTCCATAGGTCGGCTTGAGCCCGACCACGCCGCACAGGGAAGCCGGGATCCGGATCGAGCCGCCGGTGTCGGTGCCGAGCGCCCCCAGGGACATGCCAGCCGCTACCGCAACCGCGCTTCCGCCGGATGAGCCGCCTGGGATGCGTGAGGGATCCCAGGGGTTGCGCGTTGTGCCGAACTGCGGGTTGACGGTCGTCACGCCGAGCGCGATCTCATGGGTATTGGTCTTGCCCATGATGACCGCGCCCGCGGCTTTGAGTTTTTGGACCACCGCCGCGTCCTCGGCGGGGATGTAGTCCTTGAAGAACACCGAACCTGCGGTCGTTCTGATGCCCTTGGTCTCGAATAGGTCCTTCACGGCCAATGGAATTCCTGCGAGGTTCCCCCCCCGCTCCTGGCGGCTGCTGGCCGGGTGCTCGACGACCGTGATGAATGCGTTGAGGCTCGGATTGAACCGCTCGATCTGGCGGGAACAGGCTTCGCTCAGGTCCTGGGGCGGGAGCGTCCCGGTCTGCATCTGCTGCAGGGCCTCTTGGATCGAAAGAAAAACCAGGTCGGTCATGCTATCCATTATAATTCTGAATATGCTGAAAAACCTTTCCGGGGAATCCAAATTCAGGCTCTATCTCACGCTTCTCTCGGGGCTCGCATTTGGATTCATGGTGGTGGTCACGCACCGATATGGCGCCGGAGTTTCGTCCGATGCCGCGCGCAATCTTGCTGCCGCCGAGAGCTTGCTGCAGGGCAAGGGCTTTGTGGACATGCTCGGCGCACCGTTTGTGTTGTGGCCGCCTTTATATCCGCTGCTGCTGGCCGCGCTGAGCTGGCTCACCAAATGGAGCGTGTTTCAAGCGGGGTGGTATTTGAACGCGGTCCTCTATCCGCTCAATCTCTGGCTGTGCGGCTGGCTGTTCTATCTGATCTTCAAAGACAAACCCGTTTACGCGGTCCTTGCCGGATTGGCCCTGTTGTTTTCACGATCCACCCTGCGCATCCATGCCAATGTCGCCTCTGAGCCGTTGTTCATGACGCTCATGCTGGTCTTCTTTTTTGCCTCGGCGCGGTATTTGGAGGATGATTCGCAGCCCATGCTGTGGCTGATGTTCAGCTCGGCGGGATTGGCCGCCCTGCAGCGGTATCTCGGCGTGATCCTGATCGGCGTGGCAGGGCTGGTCGTCCTGGATAGGGACGGATGGCGGCGTTTACCTCGGGCGATCCTGCCCGCGCTGGCCGCGACCCTGCCGATCGCGCTGTGGGGCGTGCTACACAATCTGCCGCTCAGCGGCGGACTGTTTGGGCCGCGCAACTTTGGAACGATGCTGCCGCTGGAGAACATCGACCTCTCGCTCACGAAGATCCTGTGGTGGTTCATGCCCCTCACACCGCCGCTCGACCAGTGGATGATGCGTCCCTGGACCATCCTCGGTGCGGTCCTTTTGCTTTTCATCATCCTCAATAAGCGGGCCGACTGGATGAATTGGCTGAGGTCCCTGGCCGGCGGCTATGTTTGGCCCGCGCTCGTCTTTTCCGTGGTGTACTTTTTTGCTCTGGCCGTGACCGTCGTCACCGCCGATCACCTTGATCTGACGTCGGACCGCTATTACGTCGTCATCCTGCCCGTGGTTCTGATCCTTCTTTTTATCAGCGCGGACCGGTTGCTCTTCAGCCATTTCGATCCTGGCAGGCCGCTCGCCCGCTATTTCGCGATCCTGCTGGCCTTGCTTTATTTTGTTTACCCCCTCTACAGTATGCAGGGCTATCTGCGCCAGGCCTGGGTCGTCGGCGAACCCAGCAATTACAACATTGCCAACTCCGTGGATTTCCGGACCCGGGGCGTGACGGTGGCAGGGCAGAAGATCGTCAGCCTCCAGCCCACGGTCATGCTCTACACCAACTATGTGAACATCGTCTGGTTTCTCTTCCACGGACATCCGGTCAGGGAACTTCCTTCCGAAAACCCCAACTTACCGCGCGAGCAGCGGATCGCCTCTCTCAAACAACATGATCCGAACTGGCCCCCGCAAAGCGGATATATCATCTGGTATGAACCGAACCAGTACCACAACATCGCGGGCCCCGGCGATCTCGCTGCAATCGCGGACCTGAAGGTGCTCTATCAGGGCAAGACGGGAGGGGTCTACTATGTTCCAGCGCCCTGAGACGGCCCGATCATTCCCAGGTTCATCAGCTGATAGATTTCCCTTGTCACCTGCTCCCGAAGGGCAGGGGAGTCCAATCCCGCTTCCTGGGCGGATCTGCGGATGGCCTCGGCCAGGCTGATTTTTCCGTCCAGGCGGTTAATGGCGGCGCGCGACACGGGCCCGACCCTCATCCTAAGCAAATAGCCCTTGATCGTTTGCGCCTCCTGAACGTTCGGCTCAGAGGTCTTGATCGTTATGTTCCAGCGTGCGAGCCTTTGCGGCGCGAGCTCCGCCCATCTCTTGAACTGGCTCAAATAATCCTGGATCTCGAACAGGCTCTGAATATAATCTCCAAGCCCTTCATGCAGGACCTGATTGACGTTCAGGAAACAGCGCCAGTGATCCCTCGCCTCGCTGCGCCGGAGGGTGATCAGACCGAACGCGATCCGCTCAATGTGCTGCGCCCGATACCATTCCATCCATTTCTTTTTGACCGCTTCAAATTCCTCCGGGTGCGCCTTGCCGTCAATCAGGATCCACCTCCTGGCATACTCTTCCGGACCCATGGAACTGGAGTGAAACAGCCAGGCCTCGGCCCGGCACTTCTCCAGCCACTGATCGACCGGCTGCCACCAGGGCTCGTTCTCCTGATGGATCCAGTTGAGCAGGAGGTGCGCATAGCCGCCCTCGTTCAGATGGGCCTCCATCTGTTGAACATTTTGCCGGATCGGGACGTCATCCCCTCGTCCCAGATCCCGGTAGGTGTACCTGTTCTCCGGTGTAATGACATAGGGCAGGTTCGCAACGATCAGATCGAAAGTGCGCCCCCGCACCGGCTCAAAATAACTGCCTTCCAGGATCTCCACATTCGAGATCCCGTTGAGGCAGGCGTTGATCCGCGTGAGGGCCACGGCGCGCGGATTGATATCGGTGGCAGTAACGGATTCCGCGTGCCGCGCCAGCAGCAAAGCCTGAATACCGCAGCCGCATCCGAGGTCCAGGGCAGATCGGACGCCTTTGCGAGAGGTCACGCTCGCCAGATACCTCCCCGAGGGGCCGATCGGAAGCACGATCTCGGGCGGGTGTTGCAGCGGCATGAAGTCAACGATGAACAGTAAACCATCATAGACCTGCAGCTGGTATCGGGCACGCACTTGATCGCCTTGTTGTTCCAGCAGACCCGCCTCGATCAGGGCCCGGAGCTCGAGCGGTGCCACGGCGCAGGCGGCTTCCTGCATCCGAAGTGTCCGGGCTCCTGCAAAAAGCCGCTTGAGGGGCCCGAGCCTGGGATCCGCCCCCGTCTGCTCTTTTGAGGCGCGGCTTGAACGTTGTTCCAGCGCGGAGGCATATCCACTGTCCAGGAAGAGCGAACGAATATCACCCAGTAGCGCGGCTGGAATGTTTGGAATCGGAGGAGCAGGCGGGATCGGAGGCGATCCCGCCGCTGCTCCGCTGCTCGCCCGCGCACCAGCCTTCAAAGAAGCCGTTCTTCCCGGCTGTTTCTTCGGGAAACAGTCAACCTTCGCCGTAGAGGTTCGCCTTGATTCCATCGGCGGGCCCGATACTATAAAGCAGGCCCATCCTGCTTGGCCTCCCAATCATCGCGCTTGTCCTGCCAGTCATCGCGCTTGTCTTCCCAGTCATCAAGCTTGGCCGATGATCTGGCCAGATTGCCGGTCTGTCCGCCCGGATTGCCCAAGGTGATGCCGCCGGTGAAGCTCGTGCCGTCCGTGATGCCTGCGCCGCCGCGTTTTATGAATAAGGCGGCTGCGTCCTCGTTGGATGGATGGACGGATCCATCGCCCATCATGGGATCGACGATCCCGTGTTCACCGCCGGGCTGAATGGCGATGACCACCCCCGCTTCATCGCGCTTGTCGAAAACACCGCCTCGATTTACTGCCGGCAGCAACTTACCCCTGCCGTTTCCACCCAAGCTCCTTTGAACGGCGGGCAGCAGCAGTCCGATCAGGACACCCACCAACAAACCGATCAAGATGCCCAGCACCCCGCCTCCGCCGAGGAGCCCCGGATTTTGGGGAACGATGCCGCCGGGCGCGGCCAGGTCGGAATTGCCGTCACCCCCGGTCCCGGACTTGGGAACGAAACCTGCACTCGTACACATCAGGGCCAGCTGGCCCGCGTCCGGCGCAGGGCTCGGCGCGGCAGTGCCGGTTGGTTTGGGTGCGGCTGTCTCTGTGGGCTGGGGCACGGGCGTGTCCGTAGCCGTCGCAGGAGCGTCCGTTGCCGTGGGCTTGGCCTGCTGCTGAGGGCACGGAATCGGCTTCTTGGTTTTCGTGTCATAGCAGGTTTTGGCCGAGGCGGACTGCACTGGGATGGCGATCACAGCAAGCACCAGCACTACCGCAGAGAGCAATGCAAGGAAAAGAGCACGGATCTTCATGTTGCCTCCTTTGAGAATTCAACAAAACAGATACAATTCCTCCATATTATAGTGAAACCCTCCCGAATTGCAAGTAGGACATTGGGGGTATAAAAAAGACCCCTCTCGCTTGGAGAGGGGCATTCGTGCAGTCTGAAACTATCGGCTTAGAACAATCCCATGACCTTGCCGGTCTTCAGGTCCAGATCGACATCGTAGAACACCGGACGCGTTGGCAGGCCGGGCATGGTGCTCATCTTGCCCAGCAGGGGGTATAAGAATCCTGCGCCGACGGAGGCCCGCACTTCCCTCACCGCAATGCGGAAACCGGTCGGTGCACCCTTGATGTTGACATCTGTGGTGAAGGAGAGATGCGTCTTCGCCATGCAGATCGGAAGCTTGTCGAATCCCAATCGCGTGTAGCGCGCGATCTGTTCTTCCGCCTCGGGGCTGTAATCCACGCCATCCGCGCGATAGATCTCCCGGGCGATGGTTTCGATCTTTTCCTTGATGGTTCTTTCAACCGGATACAGGAACTTGAAGTTGGTGGGTTTGTCTGCGGCTTTGATCACTGCCTCAGCCAGTTTGATCGCGCCCTTGCCGCCGACCGTCCAGTGGGTCGAGACGACCGCGTCCATCGCCCCGAATTCCAGGGCCGCCTTGCGGATCAATTCGACTTCCGCCGGAGTATCGTTGGTGAACGAGTTCACGGCCACCACCACGTTCACGCCATATTTGAGCGCATTCTTCACATGCCGTTCGAGGTTTGGCAGCCCCTTGCGAAGCAGATCAAGATTCTCCTCGGTGTATTCGGCGGCCAACGGCTTGCCCGCAACGACCTTGGGACCGCCGCCATGCATCTTCAGGGCGCGCACGGTCGCGACCAGCACGACCACTTGCGGAACGAGCCCGCTGTAACGGCATTTGATGTCGAAGAACTTTTCCATGCCGATGTCCGCGCCGAAGCCGGATTCGGTCACCACGTAATCGGCGAGTTTGAGGGCGATCTTGTCGGCCAGGATCGAACTGTTTCCGTGCGCAATATTGGCAAAGGGTCCTGCGTGAACGAATGCCGGCGTACCCTCGAGGGTCTGCATCAAGTTCGGCTTGATGGCATCCTTCATCAACACGGTCACCGCGCCTGCCACACCGAGATCTTCCGCAGTAACGGCTTCGCCGCGCTTGTTGGTCGCGACCACCATCCTGCCGAAACGCTCGCGCATATCCTCGAGACCCGTGGTGAGCGCGAGGATCGCCATGATCTCGCTGGCCACCGTGATATCGTAACCGGAACGATGCTCAAAGCCCTTTTCGTCCGGCCCCAGGCCGACTTCGATCTCGCGCAGCATGCGGTCATTGATGTCAATGACGCGCCGCCAGGTGATGGTGGCTGGATCAATATCCAGCCGCGCAAAGCGGCTGCGCTCTTCCGGGGTAAGTTCGTTGGGGTTGGTCTTGTTGATGCCGAGCTTCTTCAAACGGCGCAGCATGGTCGGGGAGAATCGGCGATTGCCTTTTTTGTCCGGCGGACAGAGCGCGTCGTAGAGTTTTGTATCATCCTGCTGGGCCTCATGCATCAGGCGCGTATCGAGCGCGGCCGCGACCAGGTTGTGCGCCGCGGTAATGGCATGGATGTCGCCTGTCAGGTGAAGGTTGAAATCCTCCATCGGGACGATCTGGGAATAACCGCCGCCGGCCGCGCCGCCCTTGATGCCGAACGTCGGGCCCTGCGACGGCTGGCGGATGGCGGTCATGACCTTCTTTCCCAGATGGGCTCCGAGCGCCTGGGAAAGCCCCACCGTGGTCGTGGTTTTGCCTTCGCCCAGCGGGGTGGGCGTGATGGCCGTCACATCGATGTACTTGCCATTGGGACGATTCTTCAGCCGTTCCAGAATTTCAAGCTTGACCTTGGCCTTGTAGGGCCCGAACAGCTCCAGCTCATCCGGGCGAATGCCCAGCTCTTCCGCCACCTGCGTGATCGGCTTCAGCTTGGCCTCCTGTGCGATCTCGATATCCGAGGGCACGGGTTGGCGCAATCTGAGCTTGCTGGGGACAAAAGCAACGGCGGCCCTTCTTTTCACTGCCGGTTTTCTTGCGGCGGCCCTTTTGATCACTTTCTTGGCTGCGACCTTCTTCTTCAGCGGCTTCTTTGATCTTACTTTAGTTGGCATATTTGCTCCTTTGCATGTTTCTGCTTTATTATCGAAAATTTTCTCATTTTTGGCAATAGTCGTCCGTCACCGATTTTGGATTACTAATCACCCTCAATTAGAGTCCCAAGAACCTCCCCGCTCAGCGCCCGTTCAACATTCCCGGCCCGCTCCCCCGAAAAAACCTGCGCGCTCAATCCCGGGATCCGCTTCACGAGCGACAGCATCTGCTCGACTTTGGCTTTCATTCCGCCGGTGACGTCCACACCATGTGAGCCGCCGACCCGGCCGGCGAGCTCCTTGTAGGAGGATGGCGTCACCTTGCCGACCCGCTGGTGGCGTGAGGGAAAATCCGCCCAGACCGCGGCCTCGAGGCCGGCCAGCAGGATGCGTCCCGGCCTGAGGTGCCCGGCAAGGTAGTACATCAGGGTTTCCGTGGAAAGCACGGCTCCGCCCCTGACCGAGTCGAATGCCATATCGCCGTAGATCACGGGCAGGATGCCCGCCTCCAGCGCCGACTCAAGGGGTGATAGGTTCCAGTTCTCGATGACCCCGTCCCGCGAAACGATCGAGGCGGAGGGCTGGATCGCCACGACGGGAACGGCTTCGGCATGCAGGGCTTCCACTACATGGCGGTTCAGTTGGGTCGCGCGATACCAGACCTCCGCAAAACCGCGCCAGTAGGGGGCCCAGGCCTGGCGTCCCTCTGCGTCCGGCAGGGGGGAGGGGGGCAGATGTTCTTGAGCGGCATAATGTCCGAAGGAGCCGGAACCATGTCCCACCACCAGGCGCAGCTGCGGGTTTTCCCCAAGCACCGCATGGATTTCTTTTGCGAGAGTCTTCAGTTTCTCAACGCGCAGCGTGTAGGGCCGGGTCTTGTCCGTGATGAGCGACCCGCCGAGCTTGAGGAAGACCAGTTCAGACATGGGTCTGTTTTACCACAAAACGTTCAACCCTTCGATGGGCTGGGGGATACCCGGCAGGGCAAGCTTTCGACCTGCAAGGTGCAACACGAAGTATAATGCCGCGTATGGATATTCAGTCCGGATTCATCGCGATCGCGGGGATCCTGGCCCTCAGCGCGCTGATCAGCCTGTGGGGGGGTATTCACGACATCCAGTCTGCGCGCCGGATGACGTTCTTCCGTCTGCGCCGCCAGCGCATCGCGGGCGGATGGCGGCTGCTGGGCCTGGCGGTGATCCTGGCTGCCTTTGCAGTCGCCCTGCCCGTATTTGGCGAGCCGGTCGCCTACCTGTATTTTCCTCCCTCCCCCACCATTACCCTGACGCCTTCCCTTACGCCGGTCCCCACGATCACGCTTACGCCCAGCATCACCCCGACCCCTTCGATCACGATCACCCCTGCCCAGACCGCGACGTTCACACCGACCTCCACCCCGTTCCTGCCGCTTCCATTATTGGCCCTGTTTCAAAGCAATGTCACTCCCAACCCGCAGGCGGTTTTTTCTCCGATTCAATTCACTACCAGCGGGAACCGATATCCCGCCATTTCTCCCGCCACGGTATTTCAAAACCCGGTCGGCCACATGTACGCGGTCTTTTCCTACGATAAGATGGCAATTGGCTCGCAATGGACGGCCATCTGGCTCCGCGACGGGCAGTTGGTGCACTACGAGACCTTACCCTGGAATTGTGTGGGCTGCGGCATCGGCGGGGCCGGATTTAGCGAATGGAACCCGGCGGCCTATGAGTGGCTGCCGGGTAACTACGAGGTGCAGATATTCATCGGCGACGAATACAAGACCAACGGGCGTTTTATCGTGCGGGGTGCTCCCCCGCCATCGCCGACCGTGACGCCCACCCCCGCCATCCCCCTGGCCCCCGCCTCGGGCGGCACCCCAGCGCCGGAGGGCACGCCATGAGCATTTCTGAGCTCTCCTTCCAGGATTACTATCCCGATGCCATGGCACATTGTTACGGATGCGGGCGGCTCAATGAATACGGGCATCAGATCAGGAGTTATTGGGACGGCGCTGAGTCGGTTTGTCATTTTCGGCCGAAGCCATATCACATCGCCATTCCCGGCTATGTCTATGGCGGCCTGCTCGCTTCGCTGATCGATTGTCATGGCACGGGCACGGCCGCGGCTGCCGCCTACCGCGCCGAGGCTCGCGCCATGGATACGCAGCCCGCCCTTCGTTTCCTGACCGCCTCCCTGCACGTGGATTATCTCAAACCCACGCCCCTGGGGATCGAACTCGAGATTCGGGCAAAGGTGAAAGAGATCAAGGGCCGCAGGGTCACGATCCAGGAGTGGATCAACGCCAATGGCGTGACCACCGTGCGCGGCGAGATGGTCGCCGTCCAGGTCCCGGAAAAACTGGTGCAGGAATTGATGCAGGCGCAGAAGAAGACCTGAAACGCCGGAGGGCGGCAGTCCCGAGCCCCGGGTGCGGGAGTTCATTGTCTTGAAAAATCACACTGCTTCATCGGCTTGAAGTAAAAATCCAGCCAGCCCTGCTTGTAATCGTCCGCCTGTCCAGGCGGGATGTTGGAATGCTTGATGGTGATCTTTGTCCCGCCCTCCACCCCCGCGAGCAGGATCTCCACGCGTGAATCGGGGCTGCCTTCCGGAAACTCCGTTGTGCGCCAGGCCTGGACGATGCGGGAATACGGGTCCAATTCCAGTGTTTCGCCTGAGATATATCCATCCCAGGCCGTGAAGCTGCCGCCGGGACGGGCGTCGACCTCGGCCGGGCTTCCGGTCATCCGGCTGTGTCCATCGGTGGAAAGCCAGGCCCGATAGATCTGTTCTGGCAGGGCGGGGATAATATCGCTAAGGGTGAATTCGTTCTGCATGGCTAGATCCTCCGCCCCCGTTGGCTCCCGGCCAGCGCCACGGCGATCTGTGCGGCCAGTCGCGCATTGTTAAGCAGCAGAGCCAGGTTGGCGCGCAGCGAGCGCCCGCCGGTCAACTGGCTCAGCCGTTCCAGCAGGTAGGGTGTCAGGGCCTGACCGTGAATCCCGTTCTCTCTGGCTTCCCTGGAGGCACGCTCGATGATGGGTGCCATCTCGGACCTGGGGATCGCCTCGGCGGTCGGAATGGGATTGGTCACGAGCACCGCGCTTCGCAGATCAAGCGACCAATGCACCCGGGCAAACTCCGCGATCTCCTGCGGCGACTCCAACCGCACGCTGACGTCCAGGCCGCCGTCGCGCGAATAGAACTCCGGGAACCGATCGGTCTGATAGCCGACCACCGGCACGCCCATGGTTTCCAGATATTCGAGCGTGGCGGGCAGATCCAGGATCGCCTTTGCCCCGGCGCAGACCACGATCAGCGGGGTCTCGGCCAGGGCGCGCAGATCGGTCGAGATATCGAACGCGTTCCCCTGGTGGATGCCGCCGATGCCGCCGGTCGCGAACACCCGGATGCCGGCCCGCCCGGCCGCGAGCATCGTGCCGGCCACGGTTGTCCCGCCGCTGGCTTTTTTAACAAGGGCGGTCGCGAAATCGCGGTAGCTTACCTTCAGCAGCCCGCGGGCCTCCGCCAGCCGGGCCAGCTCCACTGCGGTGAGGCCGATCCGAATCTTTCCATCGATCACCCCGACGGTGGCGGGCGTCGCGCCTTCCGCTCGAACCGCGGCCTCCATCTCCCGCGCCAGTTGAACGTTTTGAGGACGGGGGAGTCCGTGGGTGATGACGGTTGATTCAAGCGCGACAACCGGACGGCCGGTTTGAAGTGCGCGGGCGATCTCGCGGGATGGGGCGATCCGGGCGGAGGGGGACATGGGATCTTCTACTTGCCGTAACGCTCCAGGCGTTTGAGGATGCGCACCATGGCTTCCTCCCGCGCCAGTTCGGAGTGGCGCCTTTGCTCATTGGCGATCATGGCTTCGGCTGTTCTGTAGCTGCCCTGGAGCTTCGTCAACAGTTCGCGGTATTGCTGTTCTTCCGATCTGGAAGCGGGGGCGGGGGGAGCGTTCTCTGGAATATGGGATGCGGTCCTGGTCCTCACCTTGCTCAGGCTGCCTCCGCCGACCATGTGCTGGCCCCCGGGAATATTGAGCAGTCTTTCGATCCTGAGGATCGCTCTTTCGAGCAGATCGACATCGGGGTTGCGGGTGTGGCTGGCGTAATAGAAGTCCAGCACGCTTCCCATCTGCTCCCAAAAATCCTGCAGGAGGGCTTCGATGCATTTTTCCTTTTCGATCAGGTTCGCCCGATTTTCCTTATAGGCGTCCAGCGGGACACTCTTGATCAACCGCAGGATTTCCGTCTGATAGGCCTCTTCCCTGATCTGTTCCAGCGCCTCCTCGCTCGAGTGCAGGGCGTTGTCCAGGTTGAGCCGCCAGGCCTCCACGTGGCGCACGTTGATCACGTCGTTGTGCGCTTTCCACGTGCCAACTCCGATCCAATGCAGGTCCAGGCCGCGTTCGTTGGCGCGTTTGGAAAAACCGTCCGTATACTTCATGAAGCGGTCGGTCAACTCGGTTCTCGGATGAAAGCTGGGCTTGGTGAAATCCTGCGGCTCCGTGTCCGGCATTTGATTAGAGTATTGCGACGTCTGCAGCAAGATCGTATCTTCGCGGTATTCCAGGGTCTCGATCTCCGGCGTGCTGATGCTGGCGAGGAATTCCGACAGCTTGTTCTGGCTCATGAAGGCGGCGATTTCACCGCTCACCATGGAGCGCATCATGTTGGTCCAGGGGCCCGGCTCTCCGGAGGGATGTTCGCCCTGCAGCACCTGCACGGGCTGTTGGTAGATCAGATCCTGGACACTCTGCGGATCATACCCGAAGGGCTTTTCCTTGCCCGGCTTTCCCGAAGCGCGGTCGCTGCGGCGAATGCTGAATACCACGCGGATGTCCTTGGCGCTGATCGGTATTCCGTCCAGGCTGCGGCTGTCGACTGAGATCGCGTCGGAAGCGGTGTATCCGAAATATTGATCGCGAAGGTTGAGGATGGGTTCCCGCAGGCGTTCAAATCCATCCAGCGTTCTGGATTGCAACTCTGCCGGGCCGATCACATGAGGCTGGCCGTCCGGCTTTTCAAAGAGCACCGCCGTATCCAGCTCCACCAGCACCCGGCCCGGCCCGCCGATCAGAAGGATCGGGGATTCCTGGTCTTCGGCCGCGACCTTTCCTTCGCGGATGTGCAGCACCCGGCTCCCGCCTCCCAGGGACAGCTCGCTGATGAATTTCCAGGCAACGCCGGCATCCTTCAATTCAAAGACGTCGGCAATGAAGTTGCCTCCCATTTCAATGGCAATGTACACCGGGATCCACAGGATGAGGAGCAGGCGGAAGACGCCCCCGATCGCGACCGTGAGCGGCGGCAGGAGGCCGGCGGCCGGCTGCGCGGGATGGGCCAGAAACAAATTTGAAACGCTGTACAGCAGCATTTCCACGGCAAAGCCCAGGACGACAAATATCAATCGAAAGAGGAACACTCTTTTGGCGCGGTAGCCGGGTCCGTTGATGGATAGATCGAAGAACCGGTCCACCTGGTAGTCGAGCCATGTGTTGAACAATTCCCGGAAACGTTCTGCTTCCAGGCTCCATGCCGAAGGCGCCTGTTCCGCCGGCCGGCCCTTTTTGTTCATAGCTCTTTCGACTCCAGCCACTTCGTGATCTCATCGATATCCTGAAGTTCCGTCTTGATGCGCCCGAGCAAACGGTCGTCCTGCCTGATCTCGGCCTGGATCTGCTGCAGGAGGGCCTTGAGGGCCGAGGCCGCATTGGGCGGGTTGCTGATGGCCCGGCTCAAGGCGGAGGCGTGCTCCTGCCGCGCCCTTTGATACCCGCCTTCGCTGTTCACGAGTTTCAGCCGTTCGACCCGAGTGTGGTCCGCTCTGGCGTTCTCGAGCCAATTTGTGTTCCACTGTTTGATGAGTTGGTTCTCAACGTCCTCGTTGAACCGCAGGTTGTTAACGCTGACACTATACACTCTGATCCCGCGCTCGCTCAGCGTTTTGAACTCCTGGCTGAGCAAAAACCCTTCCAGCGGCTGCCCGCTTTCATCCAGGACGGGGACGGCGGCCTGTGTCATGCGGGCCCTGATCATTTGATTGATGAGCTGGAGCGCCGTCTGCGATCTCGGTTCAGAGATCCCCCTGCGGTTCTCGGGCCGCTCGGCCGGTTCGCTTTCTGGGATTTCGTCCGCCGGGATAAGTTCCTTCAGCCGGATCTCAAAGGAGTTGTTGAATCTTCGGAGCAGCCTGGAAAAAAAACCAACCCGGATCGGGATGGGGCGCATGGCACTGTAGGGGGGAGGGGCCGGCGCTTCCGGCTGCGGGACCTCCGGCGGCGGTTTCAGGCCCGCGCAGAATAATTCATTTAATGTGAACTTGCCAAGATACTCTCTCCATAGATCGGCCGCGATCAGGGCCGGAAGCTGATTCCAGGCCACCGGTCTGGCCTGCTCCGTGCCGGAACCGGCGCTGATACCCTCTGCGTGCACGGCGCGTTCCAGCGCATCTTGATCGAAGCCGAAGCGCGAGCCTTTTTCCTTGCCCCTGGAGGGCGCGGCATCGATCTTGAACGTGACCGTGATGTTCGGCACGACCTCGATCCCATCGCGGGTGATGGCGCGCACGGCCACTTGCCGGTCATGGACCTTTTTGTGCTCTTCTTCGGAGGCATAGTCCTTGGCCGGCTTGAAGGGATCGTCATCCTTCTCCGGCCCAATTCGATGACTCTGCATATGCAGGCTGATCACGCTGGCGATCTTTTCGCCGGCGCTTGTAAAGTGTACGCCGGGTCCCCAGAAGTTCTTGAAGGCCGTATCGGTGCGCGTGACGACTGCGCTGGCACTATCCAGCCATAGAACGCCGGGACCCCGCTTCTTGTACTCGCCCTTGCTTTCCACCAAACGGCCGTTTTTCACGAAGATGGCCGGCCCATGCCCGCCCATGGCGTGAAGCCATAAACGGCTGATCACTTGTCTGCGGTCGACGCGCTTATGGATGGGAAGCACGAACTGGGCATAGAAGGCGACCGTGAGCTGAAAAAGGAAGAAGAGCAGGACCAGATCAAAAACGATCCCGGGCAGATTGACGAGGCCGCCCTCATATATGTATTCATATCCATAAATGCCCAACAGCAGGATCCCCCCTACCAGGCTCTTGAACCAGGGTTTTTGGTAAAAGTGCTTCTCCTCATCCATATGTCCTGATTTTATAACGAAAATATGGATTCGGGGAAATCTCTTTGCAGGTACAATCACGGAATGCTGTGCGTTGAATTTCACTGCCACACGGTTTTTTCGAAAGATTCCCTCACCTCGCCCCGGCAGCTGGTGGAGGCCTGCCGCCGCAGGGGCATCGACCGTGTCATCGTCACCGATCACAATGTGATCGGGGGGGCGCGGGCGGCGCGCGCCCTGGATCCGGAGCGGGTCATCGTGGGGGAGGAGATCATGACGACCCGCGGCGAGATCCTGGCCGCATTTGTAACGGAGGAGATTCCGCCCGGCCTTTCGCCGCAGGAAACGATCCGGCGTCTGCGGGCGGAAAATGCATTTATCAGCGTTTCGCATCCGTTCGATGAATGGCGCAGCGGCGGATGGCAAACACAGGACCTGTTGGAGATCGTCCCGCTGGTGGATGCCATCGAAGTGTACAACTCACGCTGTATGCGTCCGGTCTTCAACCGGCGCGCCAGGGAGTTTGCCGAAGAGCACCACCTGGCGGGGACCGTCGGCTCGGACGCGCACGCGGCCTTTGAGTTGGGCAGGTCGCGGGTCTGGCTGGAACCCTTCGACGGTCCGGACGGCCTGCGGAACGCCATGCGCCAGGCAGAATATCAGACGCGCTGGTCGCTGCCGTGGGTGCACTTGACCTCGCGCTATGCGACCCTCCGCAAGCGCCTCAATCTCGGATGGTTGGGAAAACTTGAAGAGTGAACGCCAGGGGCTTCCGAAGCAGAACCGCCCTGCAACGGTGTGTCCCCGGGCCGTGGCGCTCGATTGCAGCCTGCCGCGTGTTTAAACAACAAAATTAATTTCGGACTTGACACACCCCAACGGACATGATAATCTTGCTGCCACGTCCCATGATCGGGGCAAATTTTTCCGCAGGAGTAAAGCAAGATGTCCGAACGTTATACAGGCACCGTCAAGTGGTTCAACGCCACCAAGGGTTATGGCTTCATCGGCCGCGAAGGTGGAGAGGATGTGTTCGTCCACTTCACTGCGTTGCAGATGGAGGGGTACCGCAAGCTCGAGCCGGAGCAGAAGGTGGAATTCTCCATCGAGGAAGGGCCGAAAGGATTGCAGGCCGCCAACGTCACCCTGATCTCGTAAGAATCACCGGTTTACGAACGAACAGGGTTGCTGAAAAGCAACCCTGTTTTTATTTCTGCCCTCACCCCTTGGGGTCCTGCCGGGCGCTCCGGCAGGCAGCGGCTCTTTGCGTGGGAGGGGGATCTACTTTCCCAATTTCTTCTTGAACGCCGCGCTCAGCGCGGGCACGAACGTAAACAGATCCCCGACCACGCCGTAACGCGCAACCTTAAAGATCGGCGCCTCGGCATCCTTGTTGATGGCGACCACCAGCTTGGCGGATCGGATGCCGACGATGTGTTGGATCGCGCCGGAGATGCCGCACGCAATATACAGGTCCGGTGCGACGACTTTGCCGGTCTGGCCGACCTGATGCGCATAGGGAATGTAGCCGCCGTCGACCGCGGCCCGCGAAGCGCCGACCGCACCGCCCAGCACGCCTGCCAGCTCGCCGATCAACTTGAAGCCCTGTTGGGCGCGCCAGATCTCGGCCCCTTTTTCATCCATGCCCGCCGGAGGGGTCAGCGACGGATTGTTGCTCACACCTCGTCCGCCGGAGACGATCACGCCTGCGTCCGAGACACTGACCACCGCCTCGGCAACTTCGTATCCTTCCACCGTCGTCGGCGATTCCGTTTTGGCTTCGACCTTTATCACCGCGCCGCCCTTCGCCGGATCTTGCGCGGGACGCGGGAAGGCACGCGCCCGCAGTGTGGCAACGACCGGTTTGCCCGAGCACACTACCCTCTCATTCAGCTTGCCTTCATAGATCGGACGCGTCGCAACCAGATTGTCGCCGTTGAGCGACAAGCCGGTCAGATCCACCAACACGCCGGTGTTCAAATCCACGGCGGACATCGCGGCGAGCTCGCGCGTGCGCGCCGTGGTGGGGAACAGGATCAGATCGGGTTTCCGGGCGGCCGCCAGTGCTGACAGCGTGGAGGCAAACGCCTCGACGCGATAATCCAGCAGCCCGGCCTCGTCGGCAAGGAGCACCTCCTCCGCGCCAAATTCAAACGCAGTCTTGACCAGCGCGTCCAATCCGGAGCCGAAGATCACGGCACTGGCGCTGCCCATGCTTTTCGCCACACCCAGCGCTTCCCAGGAAGCGGGCTGGACCTCGCCTTTGAAGTGGTCAATGTAAACGAGGGTCTTCATAGCACTTTCTCCGACAAGATTTTATCGGCCAGCGTCTCGGCAATCTGCTCGGGGCTGTCGCCTTGGATGATCTCACAAACCACTTCATGGCTGGGCGGCGTGATGAGTTCGGCCCGGCGTACGAAGGCGGCCGGCGCCGCCAGGCCCAGGTCGCTCAAGGACCAGACCGGGATGTTGGCCTTCGATGCCTTGCGGATTCCCATGAACGACGGATAGCGCGGTTCGCCGATGCTTTGGACGATGCTCAACACGGCAGGCAGTTTTGCATTGACGATCTGGCGGCCCTCTTCGATGACGCGCGAAGCCTGCACCTTGCCGCCCTCGACCTTCAGATGGCCGACCAGCCCAAGCATCGGCCAGCCCAGGAGGCGCGCCGTCTGCGCGGCGGTCAGACCGGAGCCGTCGTCGAGCGTCTGACGGCCAAACGTGACCAGGTCCGCGCCGCCGACCTTGTTGATGGCCGCCGCCAGCACCCGCGCAGCGCCCAGGGTATCGAGCGCGCCCAGGGCTGCGTCGGAGACGAGGATGGCCTCATCCGCGCCCATCGCCAGGGCGTGTTTGAGGGCCTCCCGGGCGGACTCGGGACCGATGCACACTGCGCTGACCGTTCCGCCGTTGGCCTCCTTGAGTTGAAGCGCGCCTTCCACCGCATATTCATCAAAGGGGTTGATGACCAGCGGCGATTCCCCCCACGACACCTGCCCGTTCTCGGCCTTGACCTTCGCTTCCGAGTCGGGGACTTGTTTGATGCAGGCTACGATTTTCAATGTGAGACTCCTTTGCAATTTTTTTCACGGGGCTCCCTGACCCCGGGCGTGTCCGATCTTCGTTTCAACCGAAGGGATCAACAAGCCCAGATCATGGCCCCGATACCCAACTTGCCTTCCGCGGCGGTCTTCCCCTGCCCGGCGGCGGCGGATCTCATGATCATGAACAACCCGCACACGACGCCCTCACCGATCGATCTGGCCCGCGGACCCTGGACATTTGCATTTCCCAAAAAGGATCATCCTGCTAGCGCGCCTGGGCCGCCTGCTTGGCCTGCCGCAAGATCTCGCTGATCTGCTCAAGATGATCTGAGGCATGCTTCAATCCCGAAGCGTATCTCGAGACGGCCGTGTGGGGCAGTGCGCCGGGTGCCGCGCTGTAGGTGTTGTCCATGTGCGGCGCGTCGGGCCACAGGCCGAGGGCGGCCAGACCCATCCGCCGTGATTCTTCAAGCCGGGCGCGGCAGAACGCAATTGTCTTCACTTCCTGGTATGGCACCTCCCAGCGCGACCGTCCGTGAAATGCCACGCCGCGGGCCAGTTCCTGGGAAATGGAGGCCGCCTCTTCCATCGAGGCCGTCAGATGGACGATGACGTGCCCGAGCGTCCAGGCCAGGGTGCCTTCGCCCTCCGTGGCGTACGGATCCCGGGCGGCCGGGTCGCTGGGTTGGAAGACGACGTCCGCATCCGTCGCCTCTGCGATCCGCCGCCCGACCTCGTCGTACATTTCGTCCAGTTCGCGGCGCAGATCCTCCTTGGTCAGGCCCTTGACCAGGTCCTGCACGGTCGTTTTCCCTTCCCTCACCAATTCAAAATTGAGCATTTTCTCTCCATGGAGCGCTTCGATCAGCCCTGCCAGGCCTTCTCATCATAGGCGGGCAGCTCACAGCGCAGGGCTTTGTCGCTTCGGGCTCCCAGCGCGTAACCCGCCTGGATCAGGGTTTGAATCTCAGAACTGCCCTCGTAGATCATCGCGCCTTTGGCGTTGCGCAGATAGCGCTCCACGTCATACTCGTCGCTGAAGCCATAGGCGCCGTGAATCTGGATGGCCTCATTTGCCGCGCTGAAGGATGCCTCCGTGGCGAACTTCTTGGCAATGGACGTCTCGCGCGTACAGCGTTTGCCGCGGTTCTTCAGCCAGCCGACCTGATAATACAGCAGGCGGCCGATCTCGTAATCCTGCGACATCCGCGCGATCTTCTCTTGAATGAGTTGATGCTCGGCGATCGGTTTGCCAAACGTGGTGCGCGTCCTGGCATATTTTACACTGGCTTCCAGGCAGGCCCGGATGATCCCTGCCGCGCCCGAGGCCACCGTATATCGCCCGTGATCGAACGCGGACATCGTGATCTTGAATCCTTCGCCTTCCTCGCCGATTCGGTTCGCAGCCGGGACTCTCACATCCTCAAAGCTGATCCAGCCTGTCGCGCCGGCGCGCACGCCCAGCTTGCCGTGAATGTCGCCGCGCCCCACCCCCTTGGATGAAAGGTCCACAATGAAGGCCGAGAGCCCGTCGGAAGGCCGGCGGGAGGCAGAACTCGTCTTAACGGTGACCAGTGCCAGGCCCGCCTTGGAGGCCAGCGAGATCCACATCTTCTCGCCGTTCAGGATGTAATCGTCACCGTCGCGCCGGGCGGAAGTCCGCAGCGCGGCCAGATCGGAGCCCATGCCGCTTTCCGTGAACGCCCCGCATCCAATCTTTTCGCCCCGTGCCAATGGCACGAGAAATCTCTGCTTTTGGTCCTCGCTTCCCCATTGAAAGACCGTCATGGCACACAGGCCCACATGCACCGACAGGATCACGCGCAGGTGAGTATCCACGGCTTCCAGTTCTTCGCAGGCCAGGCCCAGCGAAAGATAATCCATGCCCTGGCCGCCGTAACGGACAGGGAAGGGCAGTCCGAGGATGCCGAGTTCGCCCATGCGCTTCAACAGCCAGGGGATCGGCTCCTGCTTGCGATCAAATTCTTTAATGACGGGCCCGACTTCCTTCTGGGCAAAGTCGCGGACCGTTTTTCGGGTCATTTCATGCTCGGGGGAGAGAGAAAAATCCACGGTCGGGCTCCAGTGAAATTCTTCTCTAATTATACTCGTTCCGACGGCCCCAACGCGCGGTCCCCCCTTTAAACAAAGAACCCGGCGCGTTTTGGTATCGCGCCGGGTCAGGGAAATTGGGGTTCGTCCATCAGACTTTCCTCTCCACACCCATGTTGCTCAACTCGTCCGGGCTGATGTTATCCACCAGGAAGTTCGCGCCGGCCAGGGCCAGCAGGAGCAGGATGGAAATGGAACCTATCAGAATGATCATAGGGAACTCCTTTCTTTACTAATATAACGTCTCTCGCTGAAAAAAGATACTTCCCCTGACAGTACTGTAATGGGATTGCCGTACAGTCTTGCAAGGGCGAGGGGCTCGGGGACCTCATCCATTTATGGGCGGTGCCTTGATCCTGATTTTAGGCCGGGCAGATTGCAATTGGATGAAAAAGCTGTGGGCAAGTGGTGTTTAAGTTGTGAATTCTCCATCCGGTTGACAAAAGGCCTTTTTCGGATAAAATACCCTTCGCAGGCCGAAGTGGCGGAATTGGCAGACGCGCTAGGTTCAGGGCTTAGTGGGCGCAAGCTCGTGAGGGTTCAAGTCCCTCCTTCGGCATCTTGGGGTGTTCGGCGTTCGTACTTGCCCGCTGGAAAGGCGGGCGTTCTCATTCATTGATGTCCCTCTCTGCGGCTTACTCTCGTTGGGTCAGGATCATAGAGATCGTCCTGTTTGCGGGCCTGCTGGCGGGGTTCTTCGTCTACGTCCCCTTCCAGAAGGTCTTCGAGGCGATCGCCCAAGCCATCCCAGGCTACTTCTGGATCTCCATCCTGGTGGGTTTGCCGGCGACCTATCTGGACTCCCTCCAATTGTGGATCCTGGTCCGCCGTCAGGGGATCCGCATGCCGGTGAGCAAACTGTTCGAGATCAACTGGGTGATCCGGTTTTACTCGTTCTTCTCCCCCCTGTCCACGGTGGGCAGTGTCATGCGCTGGTACAAGCTCTCCGGGGAAGGAAAGGCTGCCGAGGCCCTGACCGCGGTTGCGGTCAACCGTTTGTTCGACACGTTCATTGCCATTGCATTTGGCATGTTTTGGCTGGCTGGCGATCTGGAGCATTCCCTGATCCGTCCCGCCACCTTTGTCTTCCTGCTGCTGATCATTCTGGCTGTCTGGCTGGCCGCCACACGTTTCCTGCCGCCGGCCCTGAAGTGGGCCCGGACGAAGACCCGGTCGCGCTCCCTCCTGCTAAACAAGGCCGGAGAGTTCCTCGAGAAACTCTCCGCCGCGCTGGCCGTGTACTCGAGGTTCTCAATGCTTGAACTGCTGGTGCTTGTGGTCGTCGGGCTGAGCGGCGAGTTGATGAACCTGTTGGCGTATTTCCTGCTCATCCAGTCCCTGCGGATCCCGATCCCGTTCACGGAACTGGGCTGGATGCGCTCGATCTTCTTTTTGGCATCTCTGGTTCCGCTCACCCTGGTTGGCGGCGTCGGTTTGCGGGAGGTCAGTGTTGTGCTCCTGATGTCCACGTTTGGCGTCCAGGCTGACCTGGCCGGTGCGTACGCTTTTTTGCTCTATGTCCGCTCGGTTGTGCTGGGCCTGGCTGGCGGCATGATAGAATTAATCGCCCTGCTTCCTGCCAAAAGGTGATGGTGATGCGAATCTGCCTGGTGAGCGTCGAGATCTTTGCCTGGGGAAAATATGGCGGCTTCGGCCGTTCCACGCGCATGATCGGAAAAGAGCTGGTTCGCCGCGGGATCGAGGTGACCGCCGTGGTGCCGCGCCGCGCCCAGCAGAAGCCCCTTGAAATGCTCGACGGGATCCGCGTGCTGGGATTCGAATCGCGGCGGCCCCTCTCCGCGCTCGATCTCTTCCGGGAAGCGGATGCGGATATTTACCATTCGCAGGAGCCGTCCTTTGGAACTTATCTGGCTCAGCGGGCCATGCCGGGGCGCAGGCATGTGGTCACGTTTCGCGATACGCGCGACCTGAAGGATTGGTGGATCGAATTCACCTATCCGTCGCGGAGCAAAGCACAGGTGCTTTCGAATTTTTTGTACGAGGATAATTTTCTGGTTCACGGCGCGGTGCGTCAGGCGGATCGCTGGCTGGCCGCCTCGAAATTGCTGATCCCCAAGGCGCGCCGGAAATATCGCTTGTCCGCCGATCCGCTTTTCATGCCGTCGCCGTTTCCATTTGCCGAAGCCGTTCAAAAATCAGAGAGACCGGTGGCGTGTTTTGTGGCGCGGCTGGACCGGCGCAAACGTCCCGAGGTTTTTTTGGAGCTGGCGCGTCAATTCCCGGATGTTCAATTCGAGGTCATTGGAATGGGGCAGAACAAACTCCTGGACCAGCGCCTGCGAAGGGCGTATCAGGACTTGCCCAATGTAAAATTCCATGGCTTTGTAGACCAATTTAACAGCGATGCTCTCGTGGAAGTGCTGGCGAAAAGCTGGGTTCTGATCAATACCTCCGTGCGTGAAAGTCTGCCAACCACATTCGTCGAAGCCGCCGGACATGGCTGCGCCATCCTGAGCGCCATTGACCCGGATGATTTTGCTTCTGATTTTGGATACCGGGTTTCCGATGGCGACTATGCAAAAGGCCTGCGCGTATTGTTGGAGAGGAATGCCTGGCGTCATAAGGGGGAACTCGGCATGGCATACGTGCGGGAAACATTTTCCCTGGACCGGTCCATGCAGGGCCATCTTCAGATCTACCAGGCTTTGATGCGATCATGACCAGACTGATCATTACTGCGATTCACCGCGAAGCGGCCCATCGATGCTCGTCCGGCTCGTTATACGTGCTCGATTTTGAGGATCGTAAACTATTAATGAAGACGGACGGCATCGAACCCCCCTATCGCCTCCACGACCAGAATCCTCGCGGAGGCATGCGCGGCATGCGCGGCCTGGGTGTTCGAAATGGTGAATTGGCGGTCGCGAATTACTCGTCAGTATTCTTCTTTGACCCGCACTGGAACCTGCTGCGGACACTTACTCATCCGTCCGTTGCTGCCATCCATGAAATATTGTACGTCGATGACGGGATCTGGGTCAGCTCCACGGCAAATGATCTGCTGGCCAAATTTGATCTGGCCGGCCAACTGATGGAATTCGAGTACGTTCGTTCACACAAGAACCTGATGAGGCAATTGGGCGGCCCCTGGCGGCCTGGATCTCAACAGGGCGACGCGCCCAATGGGAAATTCGATCTTCGTAAGCGCACCTACTTTAAGTCAGATGCTTATGACCGGACTCACCTGAACAGCATGACTTTTGGGCCAGATGGCCGGCTATTCATTTCGCTGGGTCTGATTGTCGGGGATTCATTTTCTTTCCTGGTCATCCTTAAGGGCGTGATGATCAGCCTGCATCTCTGGAAACCCTTTTTGTCGCTGAACCGCCTCGTCCGGAGCATGCTGAGGCTGGAAAAGAAAATGCTCAGCGAACTCGTGGTCCAGCCGGCTCGGGGTAGATCTGCCGTGATCAGTACTGATCTCAGGGGGGATTGGCGAGTCCATTTGCTCTTGCCCACGCTGCAGAATCCAAGCCACTCGGCTCGAATTCTGGATGATGGAACCGGTTTGTACCTGGATACTTCTCATGGAACCCTCATTCATTTTGATCCAAATGGAGACATAATCTCCAATACCAGGATCACGGAGAAGTTTTTGCGCGGCCTGCTGGTATTGTCCGACGGTCAGCTTGCGATCGGAACGGACAACCTCCTCCTCGTCTTTAACCTGCAGAAGGGGGAAGTAGTCTCGGAAATTGAAATAACGAAAGACCCCCGCATCACAATATTTGATGTCCAGGTCTTGCCGCCTGAGTTTGAACTGCCCCCAGACTCGCTTGAGTCCAGGACCGGGCGCATCGCGGGCTTTGCGAACCGGAACATTCTGTGGGAAAAGGGTCGGGCATGAAGATCCTGCTCCTCATCCATGAATTTCCGCCGATCGGCGGCGGCGGCGGGAAGATCGCCCTGGACACCGCCCGTGAGCTGGTTCGGCGCGGCCACCGCGTCCATGCCATTACACCCTCTTTCAGAGGCCTGCCGTTGCGGAGCAATGTCGACGGGATCCGGATCACCCGGCTGCCTTCCTTTCGCCGGCAGCTGTACGCCGCGGATCTGCTCGCCATGTCGAGCTACCTGGCGGTCGGCTTCTTGACCGGCCTCTGGAGCATCTGGCACGAACATCCGGATCTGATCCATGTTCACTTTGCCGTGCCGGCCGGGGCCCTGGCCTGGTCCCTCTCAAAAGTGACCGGAGTTCCTTACGTCCTGACCACGCACCTGGGCGATGTGCCCGGGGGCGTTCCGGAAAAGACCGACCGCTGGTTCCAATGGGTGTATCCTTTTACGCCTCGCATCTGGCGGGATGCCGCGCAGGTCACCGCGGTCAGCGAATCGACGCGGCAGCTCGCGCTGAAACGCTATCCGCGCGCGATCCAGGTCATTCCCAACGGCATCAGTCTGGAGGATATCCCCGTTCAAAACGTCTGGAGCCATTGTCCACCGCAGATCGCCTTTGCGGGCCGGCTGGTACCCCAGAAGAATCCGATCGAGGTCGTTCGAATTCTATCCCGGCTGAAAGATCTGGAGTGGGCCTGTACCATCATGGGCGATGGCCCGCTGGAAGGGGCAATGCGCGCCGAGATCAGGGCCCACGGACTGGAACGCCGGATCACGATGACGGGCTGGCTTGAGACCGGTGAAGTCAGCAGCCGGCTGGCCCAAAGTGACATCTTGTTCATGCCCTCCCTCTCCGAGGGTCTCCCGATGGCCGCGCTGCAGGCAGTGGGGGTGGGGCTGGCGCTGGTCGTCAGCCGCGTCGGCGGTCTGGCCGAGATTGTGAAGGACGGCACGAATGGATTTCTCCTGGAGCCCGGTGATTCGCAAGGCTTCGAAGCCTGTTTGCGAAGACTGCTCTCCACACCCGAAATGCTGCGGGCCATGCGTCAGGCCAGCCTGATCAAGTCCAGGGAATTCGATATCGGCCGGGTGGCCGATGAGTATATCCGGGTTTTTGAGCAGACGATTTCAAGAAAGTAAGGCGAATGTTGCGGTATAATTAGCCTGATCGGAGTTTGCACTTCATCTAATATAAGACACGAAGTCCAGGACGAGCCTTCGTGTCTTTTTGTGCCTGATCGAAAAAACTATGGAAATCGGAAACATTCAGCAAGTAGACATTGATGCCCAGATGCGCACGGCTTATCTCGACTACGCGATGAGCGTGATCGTGGCACGTGCCCTGCCTGACGCCCGCGACGGGCTGAAACCGGTCCATCGGCGCATTCTGTACGCCATGCAGGATATGGGAATCCGTTCCAATTCCGGCTACAAGAAGTCGGCCCGCATCGTCGGGGAGGTCCTCGGGAAGTACCATCCGCACGGCGACGCGGCGGTCTATGAAAGCATGGCGCGCATGGCGCAGGATTTCTCCATGCGCTATTTGCTGGTGGATGGTCAGGGCAACTTTGGCTCGATCGACGGCGACGCGCCGGCCGCCATGCGCTACACCGAGGCCCGTCTCCACCGTCTGGCCGAGGAACTGCTGGCCGACATTGACAAGGACACGGTTGACTTCGGCCCGAACTTTGACGACTCGCTGGAGGAGCCGCTGGTTCTGCCCTCCCGCATCCCAAACCTGCTGATGAACGGTGCCTCCGGCATCGCGGTGGGCATGGCGACCAATATCCCTCCGCATAATTTGCGCGAGCTGGCCGACGCCCTTGTCTTCCTGATCGATAACTACGACCAGATGGACGACATCGCCGTCGAAGAGTTGATGAAGCGCGTGCCGGGTCCCGACTTCCCGACGGGGGGGATCATCGTGGGACGGGCCGGGATCGAATCGGCCTACGGGACCGGACACGGCCGGATCGTCGTGCGCGGTACGGCGCACATCGAGGAGGGCAAAGGCGGCAAGCACGAGATCATCATCACCGAGATCCCCTATCAGGTCAACAAGACGACGCTGATCGAACGCATCGCCGAACTGGTGCGCGAGGACAGGCTCGATCAAATTGCGGACCTGCGCGACGAATCGGACCAGCGCGGCATGAGCATTGTGATCGAGCTCAAGCGCGGCGCCCAGCCGAAAAAGGTCCTGAACCAGCTTTATAAATTCACCGCCCTGCAATCCACGTTTGGCGTCCAGATGCTGGCGCTGGTGGACGGCGAACCGCGCACGCTGCCGCTCAAACGGGCGCTGCAGATCTTCATCGAACACCGCCAGACCGTGCTGGTCCGGCGTTCCAACTTTGAGCTCGCCAAGGCCCGGGCGCGTCTGCACATTCTGGATGGCTACCTGCTGGCGCTTGCCAATCTCGACGCGGTCATCAAAACCATCCGCGCCTCGCAGGATGCGGATATCGCCAAAACCAACTTGATGAAGCGCTTCAAACTCAGCGATCTTCAAGCGCAGGCCATCCTCGACATGCAGCTGCGGCGTCTGGCCGCGCTCGAGCGCTGGAAGATCGAGGAAGAGCACAAGCAGGTCGCCGAGCAGATCGCCCATCTCGAGGACCTGCTGGCTCACCCGAAGAAGATCCTGGCATTGATCCAGACCGACCTGAAGGAACTCGCCGAAAAATACGGCGACGAGCGCCGCACGCGCATTGCCTCGGATGCGAAGGAGGAGCTCACCGAGGAGGATCTCGTCCAGGATGAAGCCGTGTTGATCAGCCTCACCGAACGCGGCTATGTCAAGCGGGTGGCCGCGGCGGCCTTCCGGCTGCAGGGCCGCGGCGGGCGCGGTGTGATGGGTCACACGACGAAAGAGGAAGATGAAGTCGTGATGCTCATGCCTGCCCGCAGCCTCGACTCGATGCTGTTCTTCTCCGACCAGGGCAAAGTCTACAGCGAGAAGGTCTATCAAATCCCGGATGCCGATCGGGCCGCCAAGGGCATCCCGCTCGTCAACGTCCTGAGCCTGGATGCGGATGAACATGTGACCGCCGCCATCGCGGTTTCGGATTTTTCCGCGCACGGCTACTGCGTCCTGGCGACCGTGCGCGGCAGGGTCAAGCGCGTGAACATGGAAGAATTCGACTCGGTCCGCCCCTCGGGCCTGATCGCCATGAATCTGGAGGACGGGGACACCCTGGCCTGGGCGCGCCCGACCTCCGGCAGGGACGAAGTGATCTTCGTCACCGAGCAGGGACACGCCCTGCGGTACAGTGAGACCAAGATCCGCTCTATGGGCAGACAGGCCGCGGGCGTGCAGGGCATTCGACTGGCCGATGGCGATCTGGTCACCAGCATGGACGTGGTGGACAAGGACGGTTCGCTCCTGATCGTGACCAGGGGCGGTTTCGGCAAACAAACCCCGTTGAAGTATTACACCCCCAAGGGGCGCGCCACGCGCGGCATCGCCACCGTGGATCAAAAAGCATTCGACGAGATCGGCAAGATTGCCGCGGCCCGTGTGGTCCGCAACGACGACGAACTGACCATCATCACTGCGAACGGCGTGGTGCTGCGTCTGAAGGTCAAGGATGTCAAGCAGTCGGGACGCGCGACCAAGGGCGTTCATCTGATCAAACCGCAGGAAGGCGATTACGTGGCCTCCGTGGCACGCATCGCGGCCGAGGAATTGAAGCGCGCCGGCGCCCAGCTCAACGGGGGCGAGGAGAAAGAAGAGCCCCCGCAGCCCGCTTAAAAAGGGAACCCGGAGAGCGGCCGCTCTCCGGGTTCTTCGTTCGTCAGACCGGGATTGGGGGTTAGAACAATCCCATCTTTCCGGTGACCACCAGGAACATCGCGCCGATGGTGCAGACCATGATCATCACCATCACCGAAAGGATGAAGCGCTGCGCGGGCGTCATGCCCAGAAACCGACCCGAGGACGCACTGGGAGCGGACCTGGGTTCCTCCACAGATTGGAATTGGGCCTCGCCCTCGTAAAACGGTGTCGAGTTTGCCTGTTCACGCAGATTATCAAACATGGTCATCTCTCTTTTTCTGTGATTCTATCACAGCGCGGGGCGCAGCTGAATCTCACCTATCCGGACTGTAAGGATTTTGTCATTGGCCTCCACTCGCAGGCTGCCGTCCGGTGCCAGGCCGAGCACTTTTCCCGTCCAGGGCGGCTCCGGAGGCGCCATCAGCTGGACCTCTTCCCCGCGAAATGCCAGAGACGATTCCCAGGCCCTGACAAACTCATCCGCTCCCAGCCGGGACCGCCAGCCCAGCATCGCGAATAAGATCCCGTGCACGAGCTGCAGGCGGTCGACCTCCCGCCCGAGTTCGGTTTCGATGCTCGTTGCCGGAAACGAAACGCGCTCGGGCGGCGGCACAGAGGCGGGCCTCACGTTGACGCCCATCCCCAGCACGAACGCCTCCGGCGTATCGCCTGCCCAGGCGGCCTCGACCAGGATGCCCGCCGCCTTTTTTCCGCCGATCAGGACATCGTTGGGCCATTTGACCTGAGGCTGCAGTCCAAGTTCCGACACGGCATCGGCCAGGGCCAGTGCGCCCAAGCCGGTCACGCGCCCGGCATACCGCATTTCAGCGGGGGTGGGGCGCAGGATCAGGCTGAAGGCGAGCGCCGTCTGGGCGGGCGTATACCATTTCCGTCCGAGCCGGCCGCGCCCGCCCGTCTGGGCATCGGCAATGACTACGGCCAGATCGGGCGCGTCCTCCTGCGCCCACTCGAGCGCCTCATCGTTCGTTGAGCCGGTGCTCTCAAAAAAACGGAAGCCGCCCAGCGGGAGGTCCCGCAGAGCGGCTTGAAGTTCAGCCGTGTGCATCTAGTGAACGAAATCCCACGGGTTCTTGTTGCCGCCGCCGAACCGCACCTCAAAGTGCAGATGCGGGCCGGTGACGTTGCCGGTCGCACCGGAGGCTCCGATGGCCTGGCCCGCGTAAACCGGCTCGCAGACCTTGACCCCGATCGCGCTCAGGTGCGCATAGATCGTGGCATAGCCGTTGCCGTGATCGATCTCGATCACGTTGCCGTACCCATAATTGTCGCCGCCCTGTGCCATCACGACCACGCCGTTGCCGGCCGCCACCACGGTATCGCCGACGTGAGCCAGGATATCGATCCCCAGATGGGTCGGCACGATGTAATCATAGCCGGAGAGCACGTGCGGCTCGCCCAGGATGGGCCAGACCGAAACCGGACCGGACGGACCCGCGCCGCATTGGGCGGTCCCGATATTGGAGGTCCCCGTGCCGGCCCCCGTCGTGCCGCGTGAGATGGTCGGGATGAACTGGGTCCAATCGATCAACTGGCGCTGACCGCCCGGGACCATGATGACGGTGCCGGGCTTGATCTGCGGATCGGTCAGATCCAGATTATTGCCTGGCCAATTCAGGATATCGTCCGGTTTGGCTTTGAATTCGTCGGCCACTTTTTGCAGGGTGTCCCCCTGCTGCCAGGTATAAAGAATGCCGTCCACCGGCGGGATGGTCAGGGTCATCCCGGGCTTGAGGTTCTCAGGATTGTCGTTGAGACTGGTCTTGTTGCTGTAAAGGATGGTTTCGGGCTTGATGTTGTATTGCTTTGCAATGGCGAACAATGAGTCGCCCATCACCACCTGATATTGGATGACCGCGGTGTTGATCTGATCGGACAGGTCCGTCTTTAATTCGAGCTGGCGTCCGATGGCGGGGCCGGAGGCGGCGCTGCCCGCCGTGGAGGTCGGGGGCGCGGCTGCAGCCTGGCTTGGGGTGGGCCCGGCGGTCGGCGCGGCGCTCGGCGCGGCGGACCCGGTCTGGATCCACCAGAATCCGAATCCCGCCAGCGCCGCGACAATGAGCGCAGTCACCGCCCACGAGATCAGGCCGAAACGATTGTTATTGAGGAATTCCGTTAATGGTCCAGGAGTGTTTTTCTTTTCCATGTTTCTGCAATGATTAGACTTCCTCCGTCAAAGTCTCGAGAAAGTGTTGGTTGTTCTTCGAGCGTTCCAGGCGCTGCAGAATGGCTTCGGTCGCCACGGTCTGGTCCATGCCCGCGCCGCCGGGCGGGGCCGAGACCATTTGGGAGTACATGCGGCGCATCAGCCACACACGCTGCATAATATCGGGCCCCAGCAGCAGGTCCTCGCGGCGGGTGGAGGAACGCTCGATGTCCACCGCCGGGAAGATGCGGCGTTCCTGCAGCTTGCGCGTCAGGAGCAATTCCATGTTGCCGGTGCCTTTGAACTCCTCGTAGACCACGTCATCCAGGCGTGAACCGGTCTCCACCAGGCAGGTTGCGATAATGGTCAGCGAGCCGCCTTCTTCGATGTTGCGCGCCGCTCCGAAGAAACGTTTCGGCGGATAGAGGGCCGATGGATCCATCCCGCCCGAAAGCGTGCGGCCGGAGGGGTTGACCACCAGGTTGTAGGCCCGTGCCAGGCGCGTGATCGAGTCCATTAAGATTACCACATGGCGCCCGATCTCCACCATTCTCTTAGCCCGGTCTAAGGCGATCTCGGCGGTGCGCACGTGCGAGGTGACCGGCTCGTCGAACGTGGATGCAACCACTTCCGCATCCACGGAGCGGTCCATGTCGGTGACCTCTTCCGGACGTTCGCCGATCAGGGCGACCATCAAATGCACATCGGGATATTTGGTTGAGATGGAATTTGCGATCTGCTTGAGAATGGTGGTTTTGCCCGCTTTGGGAGGCGAGACGATCAAGCCGCGCTGGCCGCGTCCGATGGGCGTGACGAGATTGATCAGACGCGTCGCCAGAGTGTCATGATCGATCTCCAGGTCGAAGCGCTTGTCGGGAAAGATCGGGGTGAGATTCTCAAAGACTTCCCGGCGGGTGGCCTCCTCCGGGTCGATGCCGTTCACCGTTTCCACCTTCAGCAGTCCAAAATGTCTCTCCGATTCCCGGGGCGGCCGGACATGTCCGATCACCAGGTCCCCGGAGCGCAGATCGTAACGGCGGAGCTGGGCCTGCGAGACATACACATCCTGGTCGGTGATCCGGTAATTGGCTGCCCGCAGAAAGCCGATCCCTTCGCTCATGATCTCCAGGATCCCGCCGCGCAGTTCGATGCCGTCTTTCTGCGCCTCCGCCTGACGGATCTGCAGGATGAGCGATTCCTTTTTCAGCCGGTTGAAATTCGGCACGTTCGCTTCTTTGGCGAGCTTGCGCAGTTTCGCCAGTGGTTCGTTTTCAAGTTCGAGTATTTTCATGTGAATTCAAGGCCTTTTGAATGAAATGGATGCGAAGCCAGCGCCCCCATGGGTGCGGGCTGATTTCACGATAGATTGGTTCGGATGAATGGGTTTTCTTTCAAGATGGTCTGTGGATTTGACGAGCCCAAGCGGATAGAACCGTATGCATCCTAATTAGTGGCTTGTCAAAGATGGGGGAAGTTGACTGCATTATAGCACGCTCGTTCGACAGATGCAAGCAAAATCAAGCGTCCAGCAGCACCCGATTTTGTAGCCTCCACAGGCGCTGATACAGTCCCCCGCCCTCCAGCAGCGCCCCGTGCCTGCCGCGTTCGACGATCCGGCCCTGATCCAGCACCAGGATCTGCTCCACGTTCTCGAGACCGATCAGACGGTGCGTAATGAGCAACGAGGTCTTTCCGCGCATCAGATCGAACAGGGTCCCCAGCACCTGCCGTTCGGTCACCGCATCCAAATTGGCGGTCGGTTCATCCATTATCAGGAAGGGTGCATCCTTGATGATGGCGCGTGCTATCGCCAGCCGTTGGCGTTCACCGCCGCTGAGCCGAAGCCCGCCTTCCCCGATCCACGTGTCATAGCCCTGCGGCAGTCCCATGATAAAGTCATGGATTTGCGCACCGCGCGCGGCCGCCTCCACTTCCTGGCGGGTCACCCGGCGACGCGCCATGCGCAAATTCTCGTAGACCGAGGTGTTGAAGAAATATGTGTTCTGTGCGACATACGCGATCCCGGCGCGGACCTCGTCGGGCGTCCGGGCCCGGAGCGATGCGCCGCCCAAACGGATCTCTCCCGATCCGTAATCCCAGAATCGCAGCAGCAGGTTGGCGATCGTGCTTTTCCCCGCGCCGCTCCGTCCCACAATGGCAGCGGCGGTGCCGCGGGGGAGCTCGAAGCTGATGTGCTGAAGGGCCGGACGGGCCCCCCCGGGATATGTGAAGGACAGGTCCGAGAATTCGAGCAGCGTTGGACCGGCATCGGCCCTCATCCCGTGGAGCGCCGGAGCCCGGGCCTCTTCTCTGACCGCCGCCTCCGTGTCCACCACTTCGAACAACCGCCGCGCGGCTTCGCGTGAAGTGACCCACATTTGCGCGGCCAGCGGCAGAGGCGTGACCGCTTCAAACGAGGCCTGCGTGATCAGGGCCAGGGAAGCAAGCAGCACGCCGTCCAACCGTCCGGCCGTGACGAGGGGAACGCACAAGTAGAGTACGGCCCACAGGGCCAGGTTGCTGAGGAAGGCGGAAAGGGCGGATTGAATGCCGTTGATCCCCGCCAGGCGTGTCTGCGAATCCCCATAGGATCTTCCGTTCAAGTGGAGCTGTGCCAGGCGTTCGGGCGCCCGGCCGAAGGCGAGGATGTCCGCCAGGCCCTGAACGGCGTCCACGATCTGGATATTCAGGTCCGCGCGTTGTCGGATGACCTCCGAGCCCGGGCGCCGGCTCATCCTTCGCGCCAGGAGGGGCAGGATCGCGCCCAGCAGCACAAAAAAGACAATGAACAGGGCCCCCAGCTGGGGGCTGCAGGAGGCGAGATAGAGGGAGACCCCCGTCATCACAAGGAGCGCGGTCAGGGGCGGCGCAAGCACGCGTACATAAAAGTTCTCCAGCGTGCCCACGTCGCTGATGATGCGCGCCAGCAGGTCGCCGGCGCGATATTCCAGCAGACGTGCCGGGGCCAGCGGTTCGATCCTTTCATAGAACCAGCGGCGCAGACGGCTCAGCAAGGTGAACGTGACGTTGTGCGAAACGAGACGTTCGAGATAACGGAACACGGCGCGCCCGATGCCAAAGAAGCGCACCCCGACAATCGCAACCGACAGGACGGCAATGGAAGGGTGCAGTCCGGCTTCGGAGATCAACCAGGCCGAGGTGCCCATCAATGCCACGCTGCTGCCAATGGTCAGGGCGCCGAGCAGGACCGACAGCGCCACCCAGCCCCAGGAGCCTTTGAGAAAATT